>DATFIZ010000112.1:0-20407 GCA_035269575.1 Bacteroidales bacterium | reverse complement strand
AATGGATGAAGAAAATTTGTTTATTAGTCCTACCATTCTTCACAATGTTACCTTTGATGATAAAGTGATGGAAGAGGAGATTTTTGGCCCCATTCTTCCGGTCATCGAATTTAAAAATGTTGATGAGGCAATTGTTCAGGTTAGGAAACTTTCCAAACCCTTGTCGCTTTATATTTTTACAAACAAATCAAAAATTAGAAAGAAAATAATCAATGAAATTTCCTTTGGTGGGGGTTGTGTAAACGATACTATTATGCACCTTTCTAATCCGAAGCTACCTTTTGGTGGTGTAGGATATAGCGGAATGGGTGATTATCATGGGAAAGCCGGATTTGATGTTTTTAGTCATCATAAAAGTATTTTGTATAAAGGGTTGTGGTTTGAGCCATTCTTAAAATACAAGCCCTATACAAAATTCAAAATGAAATTGGTTAGGTGGATTGTTGAGTAAAAAGCTGCAGACAACAGTGGCAGCAAGCAGGTTTTAGGAAACAGGAATGGAACACAGATTTAAAACATTAAAAACTAATTTACTCAGATAATATAAATAAGTCTTTTTGCGTCTTCGTGTCCCTGCCTGCCGAATGGCATGTTAGCGGTGAGGAATAGAACACAGATTCAGTAAACTGAATACACCTCTAATGCTGATTATCACAGAGATTATAATGTGAGTTTTTTTGTTTTAGCGACTTAGCGATAGATAATTAAAAGCAACAGGAGGCAGTTGCAGGAAGCAATTTTCTTTCCTAAGCGCAAATGGAAGTTGTCAGGTTACAATCCACAGAAACAAGACACAAGATAGATGTGACAAGATGCAAGAATCATGGAATACAAATACATTCCCCTTGCCAGTCAAAGTTCCAAAAAAGTAGGCATGTAAAAGGAATTTACAAATTTATCATTTTACAAAAAAGAATATTAGCGTCTTCGTATCATAGCGGTAAAAACAATAAACCCCTTTATTTCCCTTTCCTCCTTATCAATACAATACCATATTTATCTTCGATATATTGAAAATAATAATACAGTTTATAATTCAGATCAATCCCATAATCAACAGATGGGTCATAGTTGATTTGTGTTTCATAGAAATCTCCGTATCTAAACGGATTCTGATGTCTTCTGTTCCATTCGTTACAATATTGGATGTTCCAACTTCGATAATACTCGTTTGAATAGAAATCCTTTGGATGAGGAATCGTAGCCAGGTAATTCTCAAATCCTGCATCAAATACCAATAATTCATACTCAGTACTGTCTTCAGAATTTATCTCGACGCTGGTTGAATCTTTTTTATTTTCCTGAGCAGATATTGAGTTAATAAAAAAAATACCAACGATAAAAACGATGAAAAAGATTATTGTTCTCATAATTTTAACGGTTTTAATGTCAGTATAATATACAAAATTGGTTGGTGAAAATCAAGATTATAGAAATTTAACTGGAAGAATTGATGAACAAATTAATGTATTGATTCACTAAAAAAATTATGAACTAAAATTGACAAATAAAAGTAAATATAAAACCCTGCCATAAATTGTTATGACAGGGTCCTTTGCTTTATAATAAAACCAGGTTTCTTATTTACTCAAAGATATTTTTCATTTTTTCGAAAAAAGTTTTGTCGTTGGCATTAGGATTGGGTTCAAAATTCTCAGATTTCCCTAATTGTTCAACCATTTTTTGTTCATCTTTCGATAGTTCTTTTGGTATCCACACATTGATATTAACCAATAAGTCACCTTTTCCGTAACCATTTATTTCGGGCAATCCTTTTCCTTTTAATCGTAGGATTTTCCCGGGCTGTGTACCTGGTTCAATTTTTATTTTTACTTTTCCGTCAACGGTTGGAACTTGAACCGTTTCGCCGAGTGAAGCCTGTGCAAAGTTCAAATATAGTCCGTAAATTAAATCATGTCCGTCGCGAACTAATTCGGGATGTTTTTCTTCCTGAATAAGAACTATCAGATCACCATTCATACCCCCTCGTCTTGCAGCATTTCCTTTTCCACTTACGTTTAATTGCATTCCTTCGCCAACACCTGGTGGTATTTCAATAGAGATTACTTCGGTTCCTTTTATAATTCCTTCGCCATGACATGTTGTACATTTACTGGTGATAACTTTACCTTCGCCACCACAAGCATGACACGTTGATGTGGTTTGCATCTGACCTAAAAATGTATTGGTAACTTTTGTTACCTGTCCGGTACCTCTACAGGTAGAACAAGTACTGTAAGATGATGCATCTTTTGCCCCTGTTCCGTCACAAGCATCACAGGCTGTATACTTATTCACTTTTAACTTTTTGGTAACCCCATGGGCAATATCTTTTAAGGTAAGTGTAACTTTTACTCTTAAGTTGGAACCTTTATTAACTCTTCGTGATCGTTGACGTGATCCGCCAAACCCACCAAATCCGCTAAACCCGCCAAAAGATCCGCCAAAAGCACTTCCGAAGATATCTCCAAAATTTTCAAAAATATCTTCCATGGTCATTCCGCCGCCACCGAATCCGTTGCCAGCAGCTCCACCAACACCGGCATGTCCAAAACGATCATAACGGCTACGTTTATCCGGATCTCTTAATACTTCATATGCTTCTGCAGCTTCTTTAAATTTGCTTTCTGCTTCATTATCACCGGGATTTTTATCGGGGTGATATTTTAATGCTTGCTTTCGGTATGCTTTTTTTATCTCATCCTGGCTTGCGCTCTTCGAAATTCCTAAAACCTCGTAATAATCTTGTTTTGTAGACATATCTTCTTTTTTCAAAAATTTTTATTCACCAATCACTACTTTGGCGTACCGGATAACTTTATCATTTAATAAATACCCTTTTTCAATTACATCAACTACTTTCCCTTTTAATTCTTCTTTTGGAGCAGGTATTTTGGTCACTGCTTCGTGAAGATCAGTATCGAATTCTTTTTCTTTAGCTTCTATTGCTTTTACTCCACGTTGTTTCAGAAACTCTTTAAATTTGTTGTAAATTAAATGTATTCCTTCTTTAATAGCATCTACTTCTTTAGCTTTATCAATAGTTTCCAAACCTCGTTCAAAATCATCCATTACCGGAAGAATATTCACTAAAATATCTTCACCCGCAACCTTACTAAGTTCCATTTTTTCTTTTAATGTTCTTCGCCGGTAATTATCATATTCGGCGGCCAAACGTAGATATTTGTCGTTCAGCTCTTCCAGTTTTTCTTTGTCTGACTTCTCTTTTTTTGATGCTTCTTTTTCTTCTGCATCACCTTTTTTATCTTTTTCCTGCTCGAGGTTATCTTTAACTTCTTCTTTTTCAGAATTTGATTCTTCCTTTTGATCTGAATTTATTTTTTGTTCTGCTTGCGACATATCTTTTTCGTTCTCCTTTTTTTCTTTTTTTCTTTGTTTTCCCATTGCTGTATATTTTTTCTACTTTATTTCAGATTTAACATTAGTAAACAAACATTTTGCCAAAAAGTGTTTTGCGCCAATTTGACACATGCAAAAAAGCTTCAGATGAAATATTGGCAAATGATTTTTGTATATAACCGACGAGCAAACAGTTAAAAATTTTAGTCGACTCTTTTAATATCAGCTCCTAAAGCATTTAACCGGGAATCGATTTCCTGGTACCCACGATCAATTTGCTCGATATTATGGATTGTGCTAACCCCATCAGCTGACATGGCAGCAATTAATAAGGCAACTCCGGCACGAATATCGGGTGATGTCATATCGGTTGCTCTGAGCTGGATCTTATTGTCAAGGCCGATGACTGTAGCCCGGTGCGGATCACAAAGAATGATTTGGGCACCCATATCAATTAACTTGTCGACAAAAAATAAACGGCTTTCGAACATTTTTTGATGGATTAAGACACTGCCCTTTGCCTGTGTAGCTGTAACCAGCAGAACACTTAACAGGTCGGGTGTTAATCCCGGCCAGGGTGCATCGGCTATGGTCATTATGGAGCCATCAATAAATGTTTCTATTTGATAATGGCGATGTTCGGGAATATAAATATCATCATTGGATTTTTCAAGCTGGATTCCTAACCTGCGAAAAGCCGTAGGTATAATTCCAAGGTTTTCGAATGAAACATTTTTAATGGTTATTTCTGAACCGGTCATTGCTGCTAACCCAATAAAGCTGCCAATTTCAATCATGTCAGGTAAAATGGTGTGCTCACATCCTTTTAACTCCTTAACTCCTTCGATGGTAAGTAGGTTAGAACCAATGCCTGAAATTTTCGCCCCCATGTTTACCAGCATTTTACATAATTGCTGAATATATGGTTCGCAAGCGGCATTGTAAATTACGGTTTCCCCTTTAGCCATTACGGCGGTCATGATAATATTGGCTGTTCCGGTAACAGAAGCTTCTTCGAGTAACATTTTTGCACCATGCAAATTTTTCCCTTTTACTTTATAGGAGTTGTCTTTATGGCTAAATTCAAATCTGGCACCCAGTTTTTCAAAACCAATAAAGTGAGTATCCACTCTTCGACGACCTATTTTATCTCCTCCTGGTTTAGGGATATACCCTTTACCAAAGCGTGCAAGCAGTGGGCCAATCATCATAATTGAACCACGGAGAGAGATCGATTTTTTTCTATACTCTTCGGTTTGCAAATAATTGAAATCAACTTCTTTTGCCGTAAAAGCATAAGACGAGTCGCTTAGCTTTTCAACCGTTACACCAATCGACTCGATTAAATCGATGAGTTTATTTACATCCCTAATATGGGGAATATTATGAATGGTCACTTTTTCGGGAGTTAACAATACAGCGCTAATAATTTGTAAAGCTTCGTTTTTTGCTCCCTGAGGAGTAATATTACCCTTTAGTTTTTTCCCTCCTTGAATAACAAATGAACTCATATGTTGATGCTTATTTGGGAAGATAATTTATTTTTTTCGCTGACTTCGGCGGCGTTTATTTTTGGATAAAATATCTTTTGTTTCGGTTAGTGTTGTGTCTTTTGGATTAATCTCTAATTTTCCGTTTGACAGTTCTTTTAAATCAGAAAAAATGTGCTCATCGGTGACTGCTTCTTTATTCCAGGTTAAGTAGCTTTTTTTCATGTGATTGGCAATAAGCTGGGTCAGGATATCTTTAAGTTCACCATCTTCCATGTTTATTGCATAGTCAATCATTTTCTCAATGGTTTTTCCGTAATGCTTAAATTTAGCATTTTTGTTGTTATAAGGAACTCTTTCAGGTTTTGCCGTTAATGTTTCAATTTTAGGGGTTTCATAGGGCGAGTCAATATCCAGATTGAAATCTGAAATAATGGCCAAATGGTCCCATAATTTATGCTTAAAGTCGGCAATATCTCTTAAGTGAGGATTCATATTGCCCATGATATTTATAATTGCTTGCGCCATTTTGTTTCTTTTCTCTTTGTCGGGCTCTTCTATGGTGAGCTCAATCATCTTTTGGATATTCCTTCCATACTCGGGTAAAACCATCTTCTTTCTGCTTGTATTATATTCCATAATTAAATTTATTTTTTGCAAAAATAATCTATTTTGATTTAGCATTCAAAGATTTAAGGATTTTATTCCTTTTGTGTTTTTGATTAAGGATAAAACCATTGACTGATATATTATTCCTGAATATTGTTTTTTAACAATAAAGAACAATTTTTTTTTATTCAATAATTTTTAATTTGGCAAATTTCAATAAGAGTTGTTTTTCGCCAACCCCCTCGAACAGCACTTTTGCTTTTTTATTAGGTACTGTCCCTTCAATTTTTTGGATTTCGCCTAACCCAAACTTGCTGTGGCGTACAATCATTCCCTCTTTTATTAAATCCGGATGATCAGGCGTAAAATCATTTGCTGTTTGGGCAGCCGCTTTTTTCCCGGCTTCACTTATTTTTAATAATTTTTTACTGGCTTGAGGTACCGTAGCATTTATCCCGGGTTTTCTTTTTTCAAATCGTGGTTTGGATGAGTTTTCAAAGATATCATCATCCCCGGTAAAAGAAGTTTGCGGTTCTTCGTAAAACGATTCAGGTAATTCCAGGTATTGTTCATCAACCTCTCTGATAAACCGGCTGGGCCGGCAAAAGGTTGGAGTTCCCCATTTATACCTTTCGTGGGCAAAAGATATGATGGCAGACTCTTCAGCTCTGGTTAACGCTACATAAAATAATCTGCGCTCCTCTTCAAGCTCTTTTTGTGTGCCTGATGACATGGGCGAAGGAAACAGATCTTCCTCTAATCCGACTAGAAAAACCTGTTTAAATTCAAGTCCTTTCGCCGAGTGTATCGTCATTATCGTAACTTTATTAAAATCATCTTCTTTTTCATTATCCTGGTTGGTTAATAAGGCCACATTCTCCATAAATTTATCCAGTGAAGGGAAAATATCAGGACTGTCGTTACTGTCGACATACTCCTTTATACCGTTTAACAGTTCCTCGAGGTTCTCCAGCCGGGTTTGCTCCTCATGCGATTGTGGATTTTTGAATTCCTTCATGATGCCCGATTCATTGGCTATCTCTGTGGCAGCATCAAAAGCATCGTAACTTTTTATGTTTTCCGAAAAGTTGTTGATTAAAGTTCTGAACTGTATTAACTTATTTTTTGTCCCCGCGTTAAGTCCTGATTGTACTTTTTCAATATTCAGCAATACATCCCAAATATTCAGCTCATTTTGTTTGGCAAAGTGGTCGATTTTAGTGATTGTGGTTTGTCCGATTCCACGGGTTGGGTAATTGATAATCCGCAATAAAGCTTCATCATCTTTTTTATTAACCGCCAGGCGAAAATAAGCCAACAGGTCTTTTATCTCTTTACGCTGGTAAAACGAGATACTTCCATATACTTTGTAAGGGATATTAAATCTCCGGAATGCTTCCTCAAAGCTTCTCGATTGCGCATTTGTCCGATAAAGAATGGCAAAATCTTTATATTCATAATCTCGCTCTGCGATAGTATCTTCAATAATTCTTGCAATTTTATAGGCCTCGTCTTTATCTGTGTCGGCCTCAATTACTTTTATCTTATCTCCGGTATCATTTCTAGAATAAACTTTTTTGGGAATTTGTTCTTTGTTTTTTTTAATCAGGCTGTTTGCAGCATCAACAATTATTTTGGTTGAGCGGTAATTTTGTTCCAGTTTATATAAGCTATATTCTGGATAATCATTTTTAAAATTTAGAATATTTTCAATTTTTGCTCCTCTAAACGAGTAAATACTTTGGGCGTCGTCACCAACCACACAAACATTCTTTGATTTTTCAGCCAGCTTTTTAATGATTAAATATTGTGCAAAATTGGTATCCTGGTATTCATCTACCAGTATATATTTAAACTTATGCTGGTATTTCTCCAGGATATCAGGAAAATCTCTGAAAAGGATATTGGTATTCAGCAACAAATCATCAAAATCCATTGCATCAGCCTTCTTACATCTGTTGCTGTAGATCATAAAAATTTCACCCATTCGCGGACGTTTGCTTTTTTGATCCTGAATAAGAATTTGTTGATTGCTATTGTATGCTTTTGCTGTAATCAGATTATTTTTTGCGCTGGATATGCGCCCATAAATTTGAGCCGGCTTGTAAGTTTTATCGTCTAATCCTAATTCTTTAATAATTTTTTTTACCAGATTTTTCGAATCAATGGTATCATAAATAGTATAATTAGGTGTATACCCCAGCATTTCTCCTTCGGCTCTAAGAATTCTTGCAAAGATGGAGTGAAAAGTTCCCATCCAAAGATTCCTGGCCACATCTTTTCCAATCATTGTGGCAATTCTGTTTTTCATCTCTGCAGCAGCCTTATTGGTAAATGTTAACGATAAAATTTGATACGCAGGAATTCCTTGTGCCAGTAAATGCGTTATCCGGTAGGTTAATACGCGTGTTTTTCCAGAACCGGCTCCGGCAATTACCAACGACGGACCTTTATAATTGGTTACCGCATTTTTCTGTGCATCATTTAAATCATCTAAGTAATTATAAATCATTAAGTATTTTTTTGAGATGAAAATTTACAAGCTGTAAAAATAATGGCATAATCATGGCGAACCAAAACTTCTATAAAGTATTTTTTCACAAAAATGATTTAGATATTGGTAACTTAGCTTACAGCAAATTAACCAATCGAAAAAACATTTTAAATCATACAATTTTATTAACAGATAATTGTTATTATTGTAGTTTTTATAAGGTATATTATATATGTATAGATTTTTTCGATTTCTATTTACATGGGTATTTATTAGTTTCGCTTTTTCTGCATTTTCACAAATTACCTCAAATGCCGAATTTTCAGAAGCGACAACCTTTGATGCAAACATTAAAATTTTTGTGATTTGTACGGATGATGAAAATGGAGGCATGCTAACGGCAACCGATTCTTCCGGAATCGGAGGTTATGCTTTTGAATGGTATAAATATAATGAAGAAGATACCGCATTCACTATTCCCATTAGTGAAAATATAACGATTACTGCTGATTCGGTGAGCTCAACCGTTCAGAACCTGGCATCTGGAGGATATAAAGCAAGGCTGACAAAAGAAGATACCACACAACAATATATTGTCTGGGTATATAACAATACCTATCTGTCTATTGATATACAGGTTTTAAATCCTTTGGCCTGCGATTTGCTTGAATTAAGTGCACCAACCAATTTTGAAACCGATTTTTATTTTTATGATACAATTGATGGAACAGCTTACCTTTTAGAGAATGGGAAAGAGCTTTATAACTGGAGCTCGGAGCCTGAACTGGAAAATTTGCGCAATTATAATTACTCCTATACCAGCACAGCTATTTTGCCCACTGAAAATACTACCTTTTATGTGACCATAACGGATCGTTTTGGCTGTCAGGCAGATGATTTTGTTGATTATACTGCTGTAGCTACCAATGCTAAATTCAAAATTTCGGCGATTGATGATGATGGGTTGGTAATGGAAACAAGTGAAGAATCTGTTTCCGGCGCAGCCCCGCTAAAAGTGCGATTTGAAAATTTATCAGAAAATGGATCCCAGTACACTTACTTTTTTGGCGATACTTTAATAGATAATGATGAAGACATAATTGTTACCACAGACCTTTCATTACAGCCGGAACATACCTATTATTATACTGCTCCGGATTCGGGGAAAACATATACCGCATGGTTAAATAGTGAAAGTAGCTATGGATGCAGGGATTCGATGTTTGTGGGAATATTTGTTGAACCAACATCTGTCGAATTTCCTAATGTTTTCACTCCCAATAATGATAATATTAATGATGTATATCAGTTAACCGATTTTAAATCGATTCGGAATTTTAAAATCACAATATTTAACAGGGTAGGACAGGTTGTCCATCAATTCGAAGGAGATGCCCGTGATTGGGAAGGCTGGGATGGCACTGTTAAAAACAGTAACCGTGAAGCCCCCGACGGGAATTATTTTTTTGCGGTAGAGGTTATAGGTTGGGATAGAAAAAGTTATAATAACAAAAACCTGAATTATACCGGCGTTAATGATGCGAGTGAAGACGAGGAGAGTTCCGGAGGGAATTTTTTTGGTATCATCCGGTTGTTTAGATAAAATATGATAGATACTAAATATATAGGTATTAAAAAAGGGATGACTGAATCATCCCTTTTATTTTTTATTAAGAATTATCACTATTCTTCTTCTTCCTGCTCTTCGAAAGCTTTCATTAATTTTTCCTGAACATCCATTGGAACTTGCTCATATTTTGCAAATTTCATGGTATAGGTTGCTCTGCCTCCTGTTAATGAACTTAATGCAGTAGAATATTTATTGAGCTCAGCTAAAGGAACTTTTGCATTAATCTTTTCAAACCCTTTATCACTGTTCATTCCTTCAATCATGGCTCTTCTTCCTTGTAAGTCACTCATTACATCACCCATTCTGTCTGATGGAACAAGAACTTCAACATCATAAATAGGTTCCATAATTTTAGGACCTGCATTTTTAAAAGCTGCTTTAAAAGCATTCCTACCGGCAAGTTTAAACGAAATCTCGTTTGAATCAACCGGGTGCATTTTACCATCATATACAGCAACTCTGATATCACGAGCATAAGAACCGGTAAGTGGACCTTCTTCCATTTTCTCCATAATACCTTTTAAAATTGCAGGTAAGAAACGAGCATCAATGGCTCCCCCAACAATACAGTTATAATAAATTAATTTGCCGCCCCATGGTAATGCGTGTTCTTCTTTATTTCTTACAGATACTTTTATCTCTTTTCCGCCTACTTTATAAACGGTAGGATCCGGCATACCTTCTTTGTAAGGTTCTATAACCATATGTACTTCACCAAACTGGCCTGAACCTCCGGATTGCTTTTTGTGTCGGTAGCTCGATTCTGCAACCTTGGTAATTGTTTCACGATAGGGTATTTTGGTTGAATAAAATTCCGTTTCAATTTTATAGATATTGTCAAGATGCCATTTTACCATATTATTTAAATGATACTCACCTTGTCCGTATAGTATTATTTGTTTTAATTCTTTCGAATATTCAACTTTTACGGTTGGGTCAATTTCATGTATTCGGGTTAAAGCTTCTCCTAACTTTTCATCATCCGACTCGTTAAGTGTTTTAATTGCCGTTCTGTGTTTTGCTTCAGGGAATAATATTTCAGGAAACTTAAATGGTTTCTTGGGATCGGATAATGTATGATTGGTTTTGGTATTTTTTAGTTTCACTGCAGCACCAATATCGCCTGCAACTATCTTGGCTACTTTGGTTCTGTTTTTACCGGCAACGGCATACAATTGAGAAAATCTTTCTTTTGTAGATGTGTTGTTGTTTGTTAAGTCCATACCCTCGGCAATGCTTCCGGAAAAAACTTTAAAATAATTAATTTCACCAATATGAGACTCGTTGGCTGTTTTAAAAACAAACAAACCGGTAGAGGCATCTTCTTTGCATTCAACCTTTTCTCCATCAGTAGTTTCCGGTGCCGGCATCATGTTCGGTGATGGCACTACATTCGTAATAAACTCCAGAATTCTTTTAATACCATAACTTTTTTCTGCAGAAGCACAAAATAAAGGATACATTCCTCTGTTAATTAAGCCTGCTAAAATACCTTTTCTCATTTCATTCTCATCCAACGAACCTTTCTCAAAAAACAGTTCCATTAATTGTTCGTCATTTTCTGCGGCTGATTCAACTAAGGTGTTATGTAATTCTTCGGCTGTATCTTTCTGGTCAGCAGGAATGTCAAGAATTTCTCGTTCACCCTTATCATTGAATTTGTACATTTTCATGGTTAAAACATCAATGATGGCATTAAAATCAGGGCCCGTAGAAAGAGGATATTGAATAACTACAATTTTATTTCCAAAAGCTGTTTTTAATGATTCTATTGCTTTCTCATGATTTGCACCTTCATGATCTAATTTATTTAAAACAAACATTAGTGGTTTATTATATTTTTCACAATGTCTGCTTAATATTTCGGTACCTACTTCAACTCCATGCTGAGCATTAACTAACATAACAGCTTGATCCGCTGCATAAAATGAAGATATAACCCCTCCAACAAAATCGTCAGCTCCGGGAGTATCAATAATATTAACCTTGTGATCATTAAATTCGGTATATAAAACAGTGGAAAATACTGAATTTAGGTTTTCATGTTCAATTTCATTATAGTCAGAAGCAGTGTTTTGTCCATCAATACTTCCTTTTCTTTCAATTATTCCTCCTTCATAGAGCATCGCTTCGGCCAGGGTTGTTTTCCCTGAACCCGCATTTCCAATCAAAACGATATTCCGTATTTTATCCGTTTGATAAGTTTTCATATGTATTTTAAGATTTAATGAATAATTATTATAAACTTTTTAAAAACAACACATTTATTATAAGATAGATAAACGGGCTTCAAAAATAGTAAAATTTTATCAACACACAAGTGATGGTGTATAATATTATACAGCGATTGATTTTTTTTATTTGCTCTTTAATATCTTTCTAAATAAGAGGGTCTGAATAATTTAATTCCGAATCATTTGTGATTTATCAAAAAAGATTTTAATTTTGCGGCATTTTCCGACAATAAATTTGTGTGGTTAAATCAATAAAAATCAAAGGATTTTAAATTTCTCAGGTTATTTTTAGTGATTTGGATAAATGTTCTGAAGTATCTAAAAATTAAGAAATAAATTTAAATATTTTGTGGATTTTTAAAAAAAAAGAATACCTTTGCGAACCGATTTTGTAAAAAAAATAATTTAAATAATTAACTATATGCCTACAATACAGCAGTTAGTAAGAAAAGGAAGAAAGCAAATTGTAGAGAAGAAGAAGGCTCCTGCTTTGGATGCATGTCCACAGAGAAGAGGTGTTTGTACCCGAGTATATACAACAACACCAAAGAAGCCAAACTCTGCTATGCGAAAAGTTGCCAGGGTTAGGTTGACCAATGGTAAAGAAGTAAATGCTTATATCCCGGGAGAGGGTCATAATTTACAGGAACACTCTATTGTATTAATTAGAGGAGGTAGGGTGAAAGACTTACCAGGTGTTCGTTATCACCTTATTCGCGGTGCCCTTGACACTTCCGGAGTAGAAGGAAGAACACAACGACGTTCAAAATATGGAACTAAAAGACCAAAGAAATAAACTAACGCAAACAGTTTAGAAAGAAATGAGAAAGTCAAAACCAAAACAGAGGATAATATTACCGGATCCAAAATATAATGATACGTTAGTAACCAGGTTTGTTAACGACCTGATGATGGATGGTAAGAAAAATATTGCGTTGAATATTTTTTATGATGCAATGGATATCGTTGCAGAAAAAAGTAAGGACAAAGAAAAGTCTGCCTTGGAGATTTGGAAAAAAGCATTAGAAAATGTTACGCCTATGGTAGAGGTTAAAAGTAGGCGAATTGGTGGTGCTACTTTTCAGGTTCCTATGGAAGTTTCTCCCAAAAGAAAGACAGCGATTAGTATCAGAAACCTGATAAAATTTGCTCGTCAGCGTAGCGGTAGAAATATGGCTGAAAAATTAGCACAGGAAGTTATTGCTGCCTATAATGAAGAAGGTGGAGCATTTAAACGTAAAGAAGAAACACATAGAATGGCTGATGCCAATAAAGCATTCGCTCATTTTAGATTTTAAACAGGGTAAAAGGGGTTAGAGAAAAGGAGAAATGAATAAAACTTTGCAAAATACCAGAAATATCGGAATCATGGCTCATATTGATGCCGGTAAAACCACTACAACAGAACGTATTCTGTTTTATACTGGTATTACACATCGTATAGGCGAAGTGCATGACGGAGCTGCTACCATGGACTGGATGGTTCAGGAGCAAGAGCGTGGAATTACGATTACTTCTGCAGCAACTACTGCTTTTTGGAAGTATAAAGAACAGGAATATAAAATCAATATTATTGACACTCCCGGACACGTAGATTTTACTGTTGAAGTAGAACGATCATTACGTGTACTTGACGGTGCAATTGCTGTATTTTGTGCTGTTGGAGGAGTTGAACCTCAATCAGAAACCGTTTGGAGACAAGCCGATAAATATCATGTACCAAGAATGGCCTTTGTAAATAAAATGGACCGTTCAGGAGCTGATTTCTTTTCTGTTGTCAATCAAATTAAAGAAAAGTTAGGATCGAATCCGGTCCCTCTTCAAATACCGATTGGATCAGAAGAATCTTTCAGGGGGGTAATTGACCTTATTGAGAATAAAGCTGTTGTTTGGCATGATGATCAAAAACTTGGAACAAACTACGAATTGGTTGAAATACCGGATGAGTTAAAAGAAGAAGCAGAAGAGTGGAGAGGCAAATTGATTGAAGCTGTTGCTGAACACGATGATGCCTTACTGGAAAGATATTTTGAAGATTCGGATTCTATTACTAAAGAAGAAATGTTAGCTGTTATTCGCAAAGCAACGATTGAAATGACTATTACACCCGTACTTTGTGGATCAGCTTTTAAAAATAAAGGCGTTCAACGTTTAATTGATTCAATTATAGCATTTTTACCAAGCCCGGTAGATGTTGGAAACATTAAAGGAGTTAATCCGAAGAATGATGAGGTCGTTGAACGCAAACCCGATACTGATGAACCATTAGCTGCTTTGGCATTTAAGATTGCTACCGATCCTTATGTGGGAAGGTTGGCTTTTCTAAGAGTATATTCAGGAAAAATTGATGCAGGTTCTTATGTATTAAATGTAAGGACTGGAAAGCGCGAAAGAATTTCCCGATTATATCAAATGCATGCCAATAAACAAAATCCAAAAGATTTTATTGAAGCTGGAGATATTTGTGCTGCGGTTGGTTTTAAAGATTTACGAACCGGTGATACCCTTTGCAATGAAAAACATCAGATTGCTTTAGAATCGATGGAGTTTCCTGAACCCGTAATTGGAATTGCTGTTGAACCCAAAACACAAAAGGATCTCGATAAATTAAACCTGGCCCTTCAGAAGTTAGCCGAAGAGGATCCTACATTTACGGTTAAAGTAGATGACGATTCAGGGCAAACGGTGATTAGTGGTATGGGAGAATTACATTTGGAAATCCTCCTTGATCGGTTAGTGCGCGAATTTAAAGTTGAGTGTAACCAGGGAGCACCTCAGGTTAATTATAAAGAAGCGATTACCAAAGAAGTTCAGCACCGCGAAGTATTTAAAAAACAATCCGGTGGTAGAGGAAAATTTGCAGATATACAGGTTGTTATCGGGCCTGCTGATGAAGACGCAAAAGAACTTCAATTTATAGATAAAATAAAAGGTGGAAATATTCCCAAAGAATATATACCTGCAATTCAAAAAGGTTTTAAAGAAGCAATGTATAATGGTGTATTAGCGGGTTACCCCGTTGATAGTATGAAAGTAACATTGATTGATGGTTCATATCACGATGTGGATTCTGATGCATTGTCTTTTGAAATTGCAGCTAAAATGGCCTTTAAATCTGCTTGTGCCAAAGCTAAACCCGTTCTTTTAGAACCGATTATGGCTGCTGAAGTAGTTACTCCAGAAGAATATATGGGAGATATCATTAGCGACTTTAACAGACGAAGAGGTAAGGTAGAAGGAATGGAAAACAGAGGTGGAGCAAGAGTGATAAAAGCTAAAGTTCCATTGGCCGAGAAGTTTGGCTATGTAACAGTTCTAAGAACCATAAGTTCCGGACGAGCTACTTCATCGATGGAATTTTCTCATTACGAAGAAGTTCCTACTGAAATAGCTAAAGAGATTGTAGAGAAAACAAAAGGAAAAAGCGAATTTGTTTAATTTGGATAAGAATGAGCCAAAAGATCAGAATTAAATTAAAATCATACGATCATAATCTGGTAGATAAATCTGCCGAAAAGATCGTTAAAACAGTAAAATCAACTGGTGCTGTTGTTAGTGGTCCAATTCCACTACCTACTCATAAAAGAGTGTTTACAGTATTACGTTCTCCGTTTGTTAATAAAAAATCGAGAGAACAATTCCAGTTATCATCTTACAAACGTTTGTTGGACATTTACAGTTCAACACCAAAAACGATTGATGCGTTGATGAAACTTGAATTACCCAGTGGAGTTGAAGTTGAAATTAAAGTATAACAAAGTAAAAAAGGAAAGCAATGCCAGGATTAATTGGAAAAAAGATTGGAATGACTTCCATCTTCAGTGCCGAGGGAAAGAATATTCCATGCACTGTTATTGAGGCCGGGCCATGTGTGGTAACGCAGGTAAAGACCGTTGAAAAAGACGGATATCTTGCTTACCAATTGGCTTTTGATGAAAAAAAGGAAAAGAATACCCCAAAACCTTTAATGGGCCATTTTAAAAAAGCAAAACAAACTCCTAAGCGAGTTTTGCACGAGTTTAAAAATTTTGCTAAAGATTATAAAATTGGCGAAGATGTTACTATCGACATATTTAATGAAGATATGTGGGTTGATGTTACTGGTTTTTCAAAGGGAAAAGGGTTTCAGGGTGTTGTAAAAAGATACGGATTTCACGGTGTTGGAGGACAAACACACGGACAGCACAATCGACTCCGTGCTCCCGGTTCATTAGGTGCTTCTTCATATCCTTCAAGAGTGTTTAAAGGAATGAGAATGGCCGGTCAAACGGGTAATAAAAAAGTGAAAATGATAAACCTTAAAGTAGTTAAGGTTATCAAGGAGAATAATTTATTAGTTGTTAAGGGATCAGTTCCTGGTGCAAATGGAACATATTTAATTATTCAAAAGTAATGGAATTATTTATAGTTAATATAACAGGCGAAGATACCGGTAAAAAAGTTACCCTTAATGATTCGATTTTTAAAATCGAACCAAACGATCATGCCATCTATTTAGATGTTAAACAATATTTGGCCAATAAACGTCAGGGTACTCATAAATCCAAGGAAAGAAATGAGATAGCCGGTAGTACAAAAAAGATTAAGAGACAAAAAGGTACTGGAACTGCACGAGCCGGGAATATTAAATCTCCTATATTCCGAGGTGGAGGAAGAGCTTTTGGACCAAGACCCAGAGATTATTCCTTTAAGCTTAATAAAAAAGTTAAGCAGTTAGCTCGTAAGTCAGCTTTAAGTTATAAAGCAAACAATAACAATATTAAAGTATTAGAAAACTTTAACTTTGAAGTTCCTAAAACCAAAGAACTTGTTAATCTTAGAAATAATTTAGGAGTAGCTGATAAAAAAGTACTTTTAGTTTTATCTGAACAAAATAAAAACATATATTTGTCATCCAGAAATTTACAGGACGTCAAAGTTGTAAATGTCTCAGATATAAATACTTACGATATAGTAAATGCATCAGTTGTACTCTTTGTAGAGAACTCAATTGAGCCATTGCATAAAATGTTTAGAATTTAGAAAAAATTATAACAATGGATATTTTGTTAAAACCAATAGTAACCGAGAAAATGACTGAGCAGGGTGAAGACCTGAACAGATACGGTTTTATTGTGGATAAAAGAGCAAATAAGGTACAGATTAAAAATGCTGTAGAGGAGATGTATGGTGTATCAGTTGAGGCTGTAAATACTATGCGTTATCTGGGTAAGGAAAAATCCCGTTACACAAAGTCGGGAATCATTCAAGGACGATCAAAATCTTTTAAGAAAGCGATTGTTACATTAGTTGAAGGAGAAAAAATAGATTTTTATAGCAATATTTAATTAATATGGCAGTAAGAAAATTAAAACCTGTAACACCAGGACAAAGACATAAAATTATCGGTGCTTTTGATATAGTAACCAAAAGTACACCGGAAAAATCTTTGTTAGCACCACTGAAAAAATCAGGGGGAAGAAATAATGATGGAAAAATGACTATGAGATATCTTGGCGGTGGACATAAGCAAAGATATCGTATCATTGATTTTCTTCGTAACAAAGATGGAATGGAAGCAACGGTTAAAAGTATTGAATACGATCCAAACAGAACCGCAAGAATTGCTTTAGTTGTATATGAAGATGGTGATAAAAAATATATCATCGCTCCTAATGGTTTGAAGGTAGGACAAAAAATAAAATCTGGAGAAGGAGTTGCCCCGGAAGTAGGAAATACATTGTTCCTTTCAAATATACCATTAGGTACTATCATTCATAATATAGAATTACATCCAGGTAAAGGAGGAGCATTAGCTCGAAGTGCCGGGTCATATGCACAATTGACCTCACGTGATGGCAAGTATGCTATTGTTAAATTACCCTCTGGAGAATCAAGGATGATATTAACAACTTGTCGTGCTACCATTGGAACCGTTTCGAATGCCGACCACAGCCTAGAAATATCAGGAAAAGCCGGACGTAAAAGATGGTTAGGCAGAAGACCAAGAGTACGAGGTGTTGTAATGAATCCAGTAGATCATCCAATGGGTGGTGGTGAAGGAAGAGCCTCAGGTGGTCATCCAAGATCAAGAAAAGGGTTACCAGCCAAAGGTTACAAAACAAGAGCCCCTAAAAAGGCATCGAATAAGTATATTGTTGAAAAACGTAAGAAATAAAAAAGATTGCTATGAGTCGATCATTGAAAAAAGGCCCATTTATTGATTTTAAACTCGAGAAGAGAGTTCTTGAATTAAACGAATCAGGAAAAAAATCTGTAGTTAAAACCTGGTCACGCAGGTCGATGATTTCTCCGGATTTTGTTGGGCATACTATTGCAGTTCACAATGGAAATAAATTTATCCCGGTATATATTACAGAAAATATGGTAGGACATAAATTAGGTGAATTTGCTCCAACCAGAATTTTTAGAGGACATGCCGGGAATAGAAAATAAACCTACGATAGTATTATTTTAAAATATTAGATAATAATGGGTGCAAGAAAAAGAATAAGAGCGAATAAAATAAAAGAAAGCAAAAAGAATCAATATTTTGCTAAACTTAGAAATTGTCCTACATCGCCACGAAAAATGCGATTAGTAGCCGATATGGTTAGAGGAATGGAAGTAAATAGAGCTCTTGATGTATTGAAATATAGTTCGAAAGAAGCCTCAAATCGTTTGGAAAAGTTACTTTTGTCAGCTATTGCTAACTGGCAGGAGAAAAACGAAGGTGTTCGAATTGAAGATAGCAAATTAATCGTGAAAGAAATCTTTGTTGATGGAGGTAGAACTTTAAAAAGAATACAACCAGCTCCTCAAGGAAGAGCACATCGAATTAGAAAAAGATCTAATCACGTAACATTAATGCTAGATAATTTAAATAACAACGATACTCAAACAGAACAATAGATGGGACAAAAAGTTAATCCGATAGGAAATCGATTGGGAATCATTAAAGGATGGGACTCTAATTGGTACGGTGGAAAAAACTATGCTGACAAGCTTGTTGAGGATAATAAGATTAGAAAATATCTTGAAGCTCGATTAGCTAAAGCAAGTATATCTAAGATTGTTATTGAAAGAACTTTAAAATTAATAACCGTTACTGTTAATACCGCTCGCCCGGGAATTATAATTGGTAAAGGTGGCCAGGAAGTAGATAAACTTAAAGAAGAGTTAAAAAAGATTACCCGTAAAGAGGTTCAAATTAACATCTTTGAAGTTAAAAGACCGGAACTAGATGCTACTATCGTTGGCAACGCCATTGCAAGACAGATCGAAGGTAAGGTTTCGTTCCGTAGAGCAATTAAAATGGCAATTGCATCAACCATGCGAATGGGCGCAGAGGGAATTAAAGTTCAGATATCAGGTCGTTTGGGTGGTGCAGAAATGGCGCGTACTGAAGTTTATAAAGAAGGACGTACGCCATTGCATACATTCCGTGCCGATATTGATTATACATTGAGTGAAGCCCTTACGAAAGTTGGTTTAATTGGTATTAAAGTTTGGATCTGCAGAGGTGAGATTTTTGGTAAAAGAGATCTTTCACCGAATATTGGTGCATCTAAAAACCAAAAACCATCAAAAGGTGGCTTCAAGAAAAAAAGAAAATAAGCAATAATTTAAATCATTATTGGAATGTTACAGCCAAAGAAAACGAAATACAGAAGAGTCCAGAAGGGCAAAATGAAAGGGAATGCCCAACGAGGAAATCAATTGGCTTTTGGTTCTTTTGGAATCAAAGCTTTAGAGGAGTGCTGGATTACAGGACGACAAATTGAGGCCGCTCGACAAGCAGTGACTCGTTATATGAAACGTGAAGGGCAAATTTGGATACGAATTTTTCCGGATAAACCAATCACTAAGAAACCAGCTGAAGTGCGTATGGGTAAAGGACGTGGAGCACCAGAAGGCTTTGTTGCACCTGTAAAACCAGGTCGAATATTAATCGAAGCCGAAGGTGTATCTTTTAAAGTGGCTCAGGAGGCATTACGTCTTGCGGCACAGAAGTTACCAATCCCAACGAAATTCGTTGTTAGACGTGATTATGTTGAAAACATAAATTAGTGAGAAATGAAAAATTCTGAAATTAGAGAATTAACAACAAAGGAGATTGAGGAAAGAATCGATACAGAAAATACGATGCTTACTCGTCTAAAGCTTAATCATGCCGTGTCTCCTTTAGACAATCCTTTGAAGATAAAGCAAACACGCAAGAATATTGCAAGATTAATGACTGAGTTGCGTAAAAGAGAAATCAATGAAAGTTCGAATAGTTAATTTGTAACAATGGAAACAACAAGAAAACTAAGAAAAGAACGTATTGGTGTTGTTGTTAGCAATAAAATGGACAAAACCATTGTTATTGCAGTAGAACGAAAAGTAAAACATCCAAAGTACGGTAAATTCATTAAAAGCAGAAATAAATTTACTGCACATGATGAAGAAAACACTTGCAATATAGGCGATACTGTTAGAATTATGGAAACAAGGCCTTTAAGCAAAAATAAATGTTGGAGATTAGTAGAAATTATTGAAAGAGTTAAATAGTCATGATACAACAAGAAAGTAGACTAACAGTTGCTGACAACAGCGGAGCCAAAGAAGT
>DATFIZ010000111.1:0-10061 GCA_035269575.1 Bacteroidales bacterium | reverse complement strand
AAGGAGGTTCGGGATTTTCGTAAGGAAACCGGCGAAGAAGCACTTTGGACCAACAGCATGTTTGGCGGAATGCCGGCTTATTTAATCTCCGTTCAATATAAAAACAACCTGGTTAAATATGTTGATCGATTATTAAAATTTATGGGACGGCCGGCCAATCAGCTTTTTATTTGTTTGCTGGGATTCTATATTGCCTTATTGATTTTTGGAGTAAGACCCTGGCTTAGTGCAGTAGGAGCAATAGCTTTTGCCTTTTCGTCCTATTACTTTATTGTGATTGCTGCCGGGCATAATACCAAAGTATTTGCTATTGCGTATATGTCTCCCATTATTGCCGGTATTTATCTTTCCTATCGTGGTAAAGTGTTACTTGGTGCTGCCATTACCGCTGTTTTTCTTACCTTGCAGTTGTTGGCCAATCACCTGCAAATAACCTATTATACCCTGATTATTGTTGTGGTATATGGAATGGTGGAGTTAATTTACACGATAAAAGATAAAAACTATCAACAATTTTTAAAAGCTACCGGCGTATTAATTATTGCAGCCATCCTTGCGGTTGGGAGTAACTTTAGTTCTATCTGGACTACCTACGAATATGGAAAATATTCGATGCGTGGCGAAACTGAGCTAACCAAAGATGAAGCCAATAAAACCTCCGGACTGGATAAGGATTATGCAACTGCATGGAGTTATGGAATAGAAGAAACGATGACCCTGTTAATCCCCAATTTTAAAGGGGGTGGAGGGGATGTAAACCTGGGTGAAAATTCTGCGGTTTATGAATTTTTTGAAAGCGCACAAGGTCCCCGTTATGCTTCACAGGTAGTGCAGCATTTCCCTTATTTATACTGGGGGGCACAGCCCTTTACTTCCGGACCGGTATATGTGGGTGCGATTATTATTTTTCTTTTTGTGCTGGGAATTTATCTGTTGGATCCCAAAATAAAATGGTGGCTGATTGCCGCAACCATTTTATCCATTGTATTAGCCTGGGGTAAAAATTTTCCGTTGGTTACCAATTTCTTTTTGGATTACGTTCCGGGATACAATAAGTTTCGTGCCGTATCCATGACTCTGGTTATTGCCCAGTTTACCATTCCGCTCATGGCCATGCTGGCATTGAAAAAGGTGCTGGATGGTCCTGTTGATAAGCAGAAGCTGATGAAAGCCTTTAAAAATTCGTTGTATATCGTTGGCGGTATTGCTCTGTTTTTTGCCTTATTGCCTGGTTTATTTTTCGATTTTTCTGCAGAATCCGACCAGCGTATCATTGCACAGGGCGGTCAGGCTTTGGTTGATGCTATTCGTGAAGATCGCAAAGCCTTCTTACAGCGTGATGCTTTTCGCTCATTAATTTTTATTTTATTGGCTGCAGGTGCTATATGGGCTTATATTTCCGGTAAATTAAAAACAAAATATACCCTGTTGGCACTGGGTGTACTTATTTTGGTTGATATGTGGGCCATTGATAAGCGTTATTTAAACGACAATAATTTTGTAAGCAAGCGCGAAGCGAAACAACCGTTTCAGATGACCCGTGCCGATCAGCAAATCCTGCAGGATAAGGATCCGAATTTCAGGGTGCTGAATGTTGCTGTAAACACCTTTAATGATGCCAGTACATCCTACTTTCATAAATCGATTGGTGGATACCACGGTGCTAAAATGCAGCGTTACCAGGATTTGATTGATTATCAGATTTCCCAAAACAACAGGGATGTTTTGAACATGCTGAACACCAAATATTTTATTGTACAGGGACAGGATAACCAGCCGGTTGCCCAACAAAATCCCGAAGCACTTGGTAATGCATGGTTTGTGGAAAATTATCGAATGGTGCCTGATGCCGATGCCGAAATTGATGCTTTATCTGATTTTAACCCTTCCAGAGAGGCAATTGTTGATGATCGTTTTGCACATCATGTTGAAGGTAGAGAGTTTACAAAAGATACCAATTCTTCGATTAAACAGGTAAGTTATGAACCTAACCACCTGGTGTATGAAGCTACCTGTGCAGAACATGAGTTAGCTGTTTTTTCTGAGATTTATTATCCGAAAGGATGGAATGCTTTTATTGATGATAAACCGGCTGAGCACTTTCGGGTGAATTATGTGTTACGGGCAATGGTTATCCCGGAAGGAGAACATACGGTTGAATTTAAATTCCATCCTAAGTCATATTTTATAGGGAATAAAATTTCTTTGGCAAGTTCAATCATTTTATTATTGTTGTTTGTTGCAATTACAGGGAAAGAATTATTTTTATACCTTAGTAAAATTAAACAGGAGGATTAGTCGTTAAATCATTAAAATTGCTTTATTAATTTGTATATTAGCACGATTATTTTTTAAGCTCCATGGCAATAAAAGAACCGGCAGTAACAAAACGCAGACTTAGAAGTTCCTATTTAACTTCTATCATAAGCATTACCCTGGTATTGTTTATGTTAGGTGTGCTTGGACTGTTAATTCTAAATGCTCAGAGGCTTTCTGAATACGTGAAAGAAAACATTGGATTTTCTATTATCCTTAAAGAAAATGTTAAAGAGGTGGATGTAATCCTTTTGCAGAAAAGTCTGGATGCGGCAGAATATGTAAAATCAACAAAGTATATTACCAAGGAGCAGGCAGCAAAAGAGTTGCAGGAGGATTTAGGAGAGAATTTTATCGATTTTTTGGGCTATAATCCATTGTTAGCATCTATTGAGGTGCATTTGTATGCCGATTATGCCAATCCTGACAGCATCCGTATTATTGAGAATGACTTTCAACAATATGAACAAATTAAGGAGGTTTTTTATCAGAAGTCGTTGGTAAGTCTTGTTAATGAGAATATACGAAAAATCAGTTTTATTATTTTGGTTTTTAGCGGATTGCTGTTTTTGATTGCTATAGCACTTATAAATAACACCATTCGCTTATCAGTATATTCAAAACGTTTTATTATCAATACGATGCAGCTGGTGGGTGCTACCCGCGGGTTTATTCGTCGTCCGTTTTTATATCGAAGTGTATGGCAGGGAATTGTTGCTGCATTGTTTGCTATTGGTTTGTTAACAGGTGTTCTTTATCTTGCCCAAAATGAGTTTGAAGAAGTTGTTAGTTTTCAGGATGTTGAAATAATTGGTATTTTGTTTTTAGGAGTACTTGTTATCGGGATCGTCATTAACTGGTTATCTACATTCTTTGCTGTTTCAAAATACCTGAGAATGAACGTTGATAAATTATATTATTAATTAAAATATAGGAATGATGGCTAAAAAAAATAAACCGGAAGATAAAAAAATTGAGTTTGCATTGGGTAAAGAAAACTATAAATTACTGGCAATTGGTTTTGGGATTATCGTATTAGGCTTTATTTTAATGATTGGCGGAAAAGCAGAAAGTCCGGAGGTATTTAACGAAGAAGTTTTTAGTTTTAGGCGTATTACCTTAGCACCTGTTATCGTTCTTTTGGGATTCATCTTTGAGATTTATGCTATCATGAAAAAACCCAAAGCATCCGATTCACCCGAAAAGTAATTTCTGCGTAAAAATTTATTTATGAATTGGTTAGAAGCTTTAATCCTTGGGGTTATCCAGGGACTTACCGAATTTTTGCCTGTTAGCAGCAGCGGTCATTTAGAATTGGGAAAACATATTTTAAGCGTTGACTTTAAGGAAAGCCTTACGTTTACTGTTGTTGTTCATGGTGCTACCGTATTAAGTACTATTATTATTTTTTGGAAAACCTTAATGGAACTGATTCGGGATTTTTTTAAATTCCGGTGGAATGATTCGACCCAATATATTCTGAAGATATTTATATCCATGATTCCTGTTTTAATTGCCGGGTTGTTTTTTAAAGAGCAAATTGAAGGTTTTTTTACAGGGAATATTCTATTTGTAGGGATTATGTTGTTAATAACCGCATTGCTTTTGGCATTTACCTATTATGCCAAAGAGCGGCAAAAAAAGATAACCTATAAAGATTCTTTTATCATCGGGATTGCCCAGGTGCTGGCTGTGTTACCCGGTATTTCCCGTTCAGGAGCAACCATAGCCACCGGATTATATTTGGGCAATAAAAAGGAGTATGTAGCAAAATTTTCTTTTCTAATGGTATTGATTCCCATTATTGGTGCTAATGTGAAAGACCTGATGGACGCTAATATTGATTTTGCTTCGTCGGTTGACACAACTCCTTTACTGGTAGGGTTTTTGTCTGCATTTATTTCAGGTTTGCTGGCTTGTAAATGGATGCTTAAAATTGTTAAACAAGGGAAATTAATCTATTTTGCCATCTATTGCTTTTTCATTGGTTCTATAGCTATAATCTTCTCATTTTAAATCGTTACATGGAATTTATAAATAGCATTGAAGATTTTCAAAAGGGAGTTGTTCTTCCCATAAATAAACCCTATGAGTGGACCTCTTTTGATGTGGTTAAGAAGATTAAGAATCAAATCTCAAAAAAACTACGGCAAGAATTAAATATCAGGGTCAAAAACTTTAAAGTTGGACATGCAGGAACGTTGGATCCCTTAGCCGAAGGATTGGTTTTGGTTTGTACGGGTAAGGCTACTAAAAAAATCAATGAATTAGTGCTTGCCGAAAAAGAATATGTGGCCACGATTATGCTTGGAAAAACAACACCTTCTTTTGATCTGGAAACGGAATACGATCAAACCTATCCTACCGATCATATTGATGAAGATAAAGTGATAGAAGCGCTTCAGGGTTTTATTGGCGAGCAGCTACAAACCCCGCCGGTATTTTCGGCAAAAAATATTAATGGTAAAAGAGCGTATGAATATGCCCGTAAAGGAGAAGAGGTGGAAATGAAATCCAACTTGATTACTATTTCGGACATTGCATTAGTAGAGTACAATATGCCTTATATCACCTTTAAGGTAGTTTGTAGTAAAGGAACATATATTCGATCCTTAGCCCGGGATATTGGCGAAAAATTATTGAGTGGAGCCCTTCTAACCAAGCTAACCAGAACACGTATTGGAGATTATAAAATAGAATCTTCGATAACATTGCAGGAATTTGAAAATTTTTTAGTAATTTTGTAACCCTTTTTTTAATGGTGCGTATAAGCAGGGCACTTAAGTATAACCAGTAAATCAGTTTAATTGATGAAGTTATCTCAGTTTAAGTTTAATCTCCCGAAAGATCTTATTGCCAAATTTCCGTCAGAAAACAGAGACGAATCCCGATTAATGGTTGTGAATCGTGAAACCGGGAAAATTGAGCATAAAGTTTTTAAGGATATAGTAAACTATGTGAACGATCAGGATGTGATGGTTTTTAACAACACCAAGGTATTTCCTGCCCGTTTATATGGCAATAAGGAAAAAACAGGAGCAAAAATCGAAGTTTTTTTGTTGCGCGAATTAAACAGGGAACAACGATTATGGGATGTATTGGTTGATCCTGCTCGTAAAATTCGTATCGGGAATAAATTGTATTTTGGCGAAGATGATACATTGGTTGCTGAAGTAATTGATAATACCACTTCACGGGGAAGAACTTTACGTTTTCTTTTCGATGGTTCATACGAGGAGTTTAAAAATACATTATATAGTTTGGGTGAAACACCCTTACCCAAATTTATTAATCGTGAAGTTTTACCCGAAGATCGTGACAGGTATCAAACGATTTATGCCAAACACGAAGGTGCTGTTGCGGCACCAACTGCCGGAATGCATTTTAGTAGGGAGTTGTTAAAAAGGCTTGAAATTAAAGGTGTTGATTTTGCAGAGATAACCCTTCATGTGGGTCTTGGAAATTTCAGAACCGTAGATGTTGAAGATCTTACCAAGCATAAGATGGATTCTGAAAAAATCCTTATCTCGGAGGATGCGGTTAATAAAGTAAATAATGCAAAAGACAAAAAGAAAAATATAATTGCTGTTGGAACAACTGTGCTTCGAACACTGGAGTCATCTGTTTCAACTATCGGGCATTTAAAACCCTACGATGGCTGGACCAATAAATTTATTTTCCCGCCATACGAAGTACTGGTTCCCAATATGATGATTTCTAATTTTCACCTGCCGTATTCAACGTTGTTGATGATGGTTTCTGCATTTGGAGGGTATAATGTGGTAATAAATGCATATAAAGAGGCCGTAAAAGAAAAATATCGTTTTGGAACATACGGCGATGCCATGCTTATTATTTAGTAGATATATAAATAGACGAAAATGGGTTAACATCTTTATTTTGTTAACCCATTTTTATTTTTTCCTTCTATTTGTTCATTATATTTTGCGGTTTTCCCTCTGCCCATCGAATAATATTATCCATGACGATTTCTCCCCTTAATTGAATAGCTTCTTTTGTTGCATATCCTATATGAGGAAGTAATAATGTGTTGGGCACTTCAAACAACGGATGGCCATTGTCCAGTGGAGGTTCCTTTTCATAAACATCAATTGCGGCTCCGGAAATGGAATTGTTTTTTAAGGCAGCGGCTAAGGCATGATAATCAACTACTGGTCCCCGGGCGGTATTAATGAGTACGGCTGTTTTTTTCATTAACTTCATTTCGCTTTTCCCAATAAGATGCTTGGTTTCTTGGGTTAGTGGTACATGTATCGAAACGATATCGCTGTTTTTGAGTAAGTAGTCTAAATTGGCAAATTCTACATTGGGGATGTTTTTTGAAGACCTGTTATATGCCAAAACTTTACAGCCAAAGGCATTGGCTAAACGGGCAACTTGTGTTCCGATTTGTCCTGTTCCAACAATCCCAAAGGTTTTACCATGCAATTCTGCGCCTAAAAAACCTTGCCGGTCTGATAAATTCCTGGTTTGTTGGTCACTCCACAAAATTTTACGGTATATGTTGATGGCAGATCCTATGGTTAATTCTGCAACAGAATGATTCGAGTACCCTGCAGCATTTGAAACAACAATACCTTTTTCATTGCATATATCCATGGCAATATGGTCGACTCCGGCAAATGCTACAGAGATCATCTTTAAATCAGGACAATGAGAGATGACATTACTGGAAAGCGGAAGATTGCTTAAGATTAAAACCTGTGCGTCTTTGGCTCTTTCAATAAGCTCTTCTTCATTTTGAGGTTTATGATCGTAACGTATCAATTGATGCCCTGCATTTTTAAAATTCATTTCCGCTTTTTTCCAATCCTCAGGGTTTATCCCAATGGGTTCTATTTGAACAATTCTCATAGTTTGTATTTTTTTATTAATCCTTAAAATTAATGAATAAAAAAAGGAGCTCAAAAAAATTGAACTCCTTAATAATATATCTCTGATATTTATTATTGTTTAATAGAATATCTTTTAAATGTTGTAACCGTAAGCTCTTTATCGGCTTGTTGAATATATTGCTTAACCGTCATTTTGCCCTCTTTAATAAAAGACTGGTTTACCAAGGTATTCTCTTTGTAGAATTTGCCCAGTTTACCCTGAGCGATTTTGTCTACTAAATTTTCGGGTTTTCCTTCAGCAAGTGCCTGGTGTCTTCCAATTTCAAGTTCCTGATCAATAACTTCCCGGGGAACTTGTGTTTCATCAACAGCTACAGGATTCATTGCAGCAACTTGCATAGCAACATCTTTACCTACCTGCTCGTCAATACCTGCTTTGCTAAAACCTACTAAAGTAGCCAGTTTTTTGTCGCTATGGATATAAGCAGAGATGTATTCAGCTTCTAATTTATCGAAGAATGAAAGTTCAATTTTCTCTCCGATAATACCAGCTTGTTCAACAACAATATCACCAATGGGTTTTCCGTCTAATTCGATTTGCTTTAAAGCATCGATATCTGCAGGAAAATTTTCAACCGCTTTATTTAATATTTTTTCAGCAATAGCAACAAAATCATCGTTCTTAGCCACAAAGTCAGTTTCGCAGTTTAACGAGATGATTGCGCCTTTGCTATTATCATTGTTTGTTTTTGCAAGTACAACGCCTTCGCTTGCTTCCCTGTCAGAACGTTTGTTGGCGATTGCCTGTCCTTTTTCTCGTATAATTTGAGTTGCTTTATCGAAATCTCCGTCAGCTTCCACAAGCGCCTTTTTGCAATCCATCATTCCGGCACCGGTACTTTTTCTTAATTTATTTACATCGGATGCAGTTATTTGAGCCATCTTTTATTTTTTTTCAATGTTAACAATTATTCTTTGGTATCTTCATTTTTTTCCTCAGCCGTTTTTTTCTCCTCTTCTTTCTCTTCTTTTACTTCAGCTTTTTCGGCTTTGGCGGTAGTCTTTTCTTCCTCTTCTTTTGCGTCACTTTCATCTTTTGACTTTCGTGCGCTTGATTTCTTAACATCTCCCGCAGGTTTTCTGGTGCTTTTTTTCTTTTCTTTAGCACCACCTTCTTTTTCTTTCTCCATCTTGCGCTCTTCCAATCCTTCTTTTACTGCTTCTGTAACCTTGTCTAAAATTAATGAGATTGATTTTGAAGCGTCATCATTAGCAGGGATTGGGAAATCAATATTATTTGGATCTGAATTGGTATCCACAATGGCAAATAATGGGATGTTAAGTCGTTGTGCTTCACGAACAGCAATATATTCTTTCGATACATCGACAACAAACATTGCTGCAGGGAGTCGGGTCATATCAGCAATACTGCCTAACATTTTTTCCAGCTTGGCTCTTTGTCGGGTAATTTGTAACTTTTCTCTTTTGGCTAAGTTGTCAAAAGTGCCGTCAGTAGCCATTTTATCTATAGTAGCCATTCTCTTGACAGCTCTTCGGATGGTAGGAAAGTTCGTTAACATTCCACCCGGCCAACGTTCAGTAACATAAGGCATCTTTGTTGGAGCAACTTTTTCTGCTACAATTTCTTTGGCCTGCTTTTTTGTGGCTACGAATAATATTTTTCTTCCTGATTTTGCAATTTGTTTCAAAGCATCACATGCCTCATTTAACTTGGCTTCTGTTTTTTGCAAATCAATAATGTGTATACCATTGCGCTCCATAAAAACATAGGGCGCCATGGCAGGATTCCATTTTCTTTTGAGGTGACCAAAGTGTACACCTGCTTCCAGTAATTCGTTAAAACTTGTTCTTGACATTCTTTTAATTTTTTCGTTTACATTCTTTTTTGATCAATTCCTGAGTAGCCCCATAAAAGGAGGTCTCAACAATTTAGATACTAAACGGATAATTATATAACTATTATCGTTTACTAAACTGAAATTGCTTGCGCGCTTTGGGTTGTCCGGGTTTTTTACGCTCTACTACTCTTGAATCACGCATTAAGAATCCTGCTTTCTTTAAAGCATCTCTGAATTCAGGATTTGCTTTATTTAAAGCTCTCGATATTCCTAATCTTACGGCTTCTGCTTGTCCTTTTATCCCACCACCGTAAATATTAACTTTAACGTCATATTTACCTTTTACCTCTACCAGGTTTAGTGGTTGATTAGCAATATACTGTAATGATTTTGTAGTAAAGAAATCTTCAATTTTACGGTTGTTAACCGTGAAATTGCCTTTTCCCTCGCTTAAATAAACCCTTGCAACAGCGGATTTTCTTCTTCCTAAAGCATTTATTACTTCCATACTCATTATTTAATTGAATTTAAATCTACTTTTTTTGGTTTTTGTGCTTCATGCTTGTGCTCGCTGCCTTCATAAACGAAAAGGTTTCTATAAAGCTCGCTTCCCAATCGGTTTTTTGGAAGCATCCCTTTTACAGCCTTTTCAATAACTCTGATAGGTTGCTTTGAGAACAACTCTTCGGGGGTAGTTGTTTTCTGGCCTCCCGGATAACCTGAATGACTAATATATTTTTTTTGTGTCATTTTGTTTCCCGTTAGCTTTACCTGGCTGGCATTAATAATAATTACATTATCCCCACAATCCACGTGAGGGGTAAATGAAGGTTTGTTTTTACCTCTTAAAATTTTTGCAACCTTAGAAGCTAACCGGCCTAAAACCTCTTCTTTTGCGTCAACAAGCACCCAATTTTTTTCTACAGTAGCTTTGTTTGCTGATACTGTTTTGTAACTTAATGTATCCACTTTAAACTCCTAACTTTTTAATTAATACCTATATACAATTATACAAGCTGTATTTTGCGGA
>DATFIZ010000110.1:0-21901 GCA_035269575.1 Bacteroidales bacterium | reverse complement strand
GTGGTGATGCTAAAATTTTTGGACTTGATGTGGTGAACGACTACAGGAAAATACGCAGCAATATGGGTTATATGCCGCAACGCTTTTCGTTATATCAGGATTTATCGGTAAAAGAGAACCTGAATTTTTTTGCTACGATTTTCGGAACAACCATTGAAGAAAATTATGACTTGATAAAGGATATTTATGCACAAATCGAACCATTTAAACACAGGTTAGCCGGAAGATTATCGGGAGGCATGAAACAAAAGCTGGCACTTTCGTGTGCCCTTATTCACAGTCCGGATATTTTGATTTTGGATGAACCAACAACCGGTGTCGATGCCGTTTCGCGAAAAGAGTTCTGGGAAATGCTTATTCGTTTAAAAGAAAAAGGAATTACCATTTTGGTTTCAACTCCTTATATGGACGAAGCAAACCTTTGCGACCGTGTAGCTTTAATACAAAATGGAGCAATTTTGTCGATAGATCAACCGGAGGCAATTATTCAACATTTTAATCGAAAACTATGGGCTGTAAAATCCGGGAATATGTATCAATTGATTCATGATTTAAAAAGTATGGATACGATCGATACGGTTTACCCTTTTGGTGAGTATTTGCATGTAACATCTAAAGATGAATTTATTGATAAGAATAAACTGGAATCGGAGCTTCATCAAAAAAAACATCAAAACATTGAGATTCATGAAATATCTGCTAATATCGAAGATTGTTTTATGGAGTTGATGAATTAGTATAATGACAGAGCATACTGAAAATATAATTGAAGTAAAAAACCTGGTAAAAAAGTTTGGTGATTTTACTGCCAACGACAGTCTGACTTTTTCGGTAAAAAAAGGAGAGATTTTTGGTTTTTTGGGAGCCAATGGTGCAGGAAAAACAACAGCGTTAAAAATCCTTTCCGGATTATCTTTACCGACTTCAGGCAGTGTCCGGGTTGCCGGCTATAATGTGTATAAAGATAGGGATAAGGTGAAGAAAAACATAGGCTACATGAGTCAGAAATTTTCTTTATACGAAGATTTAACGGTAAAAGAGAATATCCGGTTTTATGGAGGAATTTATGGATTATCGTCAAAATATATCAGGCAAAAGACCACAGAATTGTTAAAACGCCTGAAAATGGAAGATATCAAAGATAAATCCATAAAATCGTTGCCGTTGGGATGGAAACAAAAAATTGCTTTTTCGGTGGCTGTTTTTCACGAACCTAAAATTGTTTTTCTGGATGAGCCAACAGGCGGAGTAGACCCAATAACCCGACGCGATTTTTGGGAAATGATTTACGAAGCATCACATAACGGAATTACTGTATTTGTAACTACACACTATATGGACGAAGCAGAATATTGCGACCGGGTTTGTATTATGGAGCGTGGAAAAATTGAAGCCATAGGAGCACCAACTGCTTTGAAAAAAGAGTTTAATGCACAGAATATGGATGAAGTATTTTTGAAAATAGCACGATAGTTCACAGTTCGGAGTTCACAGTTCGGAGTTCACAGTTCGGAGTTCTCAGTTGGGAGTTCAGAGTTCAGAGTTAAAAGTTTAAAAGTAAGAAGTAAAAAGTAAAAAGTAAAAAGTAACACTATGAGTCGTTTTTTTGGTTTTGTTAGAAAAGAGTTCAGGCATATCTTTCGCGATTATCGGACCATGCTGATTTTATTTGGCATGCCGGTTGCTCAGATATTAATATTTGGTTATGTTATTTCTAACGAAATTAATGATGTTAAGATAGCTGTTCTCGATAAATCAAAAGATAATGTAACACAGGAAATAATGCACAAAATACTTTCATCGGGCTTTTTTATTTTAGACGAAAACTTGCAGAGTGACGGGCAAATTGAAGAAGTTTTTCAAAAAGGAGATGTTCGCGAAGTGGTTATTTTCGAGCCAAATTTTGCAACCAAATTAAAAAAAGAAGGCAAAGCGAGTGTACAAATTATTGCCGACGCTTCGGATGCGAATACAGCCAATATTGTCGCTAATTATACATCAGCAATTATAAGGGGTTACATGAAAAATGAATTGATGGAGCAGGATCTGCCCTACGAGATTGTACCCGAAATTAAAATTCTTTACAATAAGGAGTTAAAAGGTGTTTACATGTTTGTTCCCGGAACCATGGCGTTGATTTTAATGCTTGTGTCTGCCATGATGACCTCCATATCCATTGCCCGCGAAAAAGAACTGGGTACCATGGAAGTGTTGCTGGTATCTCCGCTACGGTCAATGCCAATTGTTATTGGTAAAGTAATCCCATATATTGGTTTATCTTTTTTAAATGCTGTGGTAATTATTGCATTGAGTTACCTTGTTTTTGAAATGCCCATGCAGGGTAGCCTGGTATTGTTATTACTCGAAACGTTGCTGTTTATTTTTATGGCTCTTTCGCTGGGAATCTTAATTTCATCGGTGAGTGAAAGCCAAATGGTTGCCATGTTTATTTCCATGTTTGCCTTAATGTTGCCCACCATGCTTTTGTCCGGATTTATTTTTCCAATCGAAAATATGCCCAAAGTACTGCAATGGCTTAGTACCATTATGCCGGCAAAGTATTTTATCATCATCATTAAAAATATAATGATTAAAGGTTCGGGATTGATGTTTGTTTGGAAAGAAACGTTAATTCTTATGGGCATGACATTGATTTTTTTGGGGTTAAGTATAAGGAATTTTAAAGTCAGGCTGGAATAAATTCTTGGTGGTTTGATGAATTGAAACTATGCCTTCCGGCAGGTCAACCGTGCTTACGGCAGGTAAATATGAAATTTGAAATATGAAATGCGAAAGATAAAATTTATATTACAAAAAGAGTTTATCCAGATTTTTAGGAATAAAACCATGTTGCCCCTGATATTTGGGGTTCCCATTATTCAGCTGGTGATATTGGTACATGCAGCTACGCTGGAGATGAAATCTATTGAACTTTTTGTGGTAGATAAGGACATGTCGTCCATGTCATCAAAGCTTGTGAATAAATTTGAAGGCTCTGCATTCTATCAAATAACCGGAAACTCTTTTTCCATAAAAGAAGCCGAAGATGAAGTGCTGAAAAATAATGCCGATGTAATTCTTCATATCCCGTATGGTTTTGAGCGAGATTTAATGCGGGAAAATAGAACTAAAATTCAACTGTTAATTGATGGAATAAACGGAACAGCAGCCAGCTTAATCAATGGTTACTCAACATCTGTCATTACCGATTTTAATAAAAACATCCTGGTGGATTTAACACAAATTCCACAAATAAAAGAGATGGAACCCATCGAAGTAAATACTTCTTTTTGGTATAATCCGGAGTTGAATTATAAAACCTATATGCTGCCCGGAATACTTGTGATTCTGGTTACCATTGTAAGTATGTTTCTTGCTGCCATGAACATTGTGCGAGAAAAAGAGATTGGAACCATTGAACAAATTAATGTTACACCGATAAAAAAGCATGAGTTTATTATCGGGAAACTGGTACCTTTCATGATTATAGCATTATTTGAACTGGCTTTTGGTTTACTGATTGGTAAAATATTCTTTGACTTACCTTTAGTTGGCAGTATTCCTTTATTATTTGGATTTACGTTGGCTTATTTACTGGTTGTTTTGGGTATTGGATTATTTATTTCAACCATTTCGTCTACACAACAGCAGGTAATGTTTATTACTTTTTTCTTTATGCTGGTTTTTATTTTAATGGGCGGCATATTCACTCCCACCGAAAGTATGCCGGTTTGGGCACAACAAATCAATATTATTAATCCATTTTATTACTTTATGAAAGTGATTCGTATGATTTTACTCAAAGGATCTGGCTTTTGGGATATTTCGTACGAGTTTTTCAGTCTTTTGATTTATGGTATTTTAATGTTAAGCCTGTCGATTTGGAGATATAGGAAGGTAGTGTAATTCTTATTCCGGCAAAACAGAGTCATTCGGATGTAAACCTTTGTTGTAAGCATGATATCGGTTACAACGTTTCCAGTTTCCATGGCAATACTTATCCAAAAGGTCTTTAGGGATCAGTCCGTTTTTATATTTTTCTGGTATTACACATTGGGCAAAATACCTGCATTTGGACTGAACCGTTTTTAATATTGCATATTCATCGCTTAATTTATTCAAATTTGTACTGTTATGCACTACAGTAGCTGGATGCCGAAGGGGAACAATTTTTCGGTTTTTGGCAGTCAATAATTGTCCAAATGTGCTTTTAAACTCAATTCTATTAGGAACTTTAAGCCCGTTTTGTGAAAAGATAAATTTGGTTACATGATAGCCCAGCGTAACAATAATTTCCGGTTTAACCAGTTCTATCTCTTTTTGCAAATATCTCCGGTAACAGATGTTCATCTCATCGCGCCTTGGTTTTCGGCAATTAGGTAAGAAACATTTTAGCAGGTTGGTGATATAAATATTTTCTCGTTTTAAATCTGCTGAATGGATGAGTTTATCAAAAACGGTACCCGAAGGGCCAATCAACATTTTTGCTTCTTTATCTTCCTTTCGGCCCGGAGCCTGGGCAATAATTATTATTTTCGATGGAACAGGCCCTTCTCCGCAAACCGCATTTTGCCTTGTTTTGTTTAAACAGCAAAACGTGCAGTGTTTAATTTGATGATTGATATCTTCAATAGTTTGTTCCATTTTATCATTAATTATATTTCAAAATTAGGGATTTTAAAGAGGAATATGCCTTAGTTCTAATATATTTCTTAAATTTATAGTTTATTAACTATACTCAATTAACTATGGTATCTTTAAAGAAAATTATTGATTTTATTCGTGTTGATATTTGGCGAATCCCCATGAAAAATATGCCAAAGTATCAATTTTTTTTAATTAAACAGTTACGGGTTTTATTGCTTGCCTTTCGCGGATACAAAGAAGATAAATTAGGATTAAGAGCCTCAGCATTGACTTATTTTTCAATGATGTCTGTTGTTCCGGTAGTTGCTATGGGATTTGGTATTGCTAAAGGATTTGGGTTCGATAAATATTTAGAGAATCAGCTTGTACAAAATTTTTCAGGACAACAAGAAGTATTGGACTGGATTATAAAATTTGCCCATAGTTTTTTAGAAAATACTAAAGGCGGTATAATTGCAGGTATCGGTATTGCCATATTAATATGGACCGTGATGAAAGTACTGGGCAATATTGAAAGCTCATTTAACGCGATATGGCAAATTCGCACACCAAGAGTATGGTTCCGTAAATTCAGCGATTATCTTTCGATGATGCTTATTGCCCCGGTTTTGTTAATCCTCTCTACCAGTGCGAATGTATTTATTTCTACTCAGTTAACACGTATTATGGCAGAGGTGGATATTTTAGGCTACATTAGCCCAATTATCTTTTTCCTGATTAAATTAATTCCTTATGTATTATTTTGGCTGGTTTTAACCATTATTTATATGGTTATGCCCAATACAAAAGTCAATTTTCAATCCGCATTTGTGGCAGGAATTATTGGAGGAACGATGTTTGTTTTTTTACAATGGGTTTATATTCATTTTCAGGTAGGTGTGTCCAGATATAATGCCATCTATGGTAGTTTTGCCGCTCTTCCATTATTTTTGATCTGGCTACAAACCAGCTGGTTAATTATTCTTTTCGGAGCAGAGATCTCTTTTGCTGTGCAAAATGTTGAGCGGTATGAATTCGACCCGGATATTCAAAACCTCAGTTCTTTTAGTGAGAGGGTATTAACTTTAATGGTCGCTCGATTAATTGTTAAACGTTTTGAAAATGGTGAAGAGCCCTTAACGGATAAGGAGATAAGTCAAAGATTGGAAATCCCCATTCGTTTAGTACGTGATATTCTATTTGTACTGAACGAAAGTAAAATTCTTACGGAACTTGCTACGCATCAGTATAAAGAAAAAGCATATCAACCGGCGCAGGATATTCATAAAATTACCGTAAGTTATATTATGAATGCTATTGACCATAATGGAGTAGATAAAATTTTAGCAGCAGACTCAACAGAGAAAGATCAAATAAAAAAATTACTTAACGATTTTGATTTGGCTATACAAAATGCCAAAGGGACTATGTTATTAAAAGATATTGTTTAATTTTTATTTTGATTCTAAAAATTAAATAATCTTTTACCTTTGCCGGCATAAAATTGTGATGATGGAAAATTTTGATCAAGAAATAGCAGATAAAGGTCTTGAACTACCTTTGGTTGAGGAATTTTATAGTTTACAGGGAGAAGGTTTTCATACGGGGAAAGCAGCTTACTTTATCCGTATTGGAGGTTGTGATATTGGTTGTCGCTGGTGTGATTCGAAAATGTCATGGAATCCAAAATTACATCCCCTGGTTCATATCGATACCATTGTTGCCAATGCCTTAAAAACACCGGCCAATGCCGTTGTAGTTACTGGTGGGGAACCCAGCTTATATAATCTGGAACCGTTAACTTCACGACTAAAAAAACATGGAATAGATACTTTTATTGAAACTGCTGGGGCAAAACCATTAACCGGTACATGGGATTGGATTTGTTTATCGCCTAAAAGGCAAAGTCCGCCTTTAAATGAATATTTCAATTTAGCCAATGAACTAAAAGTTATCATTTATGAAAATGAAGATTATCAATGGGCTGAAGAATGTGCTGCGCGCGTAAAAAATGACTCTGTATTATTTTTACAATCGGAGTGGAGCCGGTATGAGCAAAATATCCCGGAAATTGTAGATTACGTAAAAACATATCCCAAATGGAATGTGTCACTTCAGGCGCATAAGTTTATGCATATTCCATAATGGTCTGTTTTTTTTCATAAAAAATTTGTAACTTCAATTTTTAATCATTTAAAAATCATTATATGAATAAGTTAATTCTGCTTTTTTTGATAATTGCAACCCCATATATCGTTTCGGCACAATATGACTATACCACTAATAATAAAAAAGCCATACAATATTATGAACAAGCGCTAAATGCTTTTGGTCGAATGGATTATTTTAATGCTGCTGATTTAATGCAAAAAGCCCTAAAAAAAGATAAAAAGTTTATCGAAGCACATATTGTTCTTGCTGAGATTTATATGGATAATGGGAATGCAATGAAGGCTATTGAATCTTATGAAAATGCTATAGCTATTGACCCTGACTTTTTTCCCGGCATTTATTTTTCGTTGGGCCAGCTGGAAATGATGGAACAAAATTTTGAATCAGCCGAAAAGTATTTGGAAAAATACCTTACGTTTAAAGATATAAAACCGATATCCCGATCGCAGGCTGAGCGAACCCTCCTATCATGTAGATTTGCCATCGAAGCAACAAATAATCCTGTCCCTTTTAACCCTGTTGATTTGGGTGAAAATATAAATACAGAACATGATGAGTATTGGCCATCTTTAACTGCAGATGAGCAGACGTTAATTTTTACCCGCTTAATTCCCAAGGGTTTGATAGATTACTCGAACGGAGGTGATGAAGGTGATAGACCAGCCGTAAATGAACAGAATTTGCCTCCCGGAATGCGAAATGTTCAGGAAGATTTTTATATCAGTAATAAAGTTGATAGTCAGTGGACAAAAGCTGTAAATGCAGGTGAAACAATTAATACAGGTGGAAATGAAGGCGCTCAAACGATTACGGCTGATGGACGAACAATGTATTTTACTGCATGTAATCGTGCAGATGGTAAAGGAAGATGTGATATTTACAGATCAGAAAAAACGGGTGATAACTGGTCTGTTCCGGTTAATATCGGTGCTCCGGTAAATACTGCTCACTGGGAGGCCCAACCTTCCATATCCCCCGATGGAAAAATCTTATATTTTGTTAGTAACCGTCCCGGAGGAATAGGGCAGAAGGATATTTGGAAGAGTGTACTTATGCCTGATGGCAGGTGGACTAAACCCGAGAATTTAGGCAAAAATATTAATACTTCAGGTGAAGAACAATCACCATTTATTCATCACGATAATAAAACATTATACTTCTCATCTGATGGCTTGATTGGAATGGGAGGATTTGACTTATTTAAAGTAAAGAAAAATGACAACGGAAGTTGGTCTAAACCCCAAAATTTAGGTTATCCTATAAATACTATTTATCATGAGGTGGGGTTAATTGTAAATGCTGCAGGAGACAGGGCATTTTACGCTTCGGATCGAATGAGGCATAAAGGGAGAGATCTTTTTGCCTTTGAATTATATGATGAAATTCGTCCAAACCCTGTATCTTATTTTAAAGGTATTGTGTTTGATGCAGATACCAAGGAGAAGCTTGAAGCTCGTTTTGAGTTAATAAACCTTGAACAAAACGAAACGGTTATGGAAGCAAAATCGGATATAGTTACCGGCGAATTTTTGGTTTGTATCCCAACAGATAACGATTATGCATTGAATATCTCCAAAGAAGGATATCTGTTTTATTCTGATAATTTCTCGTTAAAGGGAGTGTTTGAAATTTCGGATCCTTTTATTAAAGATATTGCCCTGAACCCGATTAAACCAGGTGAGAAAATTATTTTACGGAATATTTTTTATGCAACTGATTCTTATGAGTTAATCGATAAATCGAAAGTAGAACTTAATAAGCTGACAAAATTTTTGGAAGATAACCCCGGTTTAAGAATCGAAATATCCGGACATACAGATAATGTTGGAACCAACGAGTATAATTTAACACTTTCTGAAAGAAGGGCACAATCGGTAGTTAATTACTTGGTTGAACAAGGGATATCAATAGAAAGACTAACCTATAAAGGATATGGTGAGGAATCCCCTGTTGATACCAACGAAACGGAAGAAGGCAGGGCTAATAACAGACGAACCGAAATTAAAATATTGAGTAATTAAATATATATTATGGAGGTTTTATTTATTAAACCCACTGAAGATAATCCAATGATAAAGCTTGATCCCGGAGAGGGAGTCATGAATTTTTTGGGCAATTCAATGCCTGAAAATGCCCGGCTGTTTTATGATCCGGTTATCTTCTGGTTGGATGAATATAATAATAATCCACACCCCAAAACAACATTTTCTTTTCATTTAAAGGTAATTAGTTCATCATCAACTAAAATATTTTTTGATATCTTAAATAAGATAGACGAATTATACGAAAGCGGAAGATCAGAAGTTAATGTTCTATGGCATTATACTGTTTACGATGATGAAATACATGAGATTGGTATGGATTATAAAGATTCTATGAATGTACCTTTTGAACTTGTTTTAATTGATGCAGGAGATTAAACGTTAATCCTCCTCAATTAATTTTTTTATTCTTTCAATCTGCATTTGTTTGTTTACCTCGCGTAAACTCAAGGCTGTTTTAGTAAAGAATTGGTGATTGGTTAAAAATTTAACTTGTAATTTATTCCAGTCGTTCAAAGAGCCAATTTTATGCTGTTCTTTCATCTCTTTGTATAATGTATTCGATACAGGGATAAAATCACTTCTTCCCAGGTAATCCAAATCAGCATCACACATTATACTTTCAAGCAGATTTTGGGGATTTGGAGGTAATTTAGTTGCCATAATCAGGTTACAAATCTCATCGATTTGTTCATCGGTATATTTATATTTAGGAAGATATTTCCGGGCAAGTTGTGTCCCGTTATATTCGTGTTCATCATATCCGACAATATGCCCTGCATCATGGAATAGTGCTGCTGTTTTAAGCAACAGTATCGATTCATCATCAACCCCCTCTCCATATCCGATTAATTCTGCCTGATTTATCACATCAATGGTGTGCTTAAAATTATGATAATATAAATGACGGGGTAATTCTTTTTCCAGTTTATCTAAAACGATCTCTTGTAAATCGGTAAATTGACGTAATAAATATTTATTCCAGAAGATTTGATTGGGTTTATTCCCTGTTTTTCTGTTTTCTGAATAAGCTGGTTTTATGCGCTTAAGAAAATACATTTCCATATCCCCTTTATATTTTACAGGAATTTTGCCATTGTATTCCGAAACAAAATATTGTTTTACTAACTCGTAGGTCATTATGGAAATGTTGATTTGTCCAATTTCACTGGCTGATGCCATTCGGGTAGCAATATGTACGGTGTCACCTTTTAATTCATAATTGATTTTTCGGCGCCCTGAAAACGTTGCCGTAACAGGCCCGGTATGTATTCCAAGCTTCAAGTCCCAAAACTTTTTGTTTTGACTTTCATATTCTTGTTTTAAATTATTAAGATAATTTTGCATTTCTAACGCAGCAAGAACCACGTCAACCGGGTTTGTAATATTTTTTTCAGGAACACCTCCGGCACACATATATGCGTCGCCAATGGTTTTAATCTTTTCAATCTTGTATTTTTTTACAATCGTATTGAAATGGAAAAATATTTTATCTAATTCATCAATAATGTCACTTGTCCCGGCTTGTTCAGATATTTTTTTAAACCCCTGTATATCGGCATATAAAACGGTTGCCATTTCAAACCGCTTGGTTCGGGTTTTTACATGTTCTGTAACTTCTTTTGGAAGATGTTTTGGAGAGATGTTGGCAAGGATAGATTCTAACTTTTCATTTTGGCTTATCAATCCTTTGTTGGTTTCTATAAGCTCTTTAATTTGTGTGGAAAGATCCTTATTTTCTCTTAATAAATCGGCAATCTTTAGTACTAATTTTTGTTCTTGTTCTTTATCCATTTCAAAAAAAATCTGTTGCTGAATGACGAAGAGTATTTGTCGATTTATTCGTTTTAATTTAAATAATCTTCTTGTTAGTTTATATACTATTTTTTTATAAAAAGGTTTAATGAATTGAGATATTTTTTATGTAATTAGTTGTTTTTATTTAAAGATGTTGAGTAATCTTTTCATTTAAAAAGCGAATGTTTCTATAATAGATATTTCTATTTATTTTTTACTTTGATAACCTTTTGTGAAATAGTACCCTTTTTTGAAATTAATTTTAGGATATAAGTCCCTTTGGGAAATTGGTTTAAGTTTTTAATAGTAAATTTTGACACATGATAGGTTTGTTCTAATGCCTTTTCCCCATTAAGAGTGAATAGTTGTATTTTTATTTCATCTTTAATATTGTGGTTAATTTCAACAGTTATTCTATTGATAAACGGGTTAGGATAAACTTTGGCCATTGAACGAACGTTTTTTTCAGTGATATTGAATGAAGATGTAATAGTATCTTTTTGTAAGATAAAATCTGCAGTGACAACTGATTGTTGGTCAACGACAATGTTTGTAATGGTATCGTTATAGTATCCATGGCTTGAAGCTATAATATGGTAAGTTCCAGGTTCAATCATACGGTGATAATCCCCTAAATCCGGGTCTGTAAATACCATAGAGCTATCTAAATCCATGTCATGCCCTTCGATAAATATCATGGCATCTAAAGGCTCTCCATCGCTGTTTTTTACGGTTCCTTTAATTCCATAAAGGCATTCCCTCAGGTACTGAAATAATGCTTCTTTATTATAATTCCAGTAATTGGGTAACGTACTTCCTGAAACAAATTTAGTAGTGGAAATCTCAAAGGTAATTTCACGACTGTTATGGAAATAAGTATAATAATCCTGTCTGCTTCCATAAACCGGATACCAGTCTGCACCATTAGTTATTCCGTTATTCTCGTCGGTAAAATATCCGGCAGGAGAATTATTTTGTGCTGAGGTAGCATAATCTCTGGATATACCGATAAACCAATTATCATCAGGATGCCTTCGATAGGTGTGATCCCAGGGATAATTAGCCAATTCAATTCCTCCATGGAAGTTGGCACTTAACACAAAATGATGATCCTTGGCAAAATTCATCATGGCTTCAGTCTCCGGTTGGTATGCATTACCATCGGGATGAATCCCATTCGCCGGATCAGGGAAATTCCGGTTTAAATCAACACCGTTGGCATTCGTACGGGTAGGGTAGGAGATTGTTTGGTTATCATTACGATACGTGCCATCCGGATTGGCATTGGGATTAATATAAATTTCAATATTATTGACCAGGTGAGTAACTTCCGGTTCTTCATTGTAAGAACTTAATAACGAATCAGCCAGTCGGAGCATTAATACAAAGCCTGTAGTTTCATCCCCATGCATTGTGCTGGTGTAAAAGAACTCAGGCTCTTCTTCTTCCACATTAACGTTATCAGTTATTTTGAGAGCCAGTAGTTCCCTGCCACTAACTGTAGTGCCAATGGTTACCACTTTGCAAATATCCGGGTAGGTTGTTTCATAGTAATTCATCATCTCCACATACAAATCATAGGTCGGATATTTATCCCAGCTTTGCATTTCGGCTATGCTTGTGGCGGGTTCTTCTTTTGCTCCTTTTCCCGGATGTTCCAGTAAAAGATACTCATAACCCAATTGTTTAAATTTTTCCAGGCTTTTGTCTGTGGCATAAGCATGTACGGTATGGTTGGTTACTTTATCAATGGAAATAATCCGGGTTATTTCTTTTAATTCAGCTTTGTCCTTGATGTCGAAGGTAAAATAGTACTCATTAAAATCCTGAGCTTTTATGGAATAAAAGAGCACAATAAATAAAAATGAAAGGTAATATTTTATCATTTTAAATATTTTTAATGATATAAAAATACATAAATAAAGGGTATCTGTGAATGGATACCCTTTATTTATTCTGGATAATATTTTATTAGTTAACGATAACGGGTAATGTAAAATGATTATCAGGGGAAATAATTCTAATCATAAATAACCCTTTTCGTTCAATTGAAAGTTCGTATTCTTTTTTATGGGCAACACCTTCTATTTGTTTTAAGAGTGTTCCGTCAGTGTTAATAATCTGAATTTTAATGTTTTCATTCAGGTTATTTAAGTTGCTAAGATCAACCTTAAATTGTCCGGTATTTGGATTTGGGTAGATATTGAAATCCGGATTTTTAACCTTATCAATGGATACCGGCCAGGTTTCGGTTATTTCTATTGTGCACTCTCCTTCAGCACCTCCGGCACTTCCATCCATTTGTAGCCAGTATAATTTTCCAGGCTCTAAATCAGCTACTTCATCAATGGTGGCAGAATAATCTGGGGCATCATGATCATCATTGGCTGCTAAAAGAGTATATAAACTATCAACACCACTTGTGATATCATCACATTCAAGGGCATCCCAAACAGCTATTTGGTTGTCAAATCCACTGGTTTCAATTTTTACTCTTCCGGAACTGGGTGCTGTGAAAGTAAACCAGACACTGTTTTCTAATCCTTCTCCATCGCACCAGTTGCCCGAAAGATTACAACCTCCCAGCGGCGGGTGTGGTTCGTTTTCCTGAACCGTTGCATAAGCATTTGAATAGGGGCCCAGTTCCTCATTCAGGTCTAAATGAATTGCATTACAAACATCATCATTCTCCGGAGCCTGGGTAACAATAATACGTATAGAATCTGTATTGTTACAACTACCTAAGGTCCCCAGAACATAAATGGTAGTATCTGTTGGCGGAGATACTTTTACACTTACATCGCTTATATTCCCTATAATTAATTCTTCGGGATACCAGTGATAAGTGTCTGCACCATGAGCAATCAACTCAACAGAATCTCCTTTGGCTAATTTATAACTTTCAAAAGGGGTTATTTTTACATTAATATCGCTACTAACATTCAGGTATTTATAGCTGACAACAGAATCTTTCACCCCTGTTGCATTTTCAACGACAAGTTTAATGGTTTTAAACCCTTCGCTTGCCCAGGTAACTGTAACTGGACCCTGGGTATTATCAGTGGCAGGAGTTGCATCTTCTCCAAAATCCCAGTAATAATTTTCAACATTACCAGCCGATTGGTCGGTAAAAATTACTTCTGAGTTTATGCAAGTCGTTGTATAGTTAGCTGTAAAACCGGCTTTAATACCTTTTTTCGTTCCATAGGCTCTGATACATAGATCGATGGGGTAGTCAGTATCATCTCCAACAGGAACCCATTCACTTCCATGGTCGCTTATCCAGCCAACATTTGACTCAATATCGGGATATACATAAGATGGACTTTCAAATTCAACCGGAATGGGATAAAAATCATTCGGGGTATAATAACTTATTTTAATATATATATCACCGGAAGTTGTAAAAGGAACATTAAAGGTGTGGTAACCCGGATGCTCAACAAATAAATCGTATGCTTTAGCCAGGGTATCCGTTAACAGATCCCCATTTTTTGTTTTAAAAACCTCCATACTGATATATGAATTAGAAGCTCCAATATAAGTACCAATTTTATTGAACGAATGTTCTTCGGAAACATTATATTTTACTAATGCATAATCCTTGGAATCACCAAAACCATACGAAGTAACTTCTCCAAAATAATCGTACATTAAAAGGGTATCCACTTCATTAATTTCTTGTCGTGTGGGATAGATGGTAGCATTCCTGAGGGCGTGGGTATCATTATAAGACATGTAAAAATAGCCATCTTGACCCCAATCTGAGCTCCAGCTGTTTTTTATGATCCATGCACCGGTACCTCCATAGGTATATTTATTATCATCCCAACCTACTAATAACACACCATGGTTTGGGCCTTCGTCTCCTGAGTAATAATATGAATTAATTGAGGAATAATAAGCGTCCTCTTCATGTCGATAGGATACAGCTATTGCTCCGTAATTCATCAACATATATTTTACCACTTCAGCATTTCGTGGTAAAAAATTTGATTCTGTTACATAAAATTGAGGGGTTGTTCCACTATCAGTACAATTAAAGTTATCATCAACGTAGGGGTCCTGCGTTTCAAGTATTGGACCTTGTAATCTTGTTAAATAAGCAGTAGCTATGGATTGATTACCTCCTTCTTCCCATTCAAAACCATGGCAGGTGGCCATATTTTTTTCGGATAAATCAAGATCATTCTCGTTAAACCCTAAAACTAAACTTCGCGATTCAATTGCTCCCATCGCAGCAAATGACCAGCAATGGCCTGCAAGCCCCTGATCTTTAACCGAAGTAACATAACCTTCGTCTCGTAAATCATATGATTCAGGAAAAGCATATTTTGCAATCTCATCATTTATTTTATCGCTAAAAACATAGGTTGTTGGCGAAGGGATAAAACCGGTTGGTTTTGTTTTTTGGTTAATAAATTTTTTGAAATCTTCATTTAAAGGTGCTTGTTTTGCTGACTGGCTAAATAACTGGAGTGTAGTTATTGTTAAGATTAATAAAGTAAAAATTTTTTTCATGATAATTAATTTTAATATTAGTAGTGTTTATTTAATTTTCTGGATTAACCACTTTTCCTAAAAAGTATATGCTTCCGTCGTTTGTATTTTTAATGGCATAAATGAAAGGACGATTTGCTTTGAATGTAACATTTTCTATCAATACGGCCGTTTTTCTCATAATTACTGCTGTTGCAGCTGCAGCCTCTGTTCCTTCCTCGTTTACATTAATGGTGGATTTATGGATTACTTCATCAATAAATAATTTCGGTTTTTCTGTCATTCCCGAGAAATCAGCATCACCGGAGAAAGCTTCTTTCATGCCAAGTTCTTGAAATAAATCTTTTAAGTTAAATTCACTATCCATGTTAAATTTAGGAATAGATATTTTTACATTATATTTTTCTTTTTTCTTTTCATATCTTTCCATACACTTAACCGATAAAAAACGTTCTACCCATTTTAATTTCCGGTAATTTTTAGGTAAAATAATCATTAGGGCATAATCTTTATTGGCATAAGGAATTTCAATAATTTCTTTTAAACAATCTTTGTAGTACCAGGTTTTTACCTGCTCATTCATAAAGGTAGTGGTAACTTCTTCATTTTTTGAGATGGTAAATTTATCTTTTGTATTTTTTTCTTTTTTAAAGGGGGTATCCCAAGCTCCCTTGAAATACAGTGCATTAACCAATACAAGTTTTGTATCCGGACCTAAAGCTGTAGGCTGAATAAGATCAGTGATTTTGTTCCGTGTATTTTTTTCAACCCATCCGTTAATTTCTCCGGCTGCTTTCTGGGTTTGATAAAAGTCTGTATAAAAAAGGGCTGAAGAATAATGTTTTTTATTAATATCCAGAAACTCTTCCTTTAATTTAAAATTTTGTTGTATCCATAAGGAATTTGCATTGTAGAATTCCACACTGCTTTTTTTATCGGCTACAATTTCCTGGAAAAGTTTACCGAATTCCTGATGAAATAATGGTTTGTCTTCTAAAAAATAGAGTATTTTTTGAAATTCTTTTGCTGTCTTATTTTCAGCACCTGCATAAGTCATAGCCATGGCTGAAGAAATACTGAAAGGAGAAAAGACTAAATTGTTATTACTGTCTTGTAGCTTTTTGTAAATATCAATAGCGAAACGGTTGTTATTATCCACTATTATTTGCTTATTTTGTGATTTTAAAAAACTCGTAAATTGAAAAATCAGCAATATTAAAAAAAGTGTTTTTTTCATTATTTAAAGTTTTAATCCAGTGTAAAAATAAAGATTATTTTTATTGAATAACAATAATTTTTAATTAATTGAAGTAAAATATTATGCATCTCCTTGAGCCCTTCTATTCATGGCGTAAATTTTATATAGCATCAGAGGATGAGCGCTCTCCTTTTTATGGAAGAGTATACAGTGAATTTGAGTTTACCCATTCAGTTTATAATTATCTAATTCACCCTCAGTGGGATGATTTTGGCTCCGAAACGTTATATCTTAAAATCTTGTTTACAGATTATGATAAGGGATTTACAATTATTGAACTTATTGGTGAATGGAATGATACCTTGTATAATGATGTAATGTTTTTGAAACGGGAGGTTATTGATCCATTAATAAATAATGGGGTAAACAAGTTTATTTTAGTTGGTGAGAATATTTTAAATTTTCATGCTTCGGATGATTCATATTATGAGGAGTGGTTTGATGATATCGAAGATGGATGGATAGCAGGAATTCATTTTCAACCGCATGTCAAAAATGAATTTGTCCATAATAATATTGATTATTATATTGCTTTTAGCGAAGAGTTTGATAACCTTAACTGGCGTAGCTTTTCGCCACAATATCTTTTTAATCAAATTTATAGTAAAATGAAAAACAGGCTTGACATGTAATTGTATATTGAATTTAGCTTAATATTTTTGTATCTTTAAACTTTAAAAAAATCTAAATTCCGAAATCATGAAAAAGTTCATTATCTTTTTTGCTCTTTGTGTTTTGGGCGAATATTCCTTCGGACAAAGTATTTCTTCACAGGTAATTGCATCAGCAGGCAATTATTCTGAATCTTCAGACTATAGTATTAGTTGGACTTTAGGTGAAATTGCAATTGAAACCCTCGAATCATCTGCATATATCCTTACCCAGGGATTTCATCAGGGTGATTTTGAAATAACATCTGTTGAAAATCCTTTGGAAAACAATGTTGAGGTAAAAGTTTACCCAAATCCAGCATCGGATCATATATTTGTCTCCCTTGAATCGGATGAAGTCAGGTCTGCAATGATTGAATTGTATGATTTGGATGGAAGAATTGTTTTAAAAGAAAATTGGGATTATACCGAAGGTCCATATCGGGTTGATTTATCCGGATTAACTTCTTCACAATATCTTTTGAAAATTTTGACACGGACAGGGAAGCCTTTACAAACATTTAAAATAATTAAACGATAGAATTAAATTGACGAATCTTTGTTCAATAGTCCTTTATTCTTATTTTTGTTGTGAAAGCATTTTTTTGAGAAATGAGAAAGAATAAATGACTAAACAAATTTAATGAATAGCTTTATTAAGTATTCTTAGTAATACTTAATAAAGCTTTTTATTGTTTAACCAACTTGATATAATGATTACATTTGAATTAATTGTAGTATTTATCGTAATTTTATTTATACTGTTTTCTTTATATCAAGAGCTACTGGGAACCACCTTTACTTTTGTTATAGCAGCTGTAACCCTGGGTTTCTTCGGAATTCTTACTCCCCGCGAAATTTTAAGTGGTTTTGCCAATGAACAATTAGCCGTAATTATTTTATTGCTTCTTTTAGGGGACATCATCAGGCAGACGGGGGTTGTAGAAATTCTTTTTGACCGGATATTTAAATCAGCGAGAAGTTATCGGGGGTTCTTAAGCCGGATGACTATAATTATATCTGGTTTTTCTGCTTTTTTAAATAATACACCTCTTGTAGCCGTGATGATGCCTTATGTAAATAGTTGGTGCAAAAGAAACAATATATCTCCATCAAAATTTTTAATGCCATTGTCTTATGCTGCAATTCTGGGTGGATGCGCAACACTTATCGGAACATCAACCAACCTTATTGTAAACGGGATGGTCATTGACCAAAAGATTTTTCCGGAGATGGAGTCATTAAATATTTTTGAGTTTGCATATGTGGGTGTTCCAATGATTGTTATCGGTTTTTTTTATTTATTATTTTTTGGCGAAAAATTATTGCCTAATAAATTAGATTTAATCGAGAAATTTTCTGCCAGTACCAGAGAGTATTTGGTAGAAGCTGAAATTCGTAAAGATTCAAAATTAATTGGTAAAACGATAGAAGAAGCCAATTTGCGAAATTTAAAAGGGTTGTTTCTGGTCGAAATTATACGTAGATCATTTAAAATATCATCGGTAAAACCTAATGTAATCCTTCAAAAAGATGATCTGTTAATCTTTGCTGGTGATACCGAGACCATTGTTGAGATGATTAATTCAGATATTGGTTTACGACTTCCATCGGTAGGTATGCTTTATAAAAAGAAACAAACCGAAGTGGTTGAAATAGTTATCTCTCACAACTCATCGATGATAAACAAAACCGTAAAGGAGATTCGTTTCAGAGCGAAATATGATGCTGCTGTTATTGCTGTTCATAGGAACGGAGAACGGATTTCGGGTAAAATTGGTGATATCGTCATTAAACCCGGTGATGTCCTACTCCTTTTCACCGGTGCCGACTTTATCAGCCGTTCAAATCATACGCAGGATTTTTATTTTATTTCAAAAGTTAAAGATTTTCAAAAAATTGAAACCTACAAGGTTTGGACATTACTCGGAGGAACAGTGTTAACCATCTTACTGGCTGCACTTAACATTGTTTCTTTATTTATGGGATTGGTTGTACTGTTAATGGTTGTGATAGCTATGAAAATTGCTAACCCCAAAGAGCTCTATAAAGCAGTGGATTATAACCTGGCCATGATTATTGCTCTGGCTTTGGCTTTAGGAACAGCAATGATAAAATCAGGAGCGGCTGACTTAATTGCTGATTTGGTTATTACTACGTTTTTGCCTTTAGGTAAAATAGGTCTTTTATTTGGTATTTATTTTATAACAGCAATATTGGCTGCTTATATAACCAATAAGGCAGCAGTTGCCATAATTTTTCCCATTTCACTTACAATGGCTGCAAACCTGGATCTCAATCCGGTTCCTTTTGTTTTGGTTGTATCCTTTGCTGCCGCAGCCAATTTTATTACTCCTCATGGATATCAAACAAACTTAATGGTTTATGGTCCGGGCGGATACTCTTTTAAAGATTTTTTCAGAGTTGGTGCTCCATTAACGTTAATTTATATGGTAGTAACCGTTGTTATCTTAAATTTAATATATCTCTAAAAATATTTTTTTATGATAAACTATAAAGAATTAATGACAGTAGCTGTAAAAGCTGCTTTTAAGGCAGGAAAAGAAATTTTAAACGTTTATCATTCTGAAGATTTTGATATAAAGATTAAATCAGACGATTCTCCATTAACTCTTGCAGATAAACGTGCACATGAGATAATTGTAGATTTACTTAAATCAACCAATATTCCAATTCTTAGTGAAGAAGGTAAAGATATTGCTTATGAAGAAAGATCGAAATGGGAGTATTATTGGTTAGTAGATCCTCTCGATGGAACCAAAGAATTTATCAAAAGAAATGGCGAGTTTACGGTTAATATTGCATTAATCAATCATGGCCTTCCTGTTGGCGGAGTTGTTTATGCTCCATGTTTGAATGATTTTTATATGGCATTAAAAGAAGTTGGTGCTTTTAAAACCTCGGTATTTAATTTAGATATTGATGATCTTAACTTTGATAAATTCATCGAATTGTCCCAAAAACTTCCTGTCTTTAGCAAAAAAGATAAATATACTGTAGTAGGAAGCCGTTCGCATATGAATAAAGAAACAGAAGAATTTATCGATACGTTAAAAAAACAGTTTGGAGCAATCGAATTTATTTCTAAGGGGAGTTCCTTAAAAATTGTAATGGTTGCCGAAGGCAGGGCAGATATATATCCCCGGTTTGCCCCAACGATGGAATGGGATACAGCAGCCGGCCATGCTATTGCTTTATATAGCGGATGTGAAATCATGGAGAAAGACGCAAAAACACCCTTAATATATAATAAAAAAGAGCTTTTAAATCCATGGTTTATTGTAAAAAGAAAGTGATGATACTTTAAACATTAACTTTTTATTAAGGATAATACTTTATTGTGTAATTTTAGACTTTTGATATCCTGATTTTAACTATACGATGGAAGAAATACAATCAGTAGAATTACGACATCTAAAAATAGATGATTACAAAGAACTTAAAGCATCCATGATGGAAGCTTATCCGAACTGGCCGGGTGCTTACTGGAAAGAATCTCATTTACAAAAATTACTGGAGGTATTCCCTGATGGCCAGATTGCTGTTGTTGTTAACGGTGTAGTTGTGGGTAGTGCCCTTTCCTTAATTATTAAGTATGACCATTTTGGCGATGAACATACCTATAAAGAAATTACCGGAAGTTACACGTTTAATACCCATACCCCTAAAGGAGATGTACTTTATGGAATCGAAGTGTTTATTAAACCGGAGTATCGTGGGTTAAGGTTAGGACGCAGATTATACGATGCCCGAAAAGAATTATGTGAGAAGTTTAATTTAAAAGCCGTTGTTTTTGGCGGACGTATCCCTTATTATCATAAATATGAAAAGGATCTTTCACCTAAAGAGTATATTCAGAAAGTTAAATTAAAAGAAATATACGATCCTACGTTAACCTTTCAGATAGCCAATGATTTTCATGTAAAAAAAATTTTAACCGATTATATGCCTGGTGATGATGAATCTAAGAGCTATGCTGTTCTACTGGAATGGGATAATATTTATTATACGAAGAAAACCAAAAAGCTTTCTACGCAAAAATCAGTAGTACGGTTAGGATTGATTCAATGGCAAATGAGGCAATATAAAACTGTTGACGAGCTTTTTGAACAGGTAGAGTTTTTTGTTGATGCTGTTTCGGGGTATAAAAGTGATTTTGCTTTGTTTCCCGAATTTTTTAATGCTCCCTTAATGGCTAAATATAATGATTTGTCAGAACCTGAAGCAATTCGCCAGCTGGCAACCTATACCGATGAGATGTTAGAACGGTTTTTAAAACTGGCCATTAGTTACAATGTAAATATCATTACCGGAAGTATGCCTTATTTAATCGGTGATGCGTTATATAATGTTGGTTATTTAGTGCGTCGTAACGGAACGTATGAACAGTATGAAAAAATTCATGTAACCCCTGATGAGATGAAATACTGGGGCGTAAAGGGAGGAAATAAGATTGAAGTGTTTGAAACCGATTGCGGTCCCGTTGGAATAGTTATTTGTTATGATGTTGAATTTCCCGAATTGTCGCGAATTCTTGCACAGGAAGGAATGAAAATATTATTTGTACCTTTTTTAACCGACACCCAAAATGGATACTCCAGAGTTCGGAGTTGTGCACAAGCCCGGGCTATAGAGAATGAGTGTTATGTAGCTATTGCAGGTGCTGTTGGGAACCTGCCCAAAGTTCATAACATGGATATTCAGTATGCACAATCCGGTGTTTTTACCCCTTGTGATTTTTCATTTCCTATCAATGGTATAAAAGCAGAAACTACACCAAATACCGAGATGATTCTGGTCGTTGATGTAGATCTGGATTTGATTGCTGAATTAAA
>DATFIZ010000109.1:0-15594 GCA_035269575.1 Bacteroidales bacterium | reverse complement strand
CTTTGTTTGCTGATACTGTTTTGTAACTTAATGTATCCACTTTAAACTCCTAACTTTTTAATTAATACCTATATACAATTATACAAGCTGTATTTTGCGGATTGCAAAAATACAATTATTTTTTATAAATCAAGAAAATATTAACAAATTATTTGTTAATAACTTCCTGTTGTAAAATGTAATTAGTTAATATGCGAAAAACAAAGCGCAAAAGTAATGATTTTCTTTAATTTTTAAAGGATTATTTAATATGATTTTAGAGAAGGGGCATTTAACATATAAATATCATAGGCTGTAATGTTTCTTTTTCTAATTTTTTTATCCCTGATATTTTTTCACTCGTTAAGAATTACCGTATTTTTAAACCACAAAAAAATCTTTTCTTTATCTTTATGCGATAAACAGACGAACAGATGAAAATTTTCAAAATACATATCAACCATCATGCGATATATTATATCAGTTTGCTTTTGGTTGCTGCTTCTTTGCCCTTGTCTAAATTTGCGGTAAGTGTTTTTATGATTATCCTGGGTGTAAACTGGGTAATGGAAGGACAGTTTACAGAAAAAAAGAGAAAGTTGAGGGATAATCCTTCAATTTTGATTTTTTGTGGGATTTTTTTGGTACACTTACTGTGGTTGCTTAATACCTCAAATTTTCAGTATGCTTTTCACGATTTGAAGAATAAATTGATTTTAATTGTTTTTCCTTTAGTTATTGGGACATCTCCGGCTCTTAAACAAGCTCAGCTTAAATTCCTCTTGCTTTTATTTTCGCTTTCACTACTTGTATCTACCTGGATAAGCACCTCTGTTTTGTGGGGAATTATCGAGTATCCAATTACTGATATACGGGAAATCTCAATGTTTATGTCTCACATCCGTTTAAGCTTACTGATTAACTTGAGTATTTTTTCACTGGCGTATTTTTTATTTTCTAAAAAAATTAATAAGAGCCGTTTGGAGACGATAGCTTACAGCTTTACCATTTTATGGTTTGTGTTTTTTTTATTTATCCTTAAATCTTTATCCGGGATAGTGATATTTATCTTTCTCCTTTTTCTTTTGGCAGGATATTATTCATCTCATATAAAAGAACTGGTTCTTCGATTATTTGTTCAGGTATTACTGGTTACTGTCATTTTGTTTATTGCCTCATTTCTTACCCACGCAATATCGAAATTTTATGCTGTTGAAAAAATTGATTTTGACAACCTGGAACAATATACCGCCTCCGGTAATCCTTATCAGCACAATACAGAGTGGAAGCAAATTGAGAATGGGCATTATGTTTGGCTTTATGTGTGTCCGCAGGAATTAAAAAGAGAGTGGAATCGCAGAAGTGATTTTGTTTATGAAGAGAAGGATAAAAAAGGACAACAGATTAAAACAACGCTAAAAAGATATTTAACTTCAAAAGGTTTGCGGAAAGATTCAGTGGGGATATCAGGATTAACTGATGAGGATATAAAGAATATAGAAAATGGAATGGCTAACCATATTTATGCTCAACGATATGCTTTATATCCAAAAGTTTACCAGATTATATGGGAGGTTGATGTTTACCGGAAAGGGGCAAATCCAGCCGGAAACTCTATTACACAACGGTGGGAATTCTTTAAAACAGCTTCATCCATTATTCAGCATAATTTTTGGTTTGGTACCGGTACCGGAGATGTTCAGGATGTATTTGATGAACAATATGAAAAGAATGAAAGTTTGCTCCCTCCGGGGAAAAGATTACGAACGCATAATCAATATGTAACTTTCTTTGTTTCGTTTGGTGTCGTGGGATTTCTGATGATTATGTTTTGTTTGCTTTATCCGGTCATTAAAAGAGAAGGTTTACGTAACTACTTTTTTGTGGTGTTTTTTCTAATAGCTATGTTATCTATGCTCAACGAAGATACCCTGGAGAATCAGATTGGGGTCACATTTTTTTCTTATTTTTACGCGCTATTTTTATTTGGAAATGGATTTAAAATGAAAGAGAATGATGAATAATGAAGATTTTATGCGTGAAGCCATTAAGTTGTCGATTGATAATATTGATGAAGGAGGAGGGCCATTCGGAGCCATAATTGTTAAAGACGGAGAAATTGTTGCCAAAGCTGCCAACAGGGTTACTATAAATAATGACCCTACGGCTCATGCTGAGATTAATGCTATAAGAGAGGCAGCACAAAAGCTGGGAACTTTTGATTTGAGCGGTTGCCGGATTTATTCATCGTGCGAACCATGCCCAATGTGTTTGGGTGCTATTTATTGGGCTCGCCTGGATAAAATATATTTTGCGAATACCAAAACCGATGCCCGGGATATTGACTTCGATGATTCGTTAATATACGAAGAATTGGAGAAGCCGATTGAGCAAAGGAAAATACGCACAAAACAAATTTTGCGTGAAGAGGCCTTTGCGGCTTTCGAAAAATGGAAAAATGCAGAAGATAAAACGGAGTATTGAGTTTGAATGAAAAATCAGCAACGTTTAACCACTAATTTTTATACTCGTGATGTTTTGGACGTAGCTCCTGAGTTACTGGGGAAGTATCTGGTGCGTAAATCTGATGATAACAATATCCGGAAATATTTAATTACCGAGGTTGAAGCCTATCGCGGAGAAGAAGATTTAGCCAGTCATGCCAGCAAAGGGCGTACGCCAAGAACTGAAATGATGTATCATCAGGGAGGGTATATTTATGTTTATCTGATTTATGGAATATATTGGATGCTTAATGTTGTAACCGGTGATGAAAATAATCCTCAAGCCATCTTAATAAGAGGGATTGAGGGTTTTAACGGACCCGGGAAAATCACGAAAAATTTGTTTATCGACAAAACATTTTATGGAGAACACCTGGCTACCTCCGAAAGATTATGGATAGAAGAAACGGCACATCATCCTGAAATTAATTTTAAGACGGCTACCAGGATAGGAATTGATTATGCGGGGAAGACATGGAAAAATAAGCCCTGGAGGTTTATTTTAGATTAGAGATTAATGTTTTTTTACCTTTTTAAGAAAAAAATCTTCTTTAAAAATAATAACCAATCCATAGAAATATTCAAAATGCTTGTTCAGTATGTCATAATAAGGTTCGAAACGAACATCTAAAAAGATATTATTATAAACTTTTTGATGATAATTGATTTTAGCCATGAATAACTGTCGAACTGGTTCTTCAACAAATAAGTTGGTTCTTGAGTAAGTCTCGTATAATGGGTTTCCCAGTGGAGCAATAAATTGTTTACCATACCAGTAGCCAGCCAGAAAATTAAATCGTTTGTTAAATACCTCCAGGGTGGTATAGCTCCCTGTACCATCGATAAACATTTGTTGTTTGGTAGGTGACAAATCCTGATAATTTACAAAGTAAGCGCTTAGCCGGATTTGTTGTATAAATTTACCGGGATATTCGTTTTTTAATGTTAATCCCGTTGCATTATTGAAAATGGTAACCAATGGGTCATCGTTAGTGTTTATCTGCCCTCCATGGTGGCGAATAATATTTTGGAAAGGAATAGATATGGAAAATTTATTTTGCTTAAAAATTCTATAATCCATTGAAAGACCTACATTAAATTTTTCCTGGAAAGGCTCGTTATGAAAAATCTGCTGTTCCCAGTCGAGCCATAAGTCGCCAAAAAGTTTTTCGCTTTGCCACAAAAACTGGATGCCTGTTTCGGTGTTGTGGGTTAAAAACCGTTCATAATCAAATAAAGGCTCAATGAGCCGATGATTTAACGTGCCTTTAATATTTCCAAGGGTTAAGCTTACGTTTTTGTGAAATTGATATTTCAAAGAGAACAACAAAGACACTTCTATCTCATCTTCTCGTCCGTAATAGTTTAAAAGATGTGTTCCCAGACGAATATTTGTTTTTTCATTGGGCTGGTAAATAATCTGTGGGGTAAGGTGAAATCCAAGTAATGTATACCCTTTGGCAATATTTCCAAAGTATTCATTATTCTTAAAAAAATTGGTGTTATTGATTTGCAAAAACAATTTATTGGTTTTTGATGAATCAATCTCCTGATTATTCAAATAAAACGAAGAATAGCTTTGTGAAAAACATTGAGCGGTACTCAGGGAAAGAATAAAGAATAATAAGAAAACCTGCTTTATGTTCATGGTTGGAAATTTATGCTTTCGAAAATAAGAAAAATGCGTTAAAAAGAATCCTGAAAACAGGTATTTTTCAATTATGGTATAATAATATTTCAAAAAACAGGGTTATTTATTTATTTTAGAGCTTTATTTAAAGGATAAAAAATTTTCTTATGAAAAATTACCGGTTGTATAATATCCTGTTAGGATGGATAACTTTTTTGATTGCTGCTATTGTTTACATTTTAACCGTTGAACCTACTGCAAGTTTTTGGGATTGTGGTGAATTTATTGCTTCAGCATATAAGTTAGAGGTTGGTCACCCGCCCGGGGCTCCCTTTTTCATGATTCTGGGACGATTTTTTACGCTTTTTGCCGGTGATGTTGCCCATGCGGCCAAGATGGTAAATTTACTTTCTGCAATGGCCAGTGCATTTACCATCCTGTTTTTATTCTGGACCATTACGCATCTGGTAAGAAAAATTTTTATTCAGGGAAATGAATATACCACCGGAAATATAATTGCTATTCTTGGAAGTGGTTTGGTGGGTGCATTAGCCTATACCTTTTCTGATACTTTTTGGTTTTCTGCCGTCGAAGCTGAGGTATATGCCACATCATCATTGTTTACGGCGGTTGTTTTTTGGGCGATATTAAAATGGGAAAACGAATCCGAAGATAAGTATGCCAACCGGTGGCTTATTCTTATAGCCTACCTCATGGGTCTGTCCATTGGGGTTCACTTACTTAATCTTTTAGCGATTCCTGCCATTGTGTTTGTGTATTACTTTAAAAAATATAAGGTTACTAAAAAAGGAGTTTTTTATGCTTTATTGGTTTCCGGGGTATTGCTCGGTTCTATAATGTATATCCTTATTCCCGGAGTCGTTAAAGTGGCATCGTGGTTTGATCTGCTTTTTGTTAATGGTTTTGGGCTCCCGTATAATTCGGGGGTAATATTTTATGCTTTTCTTTTAATTGGCCTTATTGTCTGGGGGTTACGCTATACACAGCGTAAAAAGAAAGTCGTTTATAATACGATTTTATTAGGATTAACCGTAATTTTAATTGGTTACTCTTCGTATGCGATGATTGTTATTCGTTCATCGGCTAATCCACCAATGGACCAGAATAATCCGGATAATGTTTTCGATTTGCTGTATTATCTAAATCGTGAACAATATGGCGATACCCCTTTATTGTATGGACATACCTTTGATGCCCCAATGGTTAGCAATAAACAAACCAGACCGGTATATATCAAGAAGAATGGCCGGTATGAAATTGTCGACTACAAAATGAAAGTAGAGTATGACGAACGGTTTACAACCCTTTTCCCCAGAATGTATAGCAGCGATCCCAATCATGTAAACGAATATAAAAAATGGGTTAACCTGGAGGGGAAAGAGATTACGATTCAGAATCCAAGAGGAGAAAATGAGAAAAGAATAAAGCCTACATTGGGCGATAATTTAAAATTCTTTTTTAAATATCAGGTAGGTCATATGTACTGGCGTTATTTTATGTGGAATTTTTCGGGGCGACAAAATGATATTCAGGGACATGGGAATGTGCTAAAAGGAAATTGGATAAGCGGAATCCCCTGGGTTGATAATGCGCGTTTAGGCGAGCAGAACATCGTGCCCGAACATCTTAAAGATAATCCGGCAAGGAACAAATATTTTATGTTACCCTTTATTTTGGGATTGATTGGTTTGTTTTTCCATTATAAAAGGAATAAGCATGACTTTGTGGTGGTATTGATGTTGTTTATTCTTACCGGACTGGCGATTGTTGTATATTTAAATCAGTATCCCATACAACCCCGCGAAAGAGATTATGCTTTTGCCGGATCGTTTTACGCTTATGCCATTTGGATAGGAATTGGCGTGAGCGGGATTTTTGATTTCTTAAGAAGAAAAATACCCGGTACTTTTTCAGCTATTTTAACCACACTTATAGCGTTAATCTTCGTTCCCGGAGTTATGGCTAAAGAAAACTGGGACGATCATGATCGCTCGGGACGATATACTGCACGTGATTTAGCTTATAACTACCTGAATTCGTGTAAAGAGAATGCCATATTATTTACCAATGGCGATAATGATACATTTCCCCTTTGGTATGCACAGGAAGTGGAAGGAATACGTACCGATATTAAAGTATGTAACCTGAGTTACCTGCGTGCTTCCTGGTATATCGAGCAGGTTAGCAGAAAATCTTACGAAGCAGATCCTATGCCTTTTACTTTAACACATGATAAAATACATAAAGGCAGTCGGGATATTCTTCCGATGATTGACCGGGTAGGGCAACCGGTTGAGGTAAAGCAGGTTATCGATTTTGTTGCCAGCGATAAGGACCAAACAAAAATGAACTCTCCCTTTGTTCGGAATGAAAGAATTAACTATATCCCGACCAAACAATTTAAGCTTACGATTGATTCGGCAACGGTTTTAACGAAAAATATCGTGAACGAAAAATACGCTGATAGAATTGTAGATGAGATGCAATGGAAGCTGGGAAATAGTTATTTATATAAGGATGGTTTAATGTTGCTTGATTTGCTGGCTACAAATAACTGGGAAAGACCCGTTTACTGGGCAATGACTGTTACCAGTACAAAATACTTTAACCTGCAAAAATATTTTAAACTCGATGGATTAACTTACCAGCTCGTTCCGGTTGAAGCTGATTCGGAAAGGTTTTATGTGGGCGAAGTAGATGCAGATGTAATGTTTGAAAATCTAATGAATAAATTTAAGTGGGGAGGCATTGGCGAACGCGATATTTATCTCGATGAAAATAATATACGGATGTTTTCGAATATGCGAAGTAACTTTGGCCGACTGGCAGAAAAGTTAATTGAAGAAGGGAAACAGGATTCTGCTATTATGGTCTTAGATAGGTGTATGGAACTTTTTCCCGAAGAGATTATTCCTTTTAACAACACCTTGTTAACAGTTATTTCAGCCTATTATCATGCAGGAAATATGGAAAAAGCCAATCATTTGGCTGAACGATTAAGTAATATTATGGTAGAAGAGCTTGACTATTATTCAAGCCTTGATTCGGAATTTAAAACCGGCCCCCGGGATATTAACCGGGAAATTCAGACCGGCCTTTATGTTTTGCAAGAACTTTATAGTATAACTTCAAAAAATAATCAGTCAGAAGTAAGTAAGCAGATCGAACAGCAGTTTATGAAATATATGCAACAATATCGGTAAATGTTAACAAAAGAACGTTTTGCTGCTAAAATCTTTCAACATTTAACCTGGTATTTTCCAGGCAGGGAAAATGAACTTTTTCTGACTTTTGACGATGGACCCACTCCTGAAGTTACTCCGTGGGTTCTTTCGGTTTTAAAAGCGTATAATGCCCGGGCTACGTTTTTCTGCTTAGGTAAAAAAGTGGAACAATATCCCGGGCTTTTTCAACAAATTAAAGATGAGGGACATGCTGTTGGGAATCATAGCTATTCACATCCTAGCGGATGGAAAACAAAAAACCGGGAATATTATAAGGATATCCATAAAGCTTCTGAATTGATTCACTCAAAACTTTTTCGCCCTCCGTATGGAGAAATCACATTAAAACAAATTAAACCGTTAAAAAATACCTATCATATTGTTATGTGGGATGTTTTAAGCTATGATTATCATCCCGGGGTTAGTCCGCAGAAATGTTTGAAAAATGTACTCAAAAAAACGACTTCGGGCTCTGTAATTGTTTTTCATGATAAGGAAAAAGCCAGCGTAAATTTACACTATGTTTTGCCTGAAATATTAAAATATTACACCGAACAGGGATTTGTTTTTAGACCGATAGATTTTACGGCTTAGCGAAGAAATAAGGATATTGATGATGAAATATTTCTTTACTGCAATGCTTTTCTTGCTTTCAATATCCATTTTGCAGTATCCAACGGGCTAATTCCTTTGTACTCCCTTACTGTTCCCAATTCATCGGCACATTCCTGGTAGCCGTAAAATTCAGTTCGTATTTTGGCTTTTCCCCCTGAACGGGAGCTTAATCGAACAGGAAAATCGAGGGATGTTGCCACGGGCAAAATGCCTGTTAAAATAAACTTGTCATTTTCCATTTCAGGGCTGTTAAAAGTTCCGCGCATCTGAGTAATATCACTGGTTATTGCTCCCAGTAAACTTTCAGGGGCAGAGATTTTAAAAGAAATAAGCGGCTCAAGTAAAGTCGTTCCGCTATTGGTTAGGCCATTCATAATGCCCATGGGAGTAGCGACAACAAAATCGCCCGGATTTGAATGCACCGGATGATCTTCTCCTTCGGTTAAGGTAATTTTAATATCGGTAACTTCCCAGCCCTTGATCCCTTGTTTTAAGGCTGATGGTATGGTTCGCTCTACTTCGTTCTGATATTTCTGATGGACATCGTCGACACTTATTTTAGATTCATAGATAACTCCGCTGCCACGTTCGCCGGGTTCAATTAAAAATTTCATGATGGCCCAGCAAGGTTTTGGCATCCAGTAACGAACAAAGCCTTCTCCTTTTTTAGTGGGTGTTTCTTTGTAAATGACTGTGGGATCCTGGAAATTCGCTTTTATACCAAACCGGGTTTCCAGAATTTTTTCTATCACCTCAATTTGTATCCAGCCCATGATTTTTACGTGCAGTTCCTTATCTTCACGCAACCACTCAAAATCCAGTCCGGGATCTTCTTTCGAAAGTTCTTGCAGGGCTTCAGCTAAAGCCGGATAATCCTTTTCATTATTAGCCATAACCTGAACGGTTAATAAAGGAGTTCTTAGCGAAATACTTCCGGGAAGCTTCTCTGAAAAATTTCCTAACACATCCCCGGTCCTTGCATGCTGCAATCCACAAACCCCTGCAATATCTCCGGCCACAACTTCTCCAATATCTTCGTACTTGCCGGGGAGTAGTTTCAGAACCCGGGTTACCTTTTCTTTCGTGTTTTGGGTTGCATTATGAACCATATCTCTGTTGCGGATACATCCATGAAATAGTTTTATATGGGCAATTTTGCCCATGGTTTGATCATGCATAATCTGGTAAATTAATCCGGATAAAGGTTTTGATTCGTCAGCTTTGGGCTCGGGCAGATAATGAACAATTGCATTTAATAAATCTTTGATGCCCATACTATTTTTTGCTGACCCCATTAATACCGGAATGATCTGATGATTATGAACGCTGTTTATCAGTGCATTATCCAGCGCTGAGAAGGAAAGTTTTTGTTCATTAAGATATTTTTCGAGAATGACTTCATTGTTCCCGGCAATTGTTTCTATAATATCTTCATGTAAGGTATTATTATCCCAAACAGAATGAATGATTGCATCTTTGGTTGCTTCATTTGATACTTTTTGCAAAACGGCTGGCTGGGTTGCTAATTCTTTTTTTATTTCGTTGATTACTATTTCTGTATCAGCACCGGCACGGTCAATTTTATTGATAAAAATTAAGGCAGGGATTTTTAAATTTTGTAAAGCATTCCATAAAGTTACCGTATGCCCCTGAACTCCTTCTACTGCTGAAATGATTAATACTGCACCATCTAAAATACGGATTGTTCTTTCCACTTCGGCAGAAAAATCAACATGTCCCGGTGTATCGACCAAGTTAATTTTAACATCCTTCCAATGAAAGGATATATTCGCTGACCGGACAGAAATGCCCCGTTCACGTTCAACATCCAGGGAATCTGTTTGAGCTGTTCCATTATCTACATTTCCCAATGTTTTGGTATGTCCGCTTACATAGAGAAAATTTTCTGTGATGGTTGTTTTTCCTGCATCAACATGAGCAAGAATCCCTATATTACGTATTTTTTGCTGCATCTGAAAGGGTAATTTTTTGAAGCAACAAACTTACTAAAAGAAATAATATAGATACTACGATTTCATGAATTCAGGATAACGACTTTTTAAACCATTTTTTGCGGATCGACCCATTGGTCAAAATCTTTGGCTGATACATACCCCGATTCCACGGCTGCCTGTTTTAATGTTTTATGTTCCCGGTAAGCTTTTTTGGCTATCTCCGCCGCTTTATCATATCCTATATGCGGGTTGAGGGCGGTTACCAGCATTAAGGAGTTTTGCAAATGTTTTGCAATATTTTCTGTGTTGGGTTCTGTTCCTTTGATGCATTTATTGGTAAAAGATAAGGAAGCATCAGCCAATAATCGGGCAGACTCTAAGAAGTTTTTAATCATGACCGGTTTAAAAACATTTAGTTCGAATTGCCCGTTCGACCCCGCCATATTGATGGTTACATCATTTCCCATAACCTGTGTGCAAACCATGGTAAGTGCTTCTGCTTGTGTAGGGTTTACTTTCCCGGGCATAATGGAAGAGCCGGGTTCATTTGCCGGCAGGTTTAACTCACCAATGCCACTCCTGGGACCGGATCCAAGCATGCGTATATCATTGGCTATTTTCATCAGGCTGGTGGCTAATGATTTTAAAGCCCCGTGTGATGCAACAAGGGCATCATGCGCTGCCAGCGCCTCAAATTTATTATGGGCTGTGATAAATGGATGTCCCGTTATTTCAGCAATTTCATCGGCTACCATCTTATCATAGCCGGGGGAAGTGTTTAATCCGGTTCCCACAGCGGTTCCGCCAAGTGCTAATTCCGAAAGATGTGCTAAACTGTTTTCTACGTTTTTTAATCCGTGATCCAGCATCGATACGTAACCTGAGAACTCCTGGCCAAGCGTTAATGGTGTTGCGTCCATAAAGTGCGTACGCCCTGTTTTTACAATATCTTTCCAGGCAATGCTTTTGGCTGCCAGCGCATCTTTTAGTTTTCTTAGGGCAGGAATGGTTTGCTCTGTAAGCATGTTGTATGCCGCAATATGCATGGCCGTTGGAAAAGTATCGTTTGACGATTGTGAAAGATTCACATCATCGTTGGGATGTATGCGTTTCTCTCCTTCACCTAAATTATTCCCGGCTAAAACGTGTGCCCGGTTAGCAATCACCTCGTTGATATTCATGTTGGTTTGTGTGCCCGAACCGGTTTGCCAGACAACCAAAGGGAAGTGTTCGTCCAGTTTACCGGCAATAATTTCATCACAAACCTGTGAAATCATCTCCGCTTTTTCTTTGGATAAAACCCCCAGCCGATGGTTAGTTTTTGCTGCTGCTTTTTTCAGTATTCCAAAAGCCCGGATGATTTCCACCGGCATTTTTTCAGTACCAATTTTAAAATTATCGATTGATCGTTGGGTTTGAGCTCCCCAATATTTATCAGCAGGTACTTTTATGATCCCCATGCTGTCTTTTTCTGTACGAAACATTGTTTTTTATTTTTCTAACAATTTAATCCTAAAAAGGTTTTGTTATAAAAAATAATAACAGAAAGGAAGAATTATATAAAATGACTATTTACTTTGGTTGGCCGCTTCGATTCATTTTTTTACTTTTTACCCCTCTTCCTTTGGCATCTCCCCTTTCAAGGGGAGAAAGCTTCGATTCATCTTTTCTGCTAACCCGTTAAGTTTGGTAGTTCACTTAATCAAAGCTGCTTTTACTTTTAGGGGAAGGGGGCAAAGTATTACAAATTAAAATTACATTTTATTTTAGCCAGCACATTTTCAATATTTTGTAATTCTTCATTTTTAATTCTCAGAACTTTTATTCCTGATTCTCTTAAAATTGAATCTCGTCTTGTATCTTTTTGTTTTATAAATTCATGAATTTTACCATCCAGTTCAATGGCTAGTTTTTCCTTTATACAGTAGAAGTCAGGCACATAAAAGAAATGTTCTTTCCCCACAGATTCATAAATAATTGCATACTGTCTTAGAAATTTCCTTCCATCCAATTGTTTCCTTCTCAAATATTTCCATAATATTTTTTCAGAAAGGGTAGGATTATTCCTTAATTTTCTTGTTATTTCTTTTATTTCAGGGTAGGTCATTATTTATTGTATTCTATTTTACCCCTTTGTCCAGTTGGACATTTACTCACTTTGTTCGTGAGAACCCTTTGCTAAGTTCTCCTTCAAAGGGGGAAACGCTTTGATTCATCTTTGCTACTAAACTTTTAATTTGGTAGTTTTTTAATCAATGCTGCTTTCCCTTGCAAGGGAAAGTGGCTACAGCCGAAAGGGTCAGGACTATATATTTACTCATTTTTATTTACTTTTTACCCCTCTGCCTTCGGCACCTCCCCTTCCAAGGGGAGAAAGCTTTGATTAATCTTCTCTGCTAAATTGTAAAGTTTGGCAGTGCTTTCAATTATAGCTGCTTCCCCTTTCAAGGGGAAGTCCCTACAGGGGAAGGGGTCATGAAACATAAAACTCTTTTTTTCCTTTACCTGTCAAAAGCAGTCTCCCTTTCGGTATCCCTGCCTGCCCTTGTAATTGCAAACAAAGGGCAGGCAGGTCCACTCTTTTATGAATAAAAAACTTACTTACTTCATACTGTAAAAATCGTTTCCTTTATCATCTACCAGGATAAAAGCCGGAAAATTTTTCACTTCAATTTTATAAATGGCTTCCATGCCTAATTCGGGATATTCGAGCAGCTCTACTTTTTTAATATTTTTTTCAGCGAGGATGGCTGCAGGGCCTCCAATGCTTCCCAGATAAAAACCGCCATATTTTTTACAGGCATCGGTAACGACCTGACTCCGGTTTCCCTTGGCTATCATAATCATGCTTCCGCCGTGGCTTTGGAACAGGTCAACGTACGGATCCATTCTGCCGGCTGTCGTTGGCCCGAACGAGCCCGAAGGTTTGCCTTTAGGGGTCTTCGCTGGTCCGGCGTAATAAATCGGATGGTCTTTGATATATTGGGGTAGCCCTTCACCTTTCTCCAGTCGCTCTTTTAGTTTGGCATGGGCAATATCGCGCCCAACAATAATGGTTCCGTTGAGAGACAACCTGGTGCCTACCCCATGATTGGATAATTCAGCCAGTATCTCTTTCATCGGTTTATTTAAGTCAATAGTAACCTCTCCGCCTTCTTCCTCTTTGCGATATTTCTCCGGAATAAACCTTCCGGGATTATCTTCCATTTTTTCAACCCAGATACCGTGTTTATCAATTTTTGCTTTGATGTTTCGGTCGGCCGAACAGGAAACACCCATGCCTACAGGACATGAAGCACCATGCCTTGGCAGTCGGATGATTCGGATATCGAGGGCAAAGTGTTTCCCTCCAAACTGGGCACCAATGCCTAATTTATAGGCTGCTTTCAGAATTTTTTCCTCCAGCTCAGTATCCCTGAAAGCTTGTCCGTGCTCGTTTCCTTTGGTGGGAAGATTATCATAGTATTTGGCTGAAGCCAGTTTTACGGTTTTTAAGTTAGCCTCTGCCGAGGTGCCCCCAATAACAAAGGCAACATGATAGGGTGGACATGCTGCAGTTCCCAGGGACTTTAGTTTTTCCGTTAAAAACTTTTCCAGCTTCTCCGGGGTTAACAATGCCTTGGTTTGTTGAAATAAATTGGTTTTATTAGCCGAGCCTCCTCCTTTGGCCACAAAAAGAAATTTATATTCATCTCCGTCGGTGGCATGGATGTCAATTTGTGCCGGCAGGTTGGTTCCCGAATTTTTTTCGGTATACATATCTAAAGGTACGGTTTGCGAATAGCGTAAATTTTCTTCGGTATAGGTTTCGTATACTCCCTTAGACAGGGCTTCTTCATCTTTGCCTCCTGTCCACACTTGTTGTCCTTTTTTGGCTACGATGGTTGCTGTACCGGTATCCTGGCAAAAGGGTAATTCTCCTTTGGCCGAAATCTCCGCATTTTGCAGCATGGTTAAGGCTACATATTTATCATTGTCGCTGGACTCAGGATCTTTAAGAATAGCAGCAACCTTCTTTATGTGATTGGTCCGTAGCATAAAGGATGTATCACGAAACGCTGCACGGGCGACCTTGGTTAACCCTTCGGGATCAATTTTTAAAATGGTTTTGCCTTCAAATTGGGCAACCGATACATGATCTTTGGTTAAAAGATAATATTCGGTTTCATCTTTCCCTAAGGGATAAGGGTCTTGATAATAAAATTTTGGTGTTGACATAAGTTTTTCTTTTTTTTCTGCATTTACGCAGTTTGTTTGTAATTTATGGTAATGATTTAAAATACTTAATCAACCCAAAAGATACAAAAATTAAAGGATGGGATCAATATTTTCTACCGGATCGCCTAATACTGCTTTATCATCTATAACAATTACAGGTCGTTGAATTAATTTCGGATGCTCTACCAGTATTTTCACCCATTCATCATCCGTAAAATCTTTTCCTTTAAAATGTTGTTTGTACTCTTTCTCCTGCGTACGAATCATGTCCTGTGGTTTAAGGTTCAGCTTCTTCAATAGTTCTTTTAAGCTCTTTTCAGTAAAAGGCCGGTCTTTTAAATATTCAATAATTTCAGGCTCAATGCCTTTGTCCTGTAAATATTGTAAGCCTGCACGGCTTTTCTTACACCGGGTGTTATGGTAAATTTTGTAAGGCATAAAAATTCAGGTTTTAATCAACAAAGGTAAATATTTCGTCTAATGATTTTTTGGGTTTTGAGGGGATATCTTTTGATGCTTTCCCCACAGCTACAAATGCAATAAGGTGATAAGGGTTTTCAATGTTGAGAATTTTCTCCAAATCTTCTTTGGCCATCATCGGAGCGCTTAGCCAGCAGGCACCATAGCCCAAATCAACCGCCGAGAGCAGGATGTTCTGGATGGCAGCCCCGGCGCTTTGCATGTCGGGGAAGTTACGTAATTTATTAATCTCTTCGTGCGATAAATGAACCCCTTTCTCAAGCACCGATTCGTAGTCTTCCATAGTCATGGCTATAACAGCCGGTGCATTTTCAAAAAAAGTGGCAAACCACTCCACCTGCGATTTTACATTTTTTGATGCGATGGATTGGTTTTCGGGCAGCTGCTTTATTCTCTCAGAAACTTTTAAGGCCATCTTATTAAGGATATCCTGGTTTGTGATGGCATAAAACTTCCAGGGCTGGAAATTATTTACACTAGGCGCCAGTCCGGCTCTTCGTACCAGTTCTTTTAAATCTTTTACCGGAACTTCTTCATCGGTAAAGGTTCTTATGCTTGTGCGTTTTTCGATTGCTTGTTTTAATTCCATAAGGTTTGTTTTTATCGTTAAGCTAAATATAAAGATTATTTTTCAGTCCATAAATTTTTAATGGCTGATTTTTTAAATAATACAGCTGCCCGTTGATTTTGTTCATTGCTGATAGCTTTAACCTGATGTCCCGATAGCTCCTGATAATCAATTTAAACAGATTGCTTCATGCTGACATTAATCGTCAGCCCCCTGTGACTTCTTCAAATTTTTTTTAAATCGATTTTTAGGATGATGCCCTCAAATAATCCAAATACAATAAAATTTCTTTTACCTTTGTACTACAACCACTAACTATGAACAAAAAGTATCATTACAAAGCCTTTGGGTTACATTTTATGGCTGATTTTGAAATCCCTGAACTGTTAGCGTCAGCAGG
>DATFIZ010000108.1:0-66228 GCA_035269575.1 Bacteroidales bacterium | reverse complement strand
TAAATACATCTGCTATTTACGGCTTTACCAACACGCTGATTGATTTGATAGCCAAAGAAAGTCCGTCGCATGTTGCCGTGGTTTTTGATCCTTCAGGCCCATCTTTCAGGCACGAGATATATAAAGAATATAAGGCTAATCGTGAGGCAATGCCCGAAGATATACGTAAATCTATTCCTTATATCAAAAACATTATTGAAGGATTTCAAATTCCTATTTTACAGGTGGACGGGTACGAGGCCGATGATGTAATAGGAAGCCTTTCTAAACAAGCAGAAAAAGAAGGTTTCACAACTTTTATGATGACGCCGGATAAAGACTACGGGCAGCTGATTACTGACCAGGTTAAAATGTACAAACCGGGCAGGGCCGGAGGAGATATGGAAATTATCGATAAAGAAAAGATATGCCAGAAATTTAAAATTGATCATCCCGAACAGGTTATTGATATTATGGGGCTCATGGGCGACAATTCGGATAATATTCCGGGCGCTCCGGGAATTGGTGAAAAAACAGCCATTAAATTAATTAACCAATATGGAAGCATTGAAAATCTTTATGAACATATTGATGAATTAAAAGGAAAACAAAAGGAAAAGTTAGTTGAAAATAAAGATCAGGTAATGCTTTCCAAGGAGCTGGTAACCATAAAACTGGATGTTCCCGTAAAAATTGACGTAAAAAAGCTGGTATTAGACGATCCTGATGAAGAACTATTAACGAAATTGTTTGAAGAACTGGAATTCAGAAGTACTGCCCGCCGCCTTTTTCAGAAAGAAATTATAACCACACAGGCCGGTAGCGTAATGCAGGGTTCTTTGTTTGGCGAGAATGATTTGGAACAATCCTCCGAAAAGGAAACTCAAAATATCTCCAATACGGATCACGAATATATTTTAGTTGATACGGAACAAAAACGGGAAAAGCTTATTAAGCAACTCAATACGCTGGAGGAGTTTTGTTTTGATACTGAAACAACAGGGATTAACCCACACCAGGCAGAAATTGTCGGCTTTTCTGTTGCGTGGGAGGCCTATAAAGCCTATTACATTCATATTCCTGAAAAAAGGGAGGATGCGCAAAAAGTAATGAATGCGTTTAAGTCGGTTTTTGAAGATATGAATATCCGTAAAATCGGGCAAAACATCAAATATGATATCCTGATACTTAAAAATTATGCGATTCATGTACAGGGTGAAGTTTTTGATTCAATGATTGCTCATTACCTGTTACAGCCTGAATTACGTCATAATTTAAACTACCTGTCTGAACAATACCTGGGGTATAAACCCGTGGATATTGAGGAGCTGATTGGTAAAAAGGGGACTAAACAAGGATCAATGCGCAATGTGCCGCTGGAGAAATTAACCGATTATGCTGCCGAAGATGCTGATTTAACTTTTCAATTGAAAGAGCTGTTTGAAAAAGAACTGCATAAAACAGGGTTGGCTGACCTGTCAGAAACGATTGAAATGCCCTTAATTCCAGTATTGGCCGAAATGGAAAGTACCGGGGTTAGAATTAACACCAATGCTTTAGATGAATTTGCAAAAAAGCTTACTAAAGAGCTAATTAAGATTGAAGAAAAAATTATTGATCAGGCTGGTATTTCTTTCAATATTTCATCGCCCAAACAGTTGGGCGAAGTGCTTTTTGATAAGCTTAAATTGGATCCTAAGGCTAAAAAGACCAAGTCGAAACAGTACTCAACCAGCGAAGAAATATTAGTAAAACTAGCTGATAAGCATCCTATTGTTAATGATGTGCTGGAGTTTCGCTCAGTAAAAAAATTGTTATCGACGTATGTTGAAGCCTTGCCAAAACTAATTAACGAAAAGACCGGCAAAATCCATACTTCTTATAACCAGGCGATTGCATCTACCGGACGTTTAAGCTCTAACAATCCTAATTTACAGAATATCCCGATACGCGAGGAGCGAGGCCGCGAAATACGAAAAGCATTTATACCGCAGGATGATAATCATATTTTACTGGCTGCAGATTATTCGCAAATAGAGTTACGCCTAATGGCTCATATGAGTCAGGATGAAAATATGCTCACAGCATTTAAAAATAATATAGATATCCACACCACAACAGCTGCAAAAATTTTCCACGTGGAAAATTTATCAGAGGTTACCAACGAACAGCGGAGAAAAGCAAAAACTGCAAACTTTGGAATTATCTATGGAATCTCTGCATTTGGGTTGTCTCAAAGGCTAAATATACCACGTACCGAAGCCAAACAATTAATTGATGAGTATTTTAATGGATTTCCTCAGGTAAAAAAATACATGGACAAAAGTATTGCTGAAGCTCGTGAAAAAGGGTACGTGGAAACATTAATGGGACGAAAACGTTTTTTAAAAGATATTAACTCCCGAAATGCTATTGTACGTGGATTTGCCGAGCGAAATGCCATTAATGCACCGATTCAGGGGTCTGCAGCAGACATTATTAAACTGGCGATGATAGATGTTTTTAACGAGTTGAAAAAACAGCAATTAAAAAGCAAAATGATTTTGCAGGTGCATGATGAATTAATTTTTGATGTTTATAAACCCGAACTGGAACAGCTGAAAGAGATAGTTCAAACGAAGATGGAAAAAGCTGTACTATTAAGTATTCCCCTTACTGTAGATATGGGGACCGGTGAAAATTGGCTGGAAGCGCATTAGTAAAACGGCAGGGGGCAGCATCACGAGAAAGTAATGAAAAAAAAAGTTTTTTACATTTTAAAATAAAAAATTGTGTTTTCGTGAGGAAGTAAATATATGTGAAAAGAAGTCAGCAAAATAACACAGAAAAACAGTTTGCCAGCAACAGATAATTACGCTGCGTATCAGCAAAAGAAACAAAAAAACTGTTTTTTAATTACTTTACTTAGGCATAATCCCTTGCTCCGCACGCTGCCGCTGAAGCTATGCGAAGGCGAAGCCGACAATTCGTGTACGGGGCCGGCAGTGAGCGAAAAACCTTTAGCTCATGACCGAAGGGAATAATCGCTCAATTTGGTTAATATCAATAAACCAGTTCGTTTAATAAAGCTAATTTTTGTTTTTTAACTTTGTAACACGTTAAAAGGAAGAAAAAATGCAGGCAAACTATACTAAACTAGGGAGTAATAAAATTAGCAGGCTTCTGTTCAGCTTGTCGTTACCTTCTATGGTAAGCATGTTTGCCAATGCTATTTACAATGTAATAGACACCATTTTTGTAGGACGAGGTGTGGGTTCTGTTGGTATTGCTGCTGTAACTATTGTACTACCTATTATTGCCATTATTTCTTCTTTTGCTCATATGATTGGGATTGGTACATCTACCTTGATATCACGTAAGTTGGGAAAAGGAGATGTTTCTGAAGTAAATGCTATTGCCGGAAATGGTTTTTTGTTAACTATTCTGGTAGGTATATTTTTCAGCAGCATAGGTATTCTATTTACTGATCCTATAATGCGAGCTTTTGGTGCGACCGATACCATACTTCCTTATGCCCACAATTACGGACAGGTTGTATTTATCGGGATGTTGTGGTTTCCTTTTTGTGTAGGTACAAGCAATTATCTCCGTGCCGAAGGGTTTGCCCGCGAAGCTATGTTTGCTATGTTATTAGGAATTGGTGTAAATACCGTGTTGGATTATTTGTTTATCTTTCCCCTGGATATGGGTATTCGTGGAGCAGCCCTCGCAACTATTTTAGGGAAATTTGCTACCTTAATATACCTTATAGGCTATTTTCGCAGCACAAAAAGTATTATCTTTTTTAAACTACGTTACCTTAAACTACAAAAGCATATTTTAAAACCTTCCCTTTCAGTAGGATTATCAGGATTTGGCATGCGCTCATCCAGTAGTTTTGCGAATATTGTTTTAAACCATACCCTGGGAGCTTTGGGAGGAGATACCGCCATAGCTGTTTTTGGTATTATTTATAAAACAACATTATTTTTTGGGATGCCCTTGTTTGGATTAAATCAAGGTATGCAGCCTATTATAGGGTATAACTATGGGGCTGAACAATACGAACGGGTGAAACATACGGTAAAGCTTGTTATTAAATATTCGCTTATTTACGGCGTTTTGGCGGTTATTTTATTCGAGGTTTTTGCCCGGGAGATTTTTTTACTTTTTACCAACGAGCAGGAACTTATGGAACAGGGGCCTCGTGCATTACGCATTATTGTAATGATGATGTGGTTGATGGGGGTTAACACCATGTCTATGGGTATTCATCAGGCCATGGGGTTGGCTAAACAAGCTTTTGTACTGGCCATTCAACGTTGGGTTTTATTGGTAACTCCTTTAATACTTATTCTTCCTAAAATTGGCAGCCTCGGCCTCGATGGAGTGTGGATTGCTTTTCCTGCAGCTGATTTTATTGCTGCAATTGTAGCCCTAATTATTTTGTACTTCACATTTCAAAGAAAACGGCTAATAGATTGATTTTTTTACATGAAAAATGAACCAAAAGCCGGTTGTTTCCCCTTTTTTTTATTGAATAGGATAGATAAAATGAGAAAAAAATTGGTTAACAAACAGCTGGAACTATTTTGAAAAAATGCCGGATGTTAGCCCTGTGTAATTACAAAAACCCGTGTTGGCGTAGGAAAGAAAAATTGGACTTAACACCCGGCAATTTTTTATTCTTCATTTTTTTGATTTTCTCCGGAAAGAATTGCCTGATATTTTTCCGGATTTTTTAATAATTCTATTGCTTTATCCAGTTGGTTATCATCTTTTAAATTTGTTTTTATCTGTCCTTCCTGGTAATAATACCGGCCTACAATTTCGTCGCGTAAAAATTGAATGATTTCCGGTTTAAAAGCATTCAAATCCCTTGCTTTATCATTCTTCAGCTTGCTTTGCAGGGCTTCAATCTCTTTTTCTGCTCGTTGATAATATTTTTCGCGTTTTGCAATTTTTATCAACTCCTTCAGTTCTTTTTCACTTTCTGTTTTATAATCAAAATCCTGCTCAAGAGCAAACGATACGAAATCATTATATATTTCATTGGTAATAGTAAAATCTTCAACTTTAGGAATGGTGGGGTTTTGGTATGCAAATTTTGTGGCATAATCAAAAATCACATTTTGTGAAATCAGGCTTATCGTCATTTGACTAACCTCTTCGGACTCGATTTTTATATCCGGGCTGATTCCTCCGCCGTCATATACGGTTCTTCCGTTTTGGGTTTTAAAAGCCGATATTAATGAGTCAGGAATATGGCCCACGCTACCATCTTCGTTGCGATGGGTATAATCCAGAGCCTGAATACATCGTCCGCTGGGAATATAATATTTGGCTGTAGTGACTTTAAGCTGAGCATTATAATTAAGCGGTATTGTTGTTTGTACCAGACCTTTTCCAAAAGTCCGCTGGCCCACAATTACTCCTCTGTCTAAATCTTGTATTGCTCCGGCCACAATTTCTGATGCAGAAGCAGAACCTCTGCTTACCATCACGGCCAGGGGGATTTCTGTATCATAAGCAGCATCGGTGGTTTTTAATGTTTTATTCCATTTTTTTGTTTTCCCTTTGGTCGATACTATTTCTTCTCCTTTGGGAATAAATAAATTACAAATTTTAGGAGCCTCCACTAACAACCCTCCGGGATTACCTCTTAAATCAAGAATTACAGATTTAATCTGATGTTCTGTCTTTAATTCTCGTAATGCATTTTTTATATCTCGGGAAACATCCGGGGTAAACTTGGTCATCCGGATGTAGCCAATATTATCATCCACTACGCCATAATATGGAACACTTTTAATCTGAATTTCTTCGCGTATCAGCTCTTTTTCCATTTTCTCTCCGGAATATGGACGTTCAATAAGTAATTTTACGTTGGTTTGCGGAACGCCCTTTAATCTCTCACTCACTTCATCTAATGGAATTTCATTGGCAGGATTTCCGTCAATCTCCAAAATTTTATCTCCTGCTTTTAAGCCGGCTTTATCTGCCGGGAAATCTTTATAAGGTTTGGCGACTATCGGAAATTCTCCTGTGCTTCTTATTAAGGCACCTATTCCGCCATACTGGCCAGTGGTCATAAAATTAAACTCATCCATATCTTTTTCAGGGATATATACCGTATATGGATCCAGTTCATCAAGCATCGCATTTATACCGGTTTCAACCAAATTTTCAGGGTTCGTTTCATCCACATAGTATACATTTACATCTCTAAAAAGAGAATAAAAAATGTCCATACTTTTCGCAATATTAAAATCATCTCCTTTCTTAAACCCTAAAAATATTGTTGTGCTTATACCTGTTAACAGGATAATCACTAATGTTTTTGTGAAAATATTTTTTGCTTTCATAGATGTATTTTTATCGTAAATTCCTTTTATCATTTCAACTTAACAAATTTAAAGAATTATAACGGCGAATGATGCTTGTTGTTTAAATTTAACAAATTTTAACGCATAATTTACCGTTTATTATATTTAATCAATGCTTTAATAAATTTTCGGAGAGCCTTAACTAACTCATTTTCAACAGACATCTGGCTTAAATCATCCGATGAGCTAAAAATCACCATAAAAGAGATACTCTGCTTACGTTCCTGTAAATCATTATACAATAAATATTTATTTTTTCGATACGCTTCTCTTATTTTCCTTTTAATATAATTTCTGTCCTTTGCTTTTTTAATGTTCCGCTTGCTTACACTTATAGCTATCCGGGCTAAGACTGAAGGATTGTACTGTTCCTCGACTTGCCAGATAATGCGGAAAGGATAATGTTTAAACTGCTTTCCGTATTCAAATAAATGGTGAATTTTTTTCCTGCTTTTTAATCGTTCCTTTTTGGAAAATTTCTGCGATATCATCTGTTCATTATTTACTCAAAGATAATTAAAATCATTCTGTTTATTAAAAACAAAAAAGGGAAGCATTACCCTCCCTTTATCCTGTTCATTTTTAATAAACCCTTTATTTTTTACTTTTACCATCTTTGTTAATAAACTGGTCGATAGCCATGGTCATGGATGGCGCGTCTTTGGTTGGTGCTTTAACATTCACTTTTAATCCGGCATCCTTAACCGCTTTGGCTGTTTTCGGTCCAAATGAAGCTATTTGTGTATCATTTTGTTCAAAATCAGGAAAATTTTCGAGCAATGATTTTATTCCTGAAGGACTGTAAAACACCAGCATATCATAATTTACATCGGACAAATCTGATAAGTCTGCGCTTACAGTACAATACATAATGGCTTTTGTGTATTTAATACGAGCCTGCTCCAGTTTTTTAGGAATTTCTTCTTTATGGATATCAGATAACGGCACCAGAAATTTTTCCTCTTTATGCTTTTTTATTACAGCCATCAAATCACCGAATTTCCCATCACCATAAAAAATCTTTCTTTTTCTGTAAACGATATATTTTTGTAAATACAATGCTGTGGCTTCAGATATACAAAAATATTTCATGGTATCCGGAATGCTCAATCGCATCTCCTCACTAATTCGGAAAAAATGATCAATTGCAGTGCGGCTGGTAAAAATCACTCCCGAATGTGCCAGAATATCAATTCTGGACTGTCTAAAATCTTTCGCACTAACCCCTTCTACTTTTATAAACGGCCTGAAGTCAATCTTAAGCTTATTTTTTTCAGCAAGTTCAGAATAAGGGGATTTATCATTTTTCGGTTCCGGTTGTGATACTAAAATCTTTTTAATTTTCATGTAATCTTATTTGAATTTGTTTATTTACAAAAATTTGTAACCACCTGATTTTAAAGTGTTAAATATATTTTGTAAAGAATCAAAAAAGGCGCAAATTCGAAAGCACAAAGATACAAAATCATATAAAAAACAGAAACATTCTTGCGATTTATTATTTGAAAAGACCTTAATAGTTGCAACACATAGAAAAACAAAACAAGTCCAAACCCAATGTATATCATGAAATCAAGATACTCGTGGGTGATAAACTGAAGGGCAACCACTACGGGAAATAATGATAATCCAATATTTTTGGTATATACGTTAACATGATGAAAATATTCGGCAAACACCTCTTGTTTTAAAAAGACTACGCCAATAAAACCAGACGTTACGGCTCTAAAAATATACAAACCTACCAGTCCGGCAAAAACAAATAAATACAACTCATATTCAGCCACGTCTGCTATCTGAAAATTAAAGTATTTCGACAGTTGAACGATAAACAAGGACATATTGCTAACAAAAAGAAGATTTCCTAAAAAAGAAGCTCTTTGCATCATCGAATTTTTATCCCTGTAAAGCGAATGGGCTTCCTGAAAGCTTATTATCGACTTGAACAGTGATAAAAGATATTTTTTATGAAACAACCGAATCCATCCAAACAAAATAAACGATACGACAAGCAAAATCGTTATCCAGTCGAATTGCGCTTTTATTGATGTAGGTATCGGTTTTACATCTTTGGGAGGAGTAGTTTCGGAATGGGATGTTGTAACAGGAGATGATTCCTCAATAAATACCGGTTTATTTGCTCTTTCCTGTTCCGGTTTAACCCATTTAAAATGAAGGAAGAAATCCTGGTTCAGAGGGTCATTTTCTAACCTTTCTTTTACCGGAAAGTTAGTTATTCCAAATTCACGGGAAAGAATTTTAACCGTATCAATATGGGGTATAAAAATTCTCTTTTGCTGTAACTCCTTTTCTTTTTGTGCCTGAAGCTCAATTTGCCGGGTTCTCTCTTCACTTATCCGTAAAATTGAATCAATTTTTAGCTGGTTATAATCAATCTTTTGATTGCTTGTCGTGTCTTCTTGTGTTAGTGTATCTTTTCCGGTCTCTTTTTTAAGTGAGGTGTCCACAGACAAGCTGTTTTGCTTTGTTGGTATCGTATCAGAAAGGAATAATAATTCATCTTTAACTGAAAAAAAATCAACCGTATGTTTTTCTCCGGGCATAATGTAACAGATTAACCAAATTAGCTGTAAAGATAAAAGGAATTAAGAACAGAGGCTCAAAAAACAAAAGATTTTTTAATGCGTTTTTTATACGCGTAGAATTGGCAATTTCGAGGGAGTAACTATTTTAAAATTACAGATGAAGATATTTATACAACAATTTTGCCTTGCCGTTACCTATTTCACTCGATATTTCATCCTTTGTAAGCGTCCGTAGTTTTTTAATGGTTTTAAATTTTGTTAATAGCTGTTCAATGGTCTTCGGTCCAATACCAGGAATGTTTTCCAGTTCGCTTTTAATAAAATTACCCGACCGTTTGTTGCGATGAAATTTAATCGCAAAACGATGGGCTTCGTTCCGTAAATGTTGAATGATTTTTAACGTTTCCGAATTTTTATCCAGGTACACAGGAACCGGATCTCCGGGAAAAAATATCTCTTCCAGCCTTTTGGCTATGCCGATGATGGATATGTTTTTTTCAAGCTTTAGCTTTTTTAAGCTGTTAACAGCTGCATTCAACTGTCCTTTCCCTCCATCAATTACGATAAGTTGGGGTAAGCTCTTCTTTTCATCCAGTAATCTTTTGTATCGCCGATAAACAACCTCCTCCATTGAAGCAAAATCATTGGCACCCTGAACGGTTTTAATATGGTAGTGTCGATAATCTTTGGGGCTTGGTTTTGCATTTTTAAAAACAACACAGGCTGCCACCGGATGGGTACCCTGAATGTTGGAATTATCAAAACATTCGATTTGTACCGGTAAGTCGGGCAAATTTAAATCGTGCTTTATCTTTTGCACCAGGCGTTTTCCGGAATGCTTCTCTTTTTTCTTTTCTGATTTTTTTTGTTTTTCCAGGCGGTAATATTTTAAATTTCTTTCTGAAAGATCAAGTAATGCTTTTTTATCTCCGCGTTGAGGTACTGTGAATTTCAAATTTTCAAACGGCAAATCTACCGTAAAAGGAATAATAACTTCTTTTGCATCACTTCCTAATCTTTCCTTTAACTCAACAATAGCCATCGCAAGTAAATCAGTAACTTGTTCATCAAGTTTTTTCTTCATCTCTACCGTATGAGCCTGTATAATTCTTCCTTCAACAACTTTTAAAAAATTCACATAAGCAACATTGTGGTCATCCAGAATGGAAAAAACATCTACATTATTTACCGATGGACTGACAATGGTTGATTTACTTTTATACTTTTCCAGTATTTCAATTTTTTCTTTAATTAACTGTGCTGATTCGTATTTATAGTCAGTGGCATAAGAATTCATTAATTCGTTTAGATAGGTAATCACCTGATGAATATTTCCCTTTAAAATTTGCTTGATGTTTTCAATCGACTGGTTATAATCTTCCTCAGATTGCAACCCGATGCATGGTGCTTTACAATTTCCCAAATGATATTCAAGACAGGGTTTATAATCATTTTTTTCAATCTTTTCGGGTGATAGGTTCAGGTTACAGTTTCGAAGCGGATATATTTGGCGGATTAAGTCAAGCAAAACTTTAACCATATAGGTTGAAGTATAGGGTCCAAAATAAACTGACCCGTCGTGAATAACATTTCGGGTATAAAAGACCCGTGGAAAATGTTCTTTTTTAATACATATCCATGGAAAAGTTTTATCATCCTTGAGCATGGCATTATACCGCGGTCTGTATTTTTTTATCAGATTATTTTCAAGCAACAAAGCATCCGATTCGGTTTCAACAACAATGTATTCAATTTTATCAATTTTTGTTACAAGCACTCTTATTTTGTTGTTCTCAAACCGCTCTTTTGAAAAATAAGAAGAAACCCTTTTTTGAATATTCTTGGCCTTACCGATATAAATAATTTCACCGGCAGCATTAAAAAACTGATAAACTCCCGGAGCGTCAGGAAGGACAGAAAGGACGGGTTTAAATTTCTCTTTTTGTTTTTTCAGCATTATTTACGCATTAAATAATGATGCAAATTCGAATTTCTTTACATCAAACAAGCCCTGGTCTCCAATTTTCAATTCAGGAATAACCAAAAGAGCCATAAAAGCCATGGTCATAAAGGGAGCATTCAGGTTTGATCCAAAAGCTTTTGCTTTTCTGCTTACCACATCATACTTTGGGGCTACGATTTCTGCGTCTTCACGAGACATTAACCCGGCCACATCCAAAGCAAGCATTTCCAAATCATTTTCGTTGCAGGCAATAATTCCTCCTTTGGATTCTATAATTTTATTTACCGCCTTAACAATATCCTCATCATTCGTGCCTATAGCAATAATATTATGACTGTCGTGCGCGACGCTTCCGGCAATAGCCCCTTTCTTTAATTTAAAATTCCTAATAAAACCCACCACCGGTTTCGAGGGAGAATACCGGTTAACAACCACAATTTTTAAAATATCCTGGTCAACATCTGCAACCACTTGTTCATTTTCAATTTTCGCATTGACCATCACTTTTTCAGTAACCAAATCACCATCCTTTGCCACAATAACATTTATTCTTTCTCCTTTTGCAGGTACAACAATGTCGTTTGTATTAATTTTCCGGGCATTAAAATGATTGACAGCTTCCTCGTCTATCACAGGGATGAATGATTGTCCATTTTCAAAAACCAAATTCCCCGCGATATAGGTTTTTTCTATATCAAACCGCTCCAGGTCAGAAGTAACGATGAAATCAGCAGGATCGCCGGGTTGTAGCAAGCCCACATTTAAACCATAATGTTTAACAGGGTTCACTATTGCTGCACGTAAAACATCAAACAAATCACCCCCCTCTGCAACAGCTCTTGCAACAATTCTGTTCATATGTCCCCGGATCAAATCATCCGGATGACAATCGTCGGTGCAAAACATAATTTGTTCCGGATGCGTATGAATAAGCGGGAAAAGATTATTAAAATTTTTGGCTGCACTTCCTTCCCGGATTTGAATCTTTATCCCTTTTTCAATCTTTTCGAGGGCTTCATCCAGGGAAGAACACTCATGATCGGTAGTAATTTTTTGTGCGGCATACTGCCTTAATCCTTCTCCCCTTAGTCCGGGAGCATGACCATCCACAGGCTTTCCTGCCTGATGCGCACATTTAATTTTCTGAAGCACTTCTTCGTCCTCATGAACCACCCCGGGAAAATTCATCATTTCGGCTAAAAAATAAATATCATCATCCGCTAAAAGCTTTTTTGTTTTTTGGGCATCAATAACAGCCCCCGATGATTCGAAGGGTGTGGCAGGGACACATGAAGGTGCACCAAAATAAAATTTAAAAGGGACCTTTTTCCCATTTTGAATCATAAAATGAACGCCGTCAACCCCCATAACGTTGGCTATCTCATGAGGATCCGAAACGGTGGCCACTGTGCCGTGTTTAACTGCTGTGCGAGCGAAACCCGAAGGAATCAACATGGAGCTCTCGATGTGAACATGCGAATCCACAAACCCGGGAAGAATAAACTTCTCGTATTCTTCACCCGCTTCCCGAATCTGCTCAATCATACCATTACGAATAAAAATATCGGCATTCACAATTTTGCGGCGAATCAAGTCCACCACTTTTCCCGATACAACAAACTCTTTTTTCATAACTATATCTTTTTTGTTCCACGTGGAACACGATAAGCAAAAAACAATAGTGTTTCACGTGGAACACTATCTTCCCATATAAACCAAAAGAACGCTTACGTCAGAAGGGGAAACCCCACTGATACGCGCAGCCTGACCGATATTAACGGGCTTTATTTTACTTAGCTTTTGTCGGGCTTCCGTGGACAATGAAAAAATTTTATCATAATCAAAAGCAGGGGGTATTTTAATGTGTTCCAGTCGCTTTAACTTATCGGCGACCTGCTGTTCCCTTTCAATATATCCCGAATATTTTATTAACACTTCGGCCGATTCGACAATCTCTTCATTCCGGTTCGGTATTTTTTCAATCAGCTGTTTGAGGGGCAAAACGTGTTCCTTAATTTTGTTGATAGAAACTTCTGGCCGTAATACAATATCCATTAATTTGCGCTTTTGCTTTAAGGGAGAACTTCCTGCTTTTTGTAAAAACGGATTTATCTCCGGTGGGGATACACTGTATGTTTTTATAAATTCAATCAGCTCGTCGCGATAACGGATCTTGTCTTTAAGCAAATCGAAACGATGCTGAGGAACAAGCCCCAGCCTGTGTCCCAGCTCGGTCAGTCGTATGTCTGCATTGTCTTGTCGTAAAAGGATCCGGTATTCGGCTCGTGAGGTAAACATACGATAAGGTTCATCTACCCCTTTTGTTATTAAATCGTCTATTAATACTCCGATATAAGCCTGATCGCGATTTAATATAAATGCTGGTTCTTCCCGTATTTTTAGCACTGAATTTATCCCGGCCATGAGTCCTTGTGCTCCAGCTTCTTCGTAGCCGGTTGTACCGTTAATCTGTCCGGCAAAGTAAAGATTCCGGATATATTTTGTCTCAAGAGTATGATTTAATTGTGTGGGCGGATAGTAATCGTATTCAATGGCATATCCTGGCCGATAGATTTTAACGTTTTCCAGTCCGGGGATAAGTTTTAAGGCATTTAACTGCACATTCAGGGGTAAGGAAGAAGAGAAGCCATTGATATAGTACTCATTGGTCTCAAACCCTTCGGGTTCAAGAAAAAGCTGATGTTTATCTTTGTCTGCAAAGGTCACGATCTTGTCCTCAATACTCGGACAATAGCGAGGTCCAATTCCCTCAATAATTCCGGTATAAAGAGGTGATTCCTTAAAACCGGTTTCTAATACACTGTGTACATCAGGATGGGTATAGGTAATATAACAACTTTTGTCATTCCTTGGTTTGTGGTCGTGCGTTAAGAAGGAAAACTGACCTCCTTCGTCATCTCCTTTTTGTTCCTGGAGTTTTGAAAAATCAATCGTTCTTCCATCGAGTCGTGCCGGGGTTCCTGTTTTCATTCTGCCCACCTCAAAGCCAAACTTCTCTAACTGTTCAGAAATACCCTTTGATGGAGCTTCGCCTGCTCTTCCACCTTCAACTTTTTTCCTGCCCACATACATCATTCCATTTATAAACGTTCCATTGGTAAGAATTACGGTCTTAGCATTAAACTGAACACCAAATTTTGTTTTTACCCCTTTAACCGTACCTTCCTGAATAATAAGTTCGGTTACCAAATCCTGCCATAAGTCAAGCTTTTCAATTTGTTCAAGCACCTTCCTCCATTCTGTGGTAAAAATTGTTCTGTCGCACTGTGCCCTGGGGCTCCACATGGCTGGACCCTTTGAACGGTTAAGCATACGAAACTGAATCATACTTTTATCCGTAACAATGGCAGAGTAGCCTCCCAAGGCGTCAATCTCTCTTACTATCTGACCTTTTGCTATACCTCCCATAGCAGGATTACACGACATTTGGGCAAACTTGGTCATATCCATTGTAATTAACAAGGTGTTAGCACCCATATTTGCAGCAGCTGCTGCTGCTTCACAGCCTGCATGCCCTCCTCCTACAACAATTACATCATAAGCTGGCAACATATTCTTTCGATTAAAATTTTCGGAAAATTAGAAAAGATTTTTCAATCTATCTAAATATTCATTTTCTTTTTTGCGCATTTCTGATTTTTGTTCATCTGTTTCATCATCATAGCCTATAAGATGTAGTATACCATGAATCATGACGCGATGAACCTCATCATCTAAAGTAACACCAAACCGGGAGGAATTGTTTTTAACTGTTTCTATACTGATAAAAACATCTCCGTGAATGGTGTTTTCCTGGACATAATTAAACGTAATAATATCGGTGAAGTAATTATGAGAAAGGTATTGTTTATTAATATTTAACAGATATTTATCTGAAGTAAAAATAATGTTTATATTGCCCGGAGAAAAACTTTCTTCTTTTATTGTGCTAAAAACCCAGCTTTTAATGCGGTTTGGATGAGAGAGGGTAAATTCGATGTCTTCACTGAAAAATTGAAGTTCCATGTTATGTTAAATCAAACTGAATCTCTACTTTTTGACCATTTTCGTGAAAAAGGACATGATCGGCAAGATGACGCATCAGATAAACACCTCTTCCGGAAATGTTTTCGATATTTTCAGGAATGGTTGGGTCAGGAACCTTCTGATAGTTAAATCCGGGGCCTTCGTCCTGGATAAAAATACAAATCTTAGATTCATTAATAGCAAAGGTAACGGTAACTTTTTTACTGGCATCTTCTTTATTGCCGTGAACGATAGAGTTGTTAACCGCTTCAACTGTTGCGATCAGCATTTTCCCATATATTTCTGAATTTATTTGAGCTTCTTCAGAAACTTCATCAATCAGCTTTTCAACAATATTAATATTTTCAATCTTCGATTGAATAGAAATGCTTTTTTCCATTTTTACATTTGTTATTAGCACATCAATTAAGGTCAATAAATGGATTCATATTTTTTTTGTATACTAAATTATTGCTAATAAGTTTCGTTTTTATAAATAAACTTTAGTAAAAATTTGATTTCAGGATAATAATTTACTGGTTCGACAACCATTTTTCGGGGTTTAAAACTTTTGTTTCTTCATAAACCCTTAGATGCAAAACAGAACTTTCATCGTCATTCTGATTATAATAAACATCTCCTAAATAATATCCTTTGGGGATGATATCCCCCTTTCGAACCCGAACATTAACCAAATTCGAATAGAGGGTTAGGAAATGACCGTGGCGAACAATAATGGCCATGTTATTACCCGGAACAGCAAAGACCTGGGTAACCTCACCTTCGTAAACAGCTTTTACTTTTGACTCTTTTTGAGCACTAATATCTATTCCTTCATTATTAATTTTAATTCCTTTTAAAACAGGGTGCTCAATTTCACCAAAAGGTCTGATGATAATACCATTATCTAATGGCCAGGAAAGATTCCCCATGGATTTTTTAAATCCCTCAGAAATGGCTTCTTCAGAAGCAGTTAAGGCAGTGAGTTTTCTTTTTGCCGCTTCCTTCGCAATAATTTCGGCAATTTTCTTTTCCAGTTCTTCACGGATTTTTTCTTTCGCTTTAAGTTCTTTCCGCAATTGGCTTTCTTTCGATCGTAAACGTGCAACCTCTCTGTTCTCGTGAACTCGTTCATTGCTTAACGCATTTTTTTCTTTCTCTTTGTTGGCTAATAAATCCTGTTTTTCATTCTTCCTTTCTTTCAGGGACTCAATTTCATACTCGAGCGTTTTTTGTGTCGCAAAAATTAATGAGGCTTGTTTGCGTCGATACTTCGAATATTGTTCAAAATATTTTATTCGTCGATAGGCCTGATTAAAATCTTCAGATGCAAGGATAAACATTAAACGATCATAGCTGTTTCTGTTTTTATAAGCAAAATAAATCATTTTGGCATATTCGCTTTTAAGCTTATTCAGATCAGATTCCAACTCATTTATTCGTTCACTTTTTTCTTCAATGGTTTTATCTAAATGATTGACTTGGTTCGTAATATCCTGTATTAGCTGTTCTCTCAGACTGATACGTTTTTTGATGATTAAAAGCTTATTTAAACCAGCGGATTTTGATTGTTGTGTTTGTTCTAACAACTTATTGGTTAACTTGATTTCTTTTTCCGTTTTTTGCTTTCTTTCTTCTAACTCTTGTCGGGTTTGACCAAAGGTAAAGAAAGAAAAAAGCAAAAAATTTATTATCAGGAAATATTTCATAGATGATGATTGGTTTAACGTTTTAAGGATAAATTCTCTGATAGGATTCCGGCACTTTTAACGAGATTTCCACTGGTTCTAATCGAATATCAGAAAAGTCTATATCCACATGAATATTCCGGTCCTTTTCATAAATTATGGTTGATATGTCCATCGGAATATACACATCATCAAATTTAGTATATTTTGAATAATCAATAGAGATTTTGGTAGGGAAATTATTAAAATTAAAATTTACATGACGAATAAAAAATTGTTCGTTATCCACTTTATATTCGAGGGTTATATCAGATGATGTTTTGTTGAGCTTATAAAAACCGTCTTCACTTTTGTAGCTTTTTTGAGGATAATGGATGCTTCTTAAAAACATTGAATTAATACCAATTAAAGCATCCTGTAAATCTTTATACTCAACAGGAATATGATACATCGAAGCAACGACAGGATACTTCCCGGCGATATAGTTACGGTTTATCCGGTTAACAAAGCGAATAGAATCCGGTGTTATCAATGCACGAACAAACTCAATCCCTAAAGAGTTAGCAAGGGAAATAAGCATAGCGCTATCGGGTTTAATTTTAAAATTTGCCCGTATTCTATTGGTTTGTTCATTGCTGTATATTTTAATTCTGGCTCCATTGATAACAATTCCCCGGCTTAATACAATATTTTGTGAAACCTGATGATCGATTTCCTTAGGTGTAATGACGGTTTCTGTTTTATCTCGTGTAATTTCTTTAGTTATATTACAACCACTTAGGGAAATAACTATTATTAAATAAAAAAAATATTTAACTGTTTTTATAGGAAACATAATAATTTTATTCAATTTTTCCTTTCTCTATTTTTAATAGCAAATCCTCATGGGTGCTTCCAAGATCTTTCGCTAATTTCCATTTTTTTAGGGCTTCTTCTTTTTTTCCAATAAAATAAAGAATATCCCCATAATGTTCAACTATCTCGGGATTTTCAAATCCTCCTGATTCATAAGCCTGTTTAATATAGTATAAAGCATCCTTATATTTGTGCTGTTTAAATAATATCCAGGCATAGGTATCTAAATAAGTAGGATTATTGGGTTCTGCTTCAATGGTTTTTCGGCTTAACTGTTGTGCATATTCAAGTTTTTCTTCACGTAAAGACAAATAATACGAGTAATTATTAAGCACATATAAATCTGTTGAATCATTTTTAAGGACCAGCTCGTAATAATAATCAGATTTATCATATTCATTTAACTCATTATAGCTATCCGCTAAAGAACTGTAAAAATCGGATTCGAGCTCAGGGTTATTATCAACATGTTTTAAGCCTTCTTTAAAAACCGCTATGGCTTCCTGTTGTTTTTGGGTTTGACTCGCCGAAATACCCCTAAAAAGGTAAAATAAGGGGCGTTCAGGAAAGCTGTCAATAGCAGTAGCAGAAAGAGTGTATAATTGATCAAAATTGCTTTGATAGCTGTAAATTGATAATAATTGCTCCCAAATGGCAGGATTTACAGAAAATCGGTCTACAATATTTTTTAATTCAACTCCCGCTTCCTCCAGCTTATTCATTCGTATCAAGTAGTCAGCATATAAAGTGTGAGATTCTTTACTATCGGGATATACCTCCTTTAATAATAATAAATGCTCTTTAATTTGTTGAAAATAAATATTAAGCTCCTGTGGTGTATTCAACATAGAGATAAAAACCCTTGCTTTGGATTGAAAATCAATATTTTGATTATAAATAACTTTTCGGAGATATTTAAAAGCATTATCATAATCCATCTTTTTTCGGTAGAAATCAATAATTGAAAGCTGACCTAAGGAATTGGTGCTATCTATCTTGAATAATGTATCATAATTTTCCTGGGCTTTGGAAAAAAGGTTGTCATTGGAATACATTTCAGCAATTATTCCATAATATTCTGGTTTATTCGGATAATGATTGATCAACTTCTTGATTTCATCATATGCATTATTTTTCTGACCAATTTGAAGATATAATCGCTGTTTGGTTATCGATAAGGTTTCGTTAATGCCGGTTTTTTGCTCAATTGCATTGTATAATTCAATGGCTTTGGAAAATTGATTGGTTTGACGGTATAAGGCAGCTAAATTATAAGGAATTTCCAAATCTTTTTGGTTGATTTCATATAATTTTTGGTAAACGTTTATGGCATTTTCATACTCTTTATTGTTTATATATAAACGGGCCAATTTTAATTGAAACCATTTGTTCTCCGGTTCTAATTCGGCTGCTTTTTTAGCATATCTAACAGCAACCTCATAATTCTCAATAATTTCGTTTATTTGTGAGATTTCAGACATGGCTGCTGCGCTTTCGGGATTAATTTCGAGACACTGGTAAAAAAGTGCTAATGCTGCATTTAAATCTCCCAACAACTTTTTCCTATTAGCCTCAATAAAAACATAATAATATTCAAGCTCCTCATTATCATCCAGCTCTTTGGTCACTCTTTTTATATCAGTTTGTGTTTTATCCTGTACTGAACAAGATGAGCCAAATAAAATGAGTCCAATAAAAAAAATTAATACGGTTTTAATATTCATGTATCTAAAATTTAATGACTATATCTCAGAAAAACAACGCGGCTGTTGTTTACAAATTGTATTATTAACATTTATTAAGAAAAAGTGTTCGTTACTTTACCCCGGTACTTCCAAAACCACCACTACCTCTTGCTGTTTCATTAAGTAGTTCAACCTCATTTAATTCAGCCTGTTCGTGTTTGGCAATTACCATTTGACAGATTCTTTCACCATTTTCAAGGGTAACGGTCTCATTCGATAAATTAATTAAAATAACGCCAATTTCTCCTCGATAATCAGCGTCTATGGTTCCCGGGCTGTTTAAAACAGACAATCCTTTTTTTAGTGCCAAACCACTTCGGGGTCTGATTTGTGCTTCATAACCAACGGGTAATTCGATAAATAATCCGGTAGGAATGAGCTTGCGTTCTAAAGGATGTAATGAAACCGATTCTTTTAAATTAGCCCGCAAATCCATTCCGGCTGAATGATCGGTACTATATCCCGGCAAAGGGTTTGATGATTGATTAACAATATTAATTTTCATAAGTAAATGATTTTTTTTCTTTTAGATATGTAAATCCGGCAAATGCCATAATCATAACTGAAACAATGATATAATAAATGGTTTTATTATAAAAAATATTTAACCGGCTAACGATAAACAATCCTAATGCTATTAAAACATATAGACCAATTTTTTTCAATTCATATTGAACAGGAAAAAATTTCCGGCTAAGATAATAGGAAATAATTAACATGACGATATAACTTGCTAAACTTGCCAGAGCAGAACCATAATAACCAATTTGAGGAATTAGTATGATATTGGCAACAATCGTTATTATTGCTCCTGTGCCGGCCACTAAAATGCCGAATTTAGTACGATCGGTAACTTTATACCAAATGGACAAATTAAATAATACTCCAAATAAAAGTTTTGCGAACAGCAAGATAGGAACAACTTTTAATCCTTCCCAAAAGTCTTTGTGAATAAAATGTTTTAATATATCAATATAAAAATTTACACCCAGAAAAATAAGCAACCCGAAAATAATAAAATAGGTCATCACTTTTCCATATAATTCTTTTGCATCTGTACTATCGGCATATTTAAAAAAGAAAGGTTCGGCGGCATAACGGTACATTTGAATAAATAATACCATTAAAACAGATAATTTGAAATTAGCTCCATAGATACCTAATTGCTCAACGGGATTGGGATGGTTTATCAATTTTGGAATAAGTAATTTATCAATATTATCATTGAGCATTCCGGCTAAGCCAATAAATAAAATGGGATAAGAATATTTTAGCAATCGTTTTAACAGGGCAAAATCAAAGGGTAATCTGACTTTAAAAATTTCGGTCGTTAATAATAAAAAGGTAATAGCGCTGCTTATAAAATTAGCAATTAAAACGTACTCAAGAACCAGGTCAGGCTTATAAATATGAGCAAAAAAGTTGTCGGCTCCTGCCTGATAAAACTTTCGACAAACATACAGGTAAAACAAATTAAAAAAGATATTAATAGCAATTCCTGTTACCTTAATAATCATAAACTTAACCGGTCTTTCATCAATACGTAATTTGGCAAAAGGAATAGCATTGATAACATCGAAAGAAATGATTAAAATAAAATAAATGACAATGCGATAATTATCTATTTCAAAATAACTTGCCCACTGTTGTTTAAAAAGTAACGATAAAGCTAAGAAAATGGATGTTGTAAATAATATGGAATACAGACTGGTTCCGAGAACAGAATTATATTTCTCCTCCTTTTTGCTAGCAAACCGAAAAAAACCAGTTTCTATACCATAGGTTAAAATAACCAATAATATCGCTGTGCTGCTATAGATAAAGGTCAGCTTTCCATAAAAGAATTTGCCTAAAACAAGTGTATGTAGCGGAACAAGTAAATAATTTAAAAACCGGCCAAGCATATTGCTTAACCCATAAATTAAAGTTTGTCCGGCAAGTTTTTTGATCTGATTCAAGGCAATATTTTATTTATTCGTAACCACGTTTATTAAATAACAAATAACCAAAATTAAACACAAAGTAAAACTTCTTATCGTTTTTATCATAATAATTTAAGCTTAAACTTGCCGGTCCAAATAAAGTATGATAGACTAATGTTGTTGAAGCCATATAATTCATATTTTCATATTTAGCAGCATATTCAGCCTGTTTATTTTCTCCACTAATAATCTTTTGATAGGGAAACATGGCATATGCTTCAGCCCGTAAATGCAAATTATCAGATAATTTAATGATCGGTTTAACTCCTAAAGCCAAAAAGGAATGTGCCCTGTAATTTTCCAGAAACATTGTTTTACTGTGAGGTGTGGGTTGAAAAACATTTGCATTTAACATGGTCGCGGTATAATTACTAAAAAAGTCAACGGTTGAATAAGACGCCTGGACAAAATAACCTAAATGAAAATGTTGGTTCAGCCTTAAATATTCATCTCTAAAAAACTGAATATTAAACCATTTATGCTTCTTTTGAATTTCATCCTGAATGGCTGAAGTAGATCCTGGAACAAAATTTTCTGTTCCTTTTAAATAATTAAAACTCAGGGTTTGATTTACACCCCGGGTAGGAAACTGTTTATAATTGAGAGTGTTTTCTTCAAAATTTATTTTAAAGTTGTAATAATCGAAATCCGTTAAATCACTGGTATCTGCCTTTAAAAATTCTATCGTCTGATAATATTCATCCGTGATAAAACCGTAAGAAAATTCGCCTTTAACCAGAGAGTTTGTATTTAACGGGGTAGAAACTGCTAATTTTAAATTATTTTCATTTTGTATCAAATACGGTGGCCGTACATCTTCAAAAAAAGGCTCTGAGCTGCTACTATAAAAATCCCATCGGTTCATGGTAAAGGAACCGGTAAAAGCAACGGGTATTTTTGAAGGAAAATCAGCTCGCGCCTGTAACATAACGGAACTGTATAACCGTCCAAAATAAATATTGGCATAAACCGATCGTGAAATTTTTCCTAATTGATTATATTGAAAACTACCAAAACCCTGGTTAATAGAGCTCGAAGAAATATTAGCTCCAATGCGTGCTATAAACCGGCTCTCTTCATCAATTTGCATTTTTAATTTAAAGGATTCCGATTTTTTATCATAAAAGGCTTCGGGATAAATGGACGAAATAGTACCATCAGCCAGTAATTTGAAATAACTATGTTTTAATTCTCCAATAGTAAAAACAGAATCCTTATTAAAAATAATTTTGGATACATATTCTCTTTCCTTACTATTTAATCCGGAAATAGAAATTTCCTTAAAAAAGAGGGGGGGTAACTTACGTTTGTAATTTTTTCTTTCATTGGTAAGCTTAACAGAATCTTTACGAACCGGAATGATATCTTTTATACTATCCATTAATGCATACGTTTCATCATATCCTGTTTTGATAATGATTTGTGCCTTATCAAAATCAAGTAATTTTACATTGATAAACCTGGATTCGATTAAAATTCCATTATCAGGTAATTGATAATTAACCTTATCCATTAACATATTCTCCAGGACAACAACAACATTATCCGCATCGGGTTTAGGAGAATTATCGGCTGTCTTACTGCCAATAATAAAATCCGGTGCAAAATCATTAATCATAACATCCGAAGGAAAATTATTTTTCATTCCTCCGTCAAAATATAAGATACTATCTATTTCAACAGGCTTGAAGTAAAACGGGAATGTCATGGATGCTCTTACTGCAGAACCTAAATTACCATTCTTAAAAACCTTGGCTTTATTGTTATAAATATCGGTGCCGATACAACGAAAAGGAACAAAAAGGCTGTCAAAATCATAATCAGCCGCAGCATTGGCAGGACTAAATATTTGCATCGCAGCAAAGTCCATCTGGTGTGTAGGTACTAAATTACTGGGAAGTTGAGCTTTGGGCGTTGAGTCTTTCATATGGATTTTAATATTTACCATATCAGCAGCCACCGGTGATTTCTTAAAATAATAGATATAATCCTTTTCTATTTCACCAACCGCCCAGTTTCGAAACTCATCGGACAACACCAGTTGAGTCATTTCTTCGGGTGAATAACCAATGGCATATAATCCACCTACAATAGCTCCCATTGAGGTTCCGGTAACATAATCAACAGGGATATTATTTTCCTCTAAAGCTTTAATAACACCAATATGGGCCAAACCTTTAGCTCCTCCTCCACTTAATACCAGTCCTACTTTTTCCTGGGAATAAGTATAAAACCGGAGAAAAAAAAATAAAACCGTTAGGATTAAAATTTTACTTCGCATAGGTCAAATTTTAATTCTGAATAAATGTTACTATTTTTGCAAAGATATTTACTAAACAAAATTACGATGAAAAAAGTATTTATAGTTGTTTTTTTAGTCATTTTATTCACAAATGCTTGTGATATACCAATTAAAAAAGAGAAAAAAACAACGCTTTATAAAATTGAGACCGAATATGGGGATATGATTTTTAAATTATATGACCAAACGCCTTTACATAAAGAAAATTTTAAAAAGCTGATTGACCAGGAATATTTCGACGGTTTATTATTTCATCGCGTGATTGAGGGGTTTATGATACAGGGAGGAGATCCGGACTCTAGAAATGCAAAACCCGGAGAATTACTGGGAAACGGAGGCCCGGGATATACGATTCCCGCAGAAATTATCGACACATTTTTTCATAAAAAAGGGGTTATTGCAGCAGCGCGCGAAGGGGATGAAGTAAATCCTGAAATGCGTTCGGCAGGTTCACAATTCTATATAGTACAGGGAAAAGTATTTAGTGATGAAGATATTGAAGAGGTAGAAAACCGAATCAACGCATCGCGCTTAAATAAGCTAACCACTCAATATATTAAAGAAGCAGAACAGAAAGCTTTCGATACCGGCGGAACCATTGATTATCCGGTAATTGTGAGGGAAGCAAGAGAAAAAGCAAAAAAAGAATTTAAAAAAGAAGGAATGTATAAAATTCCTCCCCTTAAACGAAAAGTTTACCAGACCATTGGGGGTACCCCTCATTTGGATGGAGCATACACAGTATTTGGAGAAGTAATTGAGGGTATAGAAGTAATCGATAAAATTGCAGCGGTTAAAACCGACGATAATGATCGTCCGGTAAAAAATGTAAAAATGAAAATTACAAAATTATAATCTTATAGATAATGATTGAAAAGATTAATAAGTATCTTGAGGAAAGCAAAACGTTTGTTGCAGAAAGTTTAGAAGATATTGAATCGTTTAGAATAAAATATCTGGGGAAAAAAGGTATTATAAATGATTTGTTTGCAGAGTTTAAAAATGTTCCACGTGAAAACAAAAAAGAAGTTGGACAAAAATTAAATGAACTTAAAATTTCGTTGCAAGAAAAAATTAATGAGCTTAAAGCCGCTTTTGAAGAAGCAACCGACAGTGGTTCGGATATAGATTTAAGTTTACCCGGAGATCCGATACCTACAGGAACTCGACATCCCTTATCAATTGTGAGAAATGAAATGATTGATATTTTTAAACGATTGGGATTTACAATTTCTGAAGGTCCGGAAATAGAAGATGACTGGCATGTATTCTCTGCATTAAATTTCCCCGAAGAACACCCGGCAAGGGATATGCAGGATACTTTCTTTATCGAAAAAAATCCTGATATTTTGTTGCGTACCCACACCTCGTCGGTTCAGGTAAGGGTTATGGAAAATTCCCAGCCTCCTATTCGCACCATTTCTCCGGGACGTGTTTTCAGAAATGAGGCCATCAGCGCTCGGGCACATTGCATTTTTCATCAGGTTGAGGGTTTATATATTGATGAAAACGTATCGTTTGCCGACTTGAAACAAACCCTTTTATATTTTGCTAAAGAAATGTTTGGCGAACAAACCAAAATAAGATTACGACCCTCCTATTTCCCGTTTACCGAACCTTCGGCTGAAATGGATGTAGCTTGTAACATCTGTCATGGCAAAGGATGTAATGTCTGTAAATACACCGGTTGGCTTGAAATTTTAGGGTGTGGAATGGTAGATCCTAATGTACTCGAAAGTTGTTCTATTGATAGCAAAAAATTTACAGGCTTTGCGTTCGGTATGGGTATTGAGCGAATTGCTATGTTAAAATACGGAATAAACGATCTTCGCCTTTATTTTGAAAATGATGTTCGCTTTTTAAATCAATTTAAATCAGCACGCTAAAAATTAATTGATGTGTTCATATAAAAACCCTGCCTTATAAAAAAGCAGGGTTTCTTTTTTATAATTAAAAAAACTATTTATCTGGATTCAATTGTATTTCAGTGCTCATTTTAACATATTGCCTGTAAACAAAACTTACTCCACAATATCTCTCTTCCGATAAATTAACGGCTTTATTAATTTTATCTTCAGGTAAATCATTACCCCAAAATTTATAAATTACTTTCATTTCATCATAGTGCTTAGGATGTTCATCGGTGTTATTTGCCACCACTTCAATACTGAAATCATCCAAATCAACACGCATTTTTTTTAAGATAGAAATAACATCCATGGCAGTACATCCTGCCAGGGCTAATAACATTAAAGGTTTAGGCCTGGGTCCCAGGTCTTTGCCGCCAACAGCACTATCAGCATCAATAACTATTTTATGACCATTTAATTCGGTTTCAAAGGCCATTCCGTCTTTCCAGTTTAAATTTAATGAAGTTTTCATATCTTTACATATTTTAATATTATACTATTTTTACAAATATACTGTTAAATAATATATTACAAATTCTTAATTATAAAACAAAAAAGTTAATTTTGTGTTGCATATCATTGAATTTTTTTTTAAAATTTAGTATTTATATACTGATTATTAGATATATAGTACCGATGTAATCTTTTGTAATAATGAAAAATCGCGATCAAATACCCTCATGCGAAAATTGCATTAACGATATTGTTTCTATTTTTAAACATCTTTCTCCGGAAGAACATTTGAAAGTAGAGAAAGAAAAGGTTTGTAATTCTTACAAACGTGGAAGTATTATTTATCATGAAGGCAGTAGAACGAATGGTTTTTATTGTATAAACTCAGGGATATTAAAAATCTATAAAACAGGTATTGACGGTCGCGAACAGATTATTGCTTTTGCTAAAAAAGGGGATATTATCGGTTACCGTTCTATATTAAGTAATGAATTAGCCTGCTCATCGGCTAAAGTAATTGAAGATGCCTTATTATGCTTTATTCCCGGAGAAACATTAATAAGCCTGGTAAAAACCAACGGTAATTTTTCTATGGCGATGATGCAACAAACCTGCAAAGAATTAGGCGAGGCGAATTCTTTTATTACGGATATTGCGCAAAAAACTGTTCGTGAAAGACTTGCCGAAGTATTATTAAACCTCATAGAAATCTTTGATTTAGATGAAGAACAGGTATTGCAAATTTCATTAACCCGTGAAGAATTAGCCAATATTGTGGGTACGGCAACCGAATCGGTTATTCGCCTTTTATCCGAATTTAAACAAGACCGATTAATTGATTTAAATGGAAGAAAAATAAAAATTTTAGATATCAAACGATTGGAAAAAATTTCGAATGCTTTTAATTAAAAAGATTTTGCTGATCGCCTCGCTCCTGTACCCGGTTTAAATGTTTATACGCAAATGCTGTAGCCTCTCTCCCACGTGGTGTTCGCTTCAAAAATCCCTCTTTTATTAAAAACGGTTCATATACTTCTTCAATTGTACCACTATCTTCCCCAATAGCCGTTGAAATGGTATTAAGTCCAACCGGTCCGCCGCTAAATTTATCTATTATAGTTAATAAAATTTTATTATCCATTTCATCCAAACCATGTTTATCAATATTAAGAGCCGTTAAAGCATATCGTGAAATTTCAATATCTATTTTTCCATTGCCTTTTACCTGTGCAAAATCACGGACCCTTCGCAATAAAGCATTTGCAATTCGGGGTGTTCCACGTGAACGGGACGAAATTTCGTCAGCTGCATTGGCTGCAACATCTACATTTAATATTTTTGATGAACGTTTAATAATTCTGCTTAAGGTATCATGATCGTAATACTCTAAATGTAAACTAATACCAAAACGTGCACGCAACGGGCTGGTTAATAATCCTGAACGTGTGGTTGCCCCGATTAAAGTAAAAGGATTAAGATCAATTTGAACACTTCGTGCACTGGGACCCTTATCAATCATGATGTCAATTTTATAATCTTCCATAGCCGAATAAAGGTATTCTTCTACCACCGGACTTAAACGGTGAATTTCATCAATAAACAAAACATCACCTTCTTCCAAATTAGTTAATAATCCCGCTAGATCACCGGGTTTATCTAAAACAGGTCCTGAGGTAAGTTTTAAATTTACATTTAATTCATTCGCTATAATATTGGCAAGAGTCGTTTTACCTAATCCCGGAGGACCATGCAATAAAACATGGTCTAATGCTTCGGATCGCATTTTAGCCGCTTTCACAAATACCTGTAAATTTTCTACCACTTTAAACTGTCCCTTAAAATCATTAAAATTTAAAGGCCTGAGTTTTATTTCAAACTCCCGGTCGCGGTCTAAATAATTTTCTTCCCTTATATTAAATTCATCCATGTAAATATATTTCTCTGCAAATTTAACAAATCTATTGGTCGGTATTATTTGTAAAATCTATTTTTACTCCGTTAATTTTATAAATTTTATCTTGATTGTATTGCACGACAAGAAATAATTCTCCTTTTTCATCATATTTGGCCCAGGATTTTATTTTTTTTCCTGCTTCATAATATTGAATTTCTTTAACATTACCGTTGGGATAATAATAAATCTGTTTTCCATCCTTGCTTCCCTGTAAAAATATTCCTTCATAAGCTAATTCCTGATTCGATTTGTAATATCTAACCCATTTTCCATCTTTTAATCCCATAACATATTTTCCGGTTTCATTTTGATCTCCAATATCATAATTCCATGTACCTTCTTTTTCACCCTGAATATAATTTCCTTTTGCAATTACAGTTCCTGAATCTGAATATTCAATCGATTCACCATCAGGTAATCCGTAAATATAAAATTCTTCTTTACGAAGCTGCCCGTTTTTAAAATACCATTTCCAACTACCGGATAATTTACCGTTCGTATATGTACCGGTTTGTTCTATGTTTCCTTTGGAAAAATAAAAAATCCATTTGCCGGTTTTTACCCCATTTTGGTAATATCCTTTTGCTTTTATTTTGCCATCAGGATAATAATCAATCCATGCTCCCTGTTTTTTTCCATCCAACGTTACAATTCCTTCACTTATTAATTGATAATAAGTATTATAGGTTTTTGATTGAATAACATTACCCTTTTTATCAAAATATCGATGAACCCCAATAGGTTTTTGATTCAAGTAACTTCCCTGAAAAATTAGATTCTCATTTTTATCATACTCTTCTCTAACATCAATATCAGTAGTAAAATCATCAGTTTTATCAATTATTTCTCCATTTTCATACTGTAAAGCATTGATTAAGAAACCATCTTTATTATAAATTTTAAAAATTCCATTTAACTGTCCATTGATGTATTCTTTTTCTTCTTTTATCGTTCCGTTAGGATAAAACACTTTCCAAATTCCTTTTTTTTCACCCTGCTTATTATACCGGTTAATTTCTTCATGTAAAATGATCTCATTATTGCGGTAGCGGGTAATAACAATGATATTACTGTCAACATCAAATTCCAGGGCTAATCCATTTTTAACATCATCAGTAAAAGGAATAATTTTTTTTAATTTTCCATTAGGATAATAATGATATGATTTTCCGGTTCTTTTATCATTAACATATAACTCTTTCGTTTTTATTATTAATTCTCCATTATCAGATACAGAATAATATTCTAAAGCATAACCATTTTTTTTACCTTGTAAATAATTAATTTTTTTGGAAGTATCACCTGTATGACTAAAAAATAACCAGGTACTATCGAGTTTTCCATTTTTCCATTTTCCTATAGACCTTCGTACACCACTCATATGATATGATTTCCATAACCCTTCTGGAATTCCATTCATTAAATATCCTTTACTGGCTATTTGTCCATTACCATGAAAAAATTCTTTATAAACAGTATCTGATTTTGATTGTCCAAAAGCAAACTGAACAGAAAAAAATAAAGAAAAGATAAAAATTAAATTTTTCATCCTTAAAAATTTAAAGATTTTTTAAAGATATAAAAAAAGCAGGGATATAAGCCCTGCTTTTCATTGAATTAAAAACTGCTACAAATTATATTTTTTAGAAATTTCCAACATTTTATCAATAGATTTGCGGGCTTTTTTTATGGTATCATCATCTAAAATTACCTCAGGAAGTTCATATTTTAAAGTATTATAAATTTTATTTACCGTTATTAGTTTCATAAAATTACAATCATTACACCCACAGGTAGAATCTTTAGGAGGTGCAACGATATATGTTTTTTCAGGATTTTGTTTTTCCATTTGATGTAAAATTCCTGATTCTGTTGCTACAATATATTCTTTGCTATTATCTGATTTAGTGAATTTTAAAAGAGCTGCCGTAGAACCTACAAAATCAGAAACCAATTGAACTGGTTTTTTGCATTCGGGATGAGAAATAATTTTTGCATGGGGATAATGTTTTTTTAAATCTAAAATTCCTTCTAAAGAAAATTCTTCATGCACATGACATGCACCATCCCAAATAACCATATCACGGCCGGTAACTCTTTGAATATAATTTCCAAGATTTTTATCCGGAGCAAAAATAATTTTTTTATTTTCCGGTAATGATTCCACAATTTTTAAAGCATTCGTTGAAGTACAACAAATATCCGTTAAAGTTTTTATTTTAGCTGTTGTATTTACATAAGAAATCACTAAATGGTCAGGATGTTTTTTTACAAAAGCTTCAAATTCATCCGGTGGACAAGAATCAGCTAATGAACAACCGGCATTTAAATCAGGAATTAACACTTTGGATTCGGGAGAAAGAATTTTTGCCGTTTCGGCCATAAAATGAACTCCTGCAAATAGTATTATATCAGCATCTGTTTCTGCAGCTTTTTGAGACAATGCTAAACTATCACCCACAAAGTCGGCTAAATCCTGAATATCTGATGTTTGGTAATAATGCGCTAAAATAATTGCATTTTTTTCTTTTTTCAGGTGGTTAATTTCATCTAAAATATGGATATTATTATCTGGTTTTTTATCGATGAACCCTTTGGCTAAAATATCTTTTTCAACATTCATATTATATATATTATATTTAATGATTTAAAATTTATCTCTATATGATAATAATGATATCCTGTTAATATTGTTCTAAAATTTTTAATAATACACTTGACTTTTATAATATTAAAAAGTTGTTAAACCTGTTTTAACAATGAAAATTAACTTTATTGTTTTGATTTATAGATTTTTAAAGCTATTATTAACATGTTGTTAATACGGATAAACAGTTAAAACTTTTTGGTTAAAAATTAACTTTTATAGTTAAAAAAATGTTTGAAATTTGTGCGTCAAAACTAAAAAAATATTTTTGATAAATGATAAAAAATTTTATATAGAATACCCTTTTACAATTTCAAATAATAATTTTAAATATTTATCGACTTTAATTAACACTGATTTAACAAAAATTAACCAAAAAATTAACATTAAGTAAAAAATAAGTAAGTTAATTTAAGTATTTATGAATTAAATCTTTAAAATATTTCATTGATACTATATTGTTGAATGATACATTTTATTTTACTGTAAATCTTAATTATATAAATTTATAAAAATTGTTATTTTAAAATATTTATAATAAAATAAATATATTGGTTAAATTTGAATACTGTAAATTAAATAATTACATTTTATTATGGAGAGTAAAAAAAATTCAATAGCAATAGCAGGTGATCATGCAGGATATGAATATAAAGAGCAATTAAAACAATATCTCAAAAATAAAGGATATACTCTAAAAGATTTTGGAACCTCTTCGAATGAAAGTACTGATTATCCTGATTATGCTCACCCCTTGGCAACAGCTGTTGAAAAAGGAGAATATACTTTTGGTATTACCCTTTGTGGAAGTGGAAATGGAATTAGTATGACAGCCAATAAACATCAGGGTATACGTTCGGCACTTTGTTGGAATAAAGAAATAGCCAAATTTGCCCGTTTACATAATGATGCCAATGTTTGTTCGTTGCCCGCACGTTATATTTCTTATGATTTAGCGCAGGAAATTGTAGATGTGTTTTTAAATACTAACTTTGAAGGAGGAAGACATCAACGGAGAATAGAAAAAATTCCCATTCATTAAAAATATTGAGCAATGTTATCCAATACATGTAAATATGCAATAAGGGCAGTAATTTATTTATCTCTAAACGGAGGTGAAGAGAAAAAAATAGGAATAAAAGAAATTTCGAAAGAATTAGATATTCCTACCCCTTTTTTAGGTAAAATATTACAAACACTAGCCAAAAATAAATTATTAAGTTCAACAAAAGGTCCGCACGGTGGATTTGGACTTGCTAAACCGGCAAAAGATATTACATTATTAAATATTGTAGAAGTAATAGACGGACTCGATTTTTTTAATACCTGTTTAATTGGCTTACGTACCTGTAAACCAACCACTCACGATAATGTCCAATGCCCAATTCATCATAAATATGAGCCTATAAGCAGACAAATCTATGATTTGTTTAATACGGAGACGATAGAAAAACTAAAAGAAGAAATTGAAGCGTCGGACGGAAAAATAGGATTATAGTAATTTTTTACAATCCCCTTTTTTAATGTAAGGGTAGAAAAAGAGAGCAAAAATACAGCCAATAGTATTTGCTAATATATCCATAACTTCTACAGACCGGGTTTGGGTAAAATAAAACTGCAAAACTTCCATAAGCATACCATAACTTACAACCCACACAAAAGTAATAATAATATGATCTGATTTTGTTCGTTTACCAGAGCGTATAAAAGAAGCAAGGAAAGTAAGCGTTAAAACAAAATATAAAAGCATGTGCATTACCTTATCTGTATATGGAAAATTAAAGAAAGAAATAGAATCTAAATTTTTTCCTGAAGTAATACTTCCATATAAAATGATAAATGATACCAGCGATGGTTTCCAATAATTTAATGGTTTCATTCTAACAATGGATTTTGTTTTTATTGAGATTCATGCGAATATAAAATTAAATTTTGTAACTTATAAAACACTAATTTTTTAACCTAATTTTTAAACAATCTATCAGTACTATTTTTAGTGTACTAAATAATAGTTATAACCCAGTAAGAAAAAAATAAACAGCTATGGAAAAAAGGGATGAAATAATAAAATTATTACTCAGAGATTTAGAAAATAAAAACATCCATACCTGGTTTGACTTAGGTTTGTTTTTAGATGAGATAAAAGAAAACAGGGAGGTGCCAAAATTTAAGTTTAGCGGTAGCTATATAGATTTTAAAGAATTTTTGTGTCAATCAAACATTGCCTTTTTAACCTTTCAGTATGCCATAGATGGTGTTAGTATTGAGGTAAAAAAATATAGTCAAATTTTTAAGGAAAAATATAACACATCAAACATTCATTATATAGCAGGTAAATTTTTTCCTGAATCAAAAAAAATGATACCTGAATATGTTAAAAAGTTTGAATTAGAATCCATACAAGGTTTTGAAGACTGGAAATTGTATAAAGATTTTTTCTTTACACATTTAGAACGTGGTAGTAAAGAATATAATGAATTAATCATTAAATTCTGGAAAGAAACCTTACAAATTGTCAGGGAACTGGGAAATTATATTGTAGATAAAAATATTCAATTGCTTTATTTGATTAATGTATGTTCAAATCCGGGTAATGTTTCTTTAGCCCTGGCCGTTACTTTACTTTCCGAATATTTAAAAATTCCGGTCATAAATAATAGCCACGATTTTTACTGGGAAAGCGGAAACAAAGAAATTAATAAAAAAGTATATCATTTACCCGATGGACCCCGTGATTTCTTTTTTAAAAATGCACATGTAGGCGAATTTTTTTCAATTATTGAAATGTTATATCCCTGGGATTCAAGAATATGGATGCATGTTAATATCAATCAACAACAAACTGAACGATTGATTAAAATTAACGGAATAAATCCGGCCAATGTAACCGAAATAGGAACTGCCGTTGATACGAATGAATATCAAAATACTACGAAGAGAAAAAAAATCAGCACCTTTTATCAATTTGAAAAAATTTTAAGTCGTTACCAGGATACGTTGATAAGTTATTCAGTGAAAGATGTATTGGAAAGTAATCTGATTTCTCCCGATTCTATAAGACCTATTTTGGTAGGAGCCCGAAAAACGAAACCATTACCAAAATTTTTAAATGAAAATATTATTTTTTTGCAGCCTACACGTATTATTGCCCGTAAACGAATTGAAATAGGATTTAGTTTGGTTAAGAAACTTTTTGATGAAGAAGATTTTTATAACCGTTTTAAGGAAACAAAGAATCTTAAGCTTACGCTTTTAATTACCGGCCCTATTGCTGCAGGACACTTCGAATATTTTAAGCAATTGCTTAATCGTTTTCAACAATTATTAAAAAATCTGGAACCCAAAATCCGTAATAAAGTATTTTTAGCCTTTTTATTTAGCGAGCTGGATAATAAAACATTTAAGGAAAAGTTTGATGACCCGGTAGGAATACCGGAATTGTACAATATTGCTTCGTTAGTTTTACTACCGAGTAAAACCGAAGGTCGCGGTTTGCCTATTATTGAAGCCACCGCCTGCGGGACCCCAATTTTTTGTAGTCGCTATTATCCCGAAAATGTATATTCCGAAGTGATTGGAGAGCACCTTCCTTATCAGGACCGGCTTAAAGTCATTGAATTTGACGGAAAAAATATCACGAAAAAACATACCAAAAGAATTATGGAGAGTGTTTTTTTTCCTCATCAGTTTACTCGTATTATTGCACATAATCAGCTGGTTGTGGATAAAAGATATAGTTTAAAATCACTGAAATTAAATTTTGATGATATTTGCCAAAAGTTTTATTATCAGTTATCTTCAAATACCACCGCATTAAATAAAACGAAGAAAGCTATTAAATCTTATCAGCAGATTATAAATTATACTAATGCTGATTTCGAAGCCATAGTAGACACCCAAAACCGAGAATATTTGCCGGGTTTTGGACGTTTACGATTTATGATTTTATTAAAATCGCTTATTGATCCCAGCTATTTCAGAGTAGAAGAGCAGTTTTTTCGTGGTAAAGCCTTTCAATATGCAAGGCTATTGTTGCAGAAAAACAGAAATGAAATTAACCCCCGGAAAGTCTGTCAATTTTTTAATACGGTAGAAAATATCTTCTTATATCACCAGGGTGAAGTGAATATTCGTCATGACCATTCGCTACCTTATCGTCATCGTAATAAGTACAATTATCCTTATCAGGACTTTACTATCCAGGAATTAAGCGGATTAATTAACATGCTATATCATGAAATAATTAAAAGGGAAGAGAAACCTGAAATTGATGTAAATGCACACTTTTTTACTGATTTTGATTTGGCTTTATCACAATTAACATCAAGCACTTACTTAGGGATTGATGACAGGAAATTTTTAATTAAAAAATTGCAGTCAAACGTTCCTATTGCTTACTTTCCCGGCAAATATATAAAAAATGAGATTGAATTTTTTGTGTTACAATCTGTTCGATCAAGGCTGGAATTAAAAATCGATGAAGAATTAACAGAAGATACATTAAAAGGTTGTTCTGAGTACATTTCACCTATATATATCATGGCGAGTACCAAAACGACCATCGAAAATTATAACCGGAATAGTATTGAAACATTTATTTCACAAGGAAATGATGAAGAGTTAAAACGACTATATAAACATAAAATTTTGCAGGTGGTAGATATTCATCAGTGGTGTGTAGGTATTCATTTTAATCAATTGGGTGATGAGGGTTTAAAAGTACTGCGCAAGGTAAAAAAAGAAAAAGGATTTATCATTTCTAATCGGACAGAAGCGGCTGTAATGACTGATATTGTTGATATAGAAAGATTTCATATAGGGAAAATTGAAGACCGTATTACAGAGTCGATTATGGGAATACCGATGAATACAGGGTTTATTCAGTATGTTCCTGCCGGTATGCGAGTTACATTAGCTTATCCTATACCCGTTCAAACAGCAAAAGATTTTCATGATTATTTAAAAAGCGATGAGTTTAAAAAAGCCATTGATAAATATGGAGAAAAGAAAGTCTATGATATTTTACGTAAAGATGCGCAGACCAAAATGTCGCCGGTAAAAAAAGTGATAGGCGATTTATTGGTGTCTGATAGAGCTTCCGATGTAGTTTCATATGAATTTGTAAGCGGAGTTTATGAGGATAAAATGCCATGGAATGGAGTCATTGCAAAAACTGAATTAAATAAAGCAAACTGGGGATTTGTTATTCAGTCGTCGGATAAAACCCAAACGGTAACCTCTTTTATTACTGATTTTGAGAAAAAGAATAATAAGTCGGTAAAAATAGGATGGAATGGAGGTTATATACTTAATCCAGAGCTTGTTGGAAAGCTGGGCTTGCCCGAATCCTATATTGGTTCACCCCTGGGATTGTTAATAGCTGATGGAAAAGTGTTAAGTGCTCCTTTATTTAATAAGCCTGCATTGGTTTTTACCGATCATGGTGTTGATATCTTTCGGGTAAATTGTTCAAAAGGTATCTGCGTTTCACGTGGAACAGTTTCTGTAGAGTTTTCTAAGTCTCAATACAATAACGAATCGGATAATGAAAATCCTGCTTTTTTTGATTTGATGTATGATAAAGATGAAATATCTGCTCAGGGAAAAATTTTTGTGCGTTTGGCCGGAAATACGATAAAAGATATTGTGAAAACTCAAGAAAGTCAGACCATTAAGATTATTCCGGTAGGTTTAACCCTGGCATTTCCTAAAGAAAAATTTCCCGGCGACTGGAACGTTGGCGATGAGGTTGATTTAAAAATTAATGGACTGGATAATATTGTCCATGCTGTTGAAGCCGGGCCTATGTTAATTGATAAGGGCAAAACCTGCCTGGATATGGAAGTAGAAGGATGGAAAACACAACATTCAATTAAAACGCAGGCTGCCCGATTAGATTATACGGATATGCGCGGACCGAAAATTGCTGCCGGAATAGATGAAAAAGGAAATCTTTTGGTACTGGCGATTAACGGGCGTATACGTGAATCGGTTGGTGCTACGCACCTGAATATGGCAGAAATTTTAAAAAAGTTTAATATAGAAAAAGGGATGGGATTCGACCCCGGAGGAAGCAGCACGCTCGTGGTTAACGGAGAAACATTAAATATTTCTCCTTATAACAGCCGATACGAAGAAAATGTTTTTTCTCTTCCGCCGCAACCCCGAGCCGTTTCTAACGTTGTAATGGGATATATACAAGAAAAAGAAAAATAAACAATTGGCAGGTATTTATTTACATATTCCGTTTTGTGCCCACAAATGTGCGTATTGTGATTTTTTTTCGTTGACTAATCCAAAATATAAAGATGATTTTGTACAATCCATCCTTAAAGAAATCTATCTGCAAAAGCATTATTTAGGCAGTGAAAGGGTACAAACCATTTATTTTGGAGGAGGAACACCATCGTTGTTTTCTATTGAACAGCTGGGAAAAATACTAAATGCTTTGTATGAAAATTTTAGCTTGGACAAAAATGTTGAGCTAACCCTCGAAGCCAATCCTGAAAATTTAAGCATAACCTTTTTAAAAGCGTTAAAAAAATTGGGTTTTAATCGGTTAAGTATTGGTATACAATCGTTTGATGATGATGACTTAGTATTGATACGAAGAACACATCAATCCCAAACAGCCATTCAATCGGTTTATGATGCCAAAAATCAGGGATTTGAAAATATTTCTGTGGATTTAATGTATGGTTTGCCTAATTTAACGCTGAAAAAATGGCAACAAAATTTAAATCAAATGTTTCAATTGGAAGTACAGCATATTTCTGCTTATCACTTAACCATTGAACCCAAAACACTTTTTAAAAAGTGGTATGACCAAAATAAAATTCAATTACCCGACGAACAAATAAGTTTAGAACAATTTCAGCTTTTGGTCGAAAAAACAGCGGCCAATGGATTTTTACATTATGAAATTTCAAATTTTGCCAAAGATGGATTTATTTCATTACATAATACCAATTATTGGATGGGTGTAAAGTATTTAGGATTAGGACCTTCGGCACATTCGTATAATTTAACTTCACGACAATGGAATATTTCAAATCTGCATGTATATCTTGACGAAATATCAAAAGGAAAAGTGCCTTATGAAAAAGAAATTTTAACTCTAAAAGAAAAATATAACGATTTTATCATAACATCTTTTCGAACCATGTGGGGATTAAATTTGGAAAAACTTGTTTTGAATTTTGGTCCTTCATATAAAAAATATTTTTTAAAAAAGATAAAAAAATATTTAGATAAAAATTTTTGTATACAAAATAATGATCAAATAAAATTATCGGAAAAAGGAATGTTTATTTCCGATCATATTATGGCTGATTTATTATTTGAATAAAATTATTTTTTATGAATTCAATCGTTAAACTTTTTGAAAGCCAGGAATCGTTCCGTTTATTGTTCGATTTGTCCTATGATCCCATATTGATTTTTAAAAACTTTCAATTTATTGATTGTAATCCTGCAACACTTACATTATTAGGCTATTCTTCAAAAGATGAATTTCAAGAGGAGCTGGAAACAATTTTATCGCCGGAATACCAACCCGATGGAGAAAGATCGTTGGATAAAGCAAAAAAAATGATGAAAAATGCTTATGAAAGGGGATACCATCGTTTTGAATGGATGCATTTAAATAAAGAAGGAGAATCATTATATTTAGATGTTACGCTAACAAAAATCCCTTTTCATAACAAAAATTTTCTTTTTGCTATCTGGAGGGATATATCCAAACAAAAGGAATATGAGAATAACCTGACAAAAAGTGAGGAATTGTATAGTTTGCTATTTGATCAGGCAGCAGATGGTATTTTAGTAGGTGTTGGAAAAGGTGAAATTATTGATGCCAATAAAAGTATTTGTGATTTAACAGGTTATAATAAGCATGAATTAATAGGAAATAATATCAATGGGTTGTTCACAAAAAATGAACTTAAAGATAATCCGTTAAGGTATGATTTAATAAAAGTTGGTAATACGATTATCAAAGAAAGAAATATCGTTTGTAAAGATGGACGGTTAATTCCGGTAGAAATGAATACAAAGATTTTGGAAGACGGGCGCATGCAGGCTTTATTTCGAGATCTATCTGCCCGTAAAGCAGCAGAAAAAGCGTTAGTTGAAAGTGAAGAAAAATATAGAAATGTATTTAATTATGCTCCGCTTGGGATTTTACATTACGACCAATATGGTGTAATTACAGACTGTAATCAGAATCTTGTAAATATTATTGGTTCTTCGAAAGAACAGCTGGTGGGTTTACACATGATTGAAGATTTAAATAATAATGAATTAATAAAAAAAGTTGAACAGTCTTTAAAAGAAGGTAAAGCAGTCTTTGAAGACTGGTATACTTCGGTAACCGGAGAAAAAACAACCTTTGTAAAAGGTGTTTTTAAGTGTATATACGATGAAAACCATCATTTTATTTCCGGAATAGGACTTATTGAGGATATTACAAAACGTAAAAAAGCAGAACTGGCAATGATTGAAAGTGAACAAAAATACCGGTTGCTTTTTGAAAATGCCAGTGATGCGATTATGCTTATGAACGAAGATGTTTTTATTGATTGTAATGAAAAAACACTGGAGTTATTTGGATGCTCCAAAAAAGAAATTATTGGGCAAACACCGTATAAATTTAGTCCTGAAAAACAACCTGATGGGAAAAAATCAAAAGAAAAAGCAAGAGAAAAGATAAAGGAAGCAATACAAGATAAACCGAAGATTTTTGAATGGGTACATCAAAAAGCAGATGGAAAAAATTTTTATACCGAAGTAAGTCTTAATATTTTTGATTTACACAAAAAGAAAACAGTACAAGCTATTGTTCGTGATATCTCTGAAAGAAAAGAGTTTGAACAACGGATTTACGAAACCATTATTGAAACGGAGGAACGCGAACGACAAAGATTAGCCAGTGATATACACGATGAAATTGGTCCGTTATTATCTAGTTTGAAGGTGTATATTGAATCATTAAACCCAAAAGGAGAAGAAGCAAAACAAATATACATTAAAACAAAACTTCAGGAATTGATTAAAGAAACAGTTGATAATGTTCGTGAAGTATCCAATGCTATTAGTCCTTATATATTGAATAAATACGGATTGGAAGCAGCCATTAAATCTTTTATCCAAAAAACAGAGAATGTTATTTCTATCCGGTTCAAATCCAATGTAAAAGATAAAAGGTTTCCGCTTAAAACAGAAATTGTTTATTTCAGGATTATTAAAGAGCTGTTAAATAACACCCTAAAACATGCCCGGGCTAAAAATATTGACGTAAATTTGCAATATAGTAATGGTGAACTGCAGTTGTGTTATAAGGATGATGGTATTGGGTTGGATAAAAAACATTTATCGTCAGCGAAAGCACAAGGAATGGGATTATTTAATATCATTAATCGGGTGAATTCAATACAGGGCGATTATAAATTTTATGAGAATTTTAATGGATTTAAGTTTACGTTAATGGCCAAAGCGGAAAAAGAAGAGGATAAAAAAAGCTAAAAATTGAAAATCAGCCATATGGTAATACTTATTGTAGATGATAATAAACAATTTATAGAAGCATTTAAGTTTCTTTTACAGGAAAATTTTGCCGATAGAGTTGAAGAAATCTTTGAAGCGTCGAATGGCGCAGAATGTCTTGATATCTTAAAAAGAGATGCCATTGACATTGTTTTTATGGATTTAGAAATGCCGGTAATGAATGGCATTGAGACTACCCGAAAGATTATTGATTTGTATCGTAACATCAAGGTTGTAGCCGTTTCTTTCCATTCCGAACTCGAGGATGTTAAAAAAATGCTCGAAGCCGGGGCTCGTAATTATATTATAAAAGAAGAATTAAGCCCGGAGGCTATAGAAAGGAGTTTTTCTAAATTGTAATCATTTAACTATAAGTGATTTATGAGACTCCTGCAGCGTATGGTATAAAATACGGGAAGGAGATAAAAAAAGATTATTTTTTTAATGCTAACCCAATTAATGCATGAAGTTTTTCTTCAAGTGTATCGTAAGAAAAATATTTTTTTCCTAACAGAAAATTATATTCGCCAATTTCATGATTTAATGTATCATTGTATATTACTTCCTGTATCTCCTTTAAAGCATTATCTGTAATTTGGTTATCGTCAAGCATAACCGTTTTAAATCCCTTGCTTCCGATATCCGGCCAGTATACAGGTTTATAATTGTTTACAAATATGGGTTTCCTGGCCAAAACGGCTTCTACAAAAGCGTTACCAAAACCTTCGTATGTACTAAAATAAGTACAGGCACGAGCGTGTGCATAAGCATCTGAGAGAGAATAACTTTTATCGTTTGCTGAACCGGCAAATCCTTTGGAAGAAAAGCTATGATAAGCAAAATGGACTTGTTTACTAATTTTAAGTTGATGAATTAAATCTACCAGTTCCATATAATATTCGCTTCCGGCATCATCAGCATAATTTCCGGTAATAATGAGTTTGATTTTTGGATTGTTTAATAAATGAATGAGCTTAATTGCTGCTTCTATTCCTTTTCGGCGGACAATCCGGGTAATCTGAAACAATAAAATATCATCATCATCAAGACCTAAATCTTTGCGTAAATCTTTGTTCTGATCCGTTATTTGGGCAAAAGGTTTATCAAAATTCATAACATTAGGAACCACAATGGATTCTCGATTGTATTTTTCTTTTAAAGTTTTTTGCGCATGCAGGTTAATTACTGCATGGTAACTGTTTGGTAACTGTAAGGGAAATGTTTCTTTAACAATTTGATTGATTTTTTGGTGAGGAGAAACATATCTGTTGCCCCTTTCCCAGGCAAAATCATGGTCGTGAGTTATGGTAGGTATCTGTAATTTTTTTACGGCTTTTTTTATGGCTAATCCCATGGAAATATGGGATGGTAATGCTGAAGCATTTTCGGAAATTAATAACTGAAGGGTATGTTTCTGTGCCCATTCAATGATTTTATATTCAATTACATTCGCATATAATAGCAAATGTTCAAGTAATTCATCTTCATCGTAATCCGGATTAAAATAGGCTTTTTTTTGTTCCCAGTAACTTTCGGGTGAAAAAAAAGACATTTCCTGAACACGGGTTTCATGTTGACAATCAATTTTTCTTCCTTCAAACTGGCCCGAAATAATAAAAATTTCATGGCCCATGCGTTGAAGCACCTCTATCCACTTTTCGGTTTCCAGCGCAACGCCATCAACACCGCCTATTCGACCTATTATAATTCCTATTTTCATATTTTATTGTTTTAAGGGTATAAATATGAATATCTTAAGATTAAACATTTACATTTGTAATAACGCAATAAATATACAAGTTATGAAGAAAATTTTTATTATGCTTTTTCTTTTTTATAATATCTTAAATATTTATGCTCAAAATAAGCCGGAGGATTATTATATTAATCTCGATGCAGATCAATTTTATTTGGCTGTAAATACGCAAGAGGTATTTTTAATTGATGTAAGATTATTTAAAAAATATAGAAAAAGCAGGATAGAAGGAGCTTTGCCGGCAGTCAATAAAGAATCTCTCATCTCATTATGTGAAAAAATAGATCCAAACACACCTATTTATCTTTATTGCGATGATGGAGATCGAAGTAGCACGGCAGCTGAAATTCTGGGTCAGGAATTGGGGTTTAATAAAGTTTACAATTTAAAGGGTGGGCTTCGTCAATGGACCAATAGGTACCCGTTGGATGAATCAAGAATAAAAAAAGAAGAAAGTATCATTTTTGATAAATATTAAACATTTAACGCTCAGAGGGATGAGAAAAATAGTTTTATTACATCTTTTAATTTTTTCTGTAACGACTGTCCTTGCGCAAAAAACAGAAAAAAGACTAAGCTTTTCACTGAAAGGCGGAATAACATGGGCCAATATGTATGGTGATGATGTTAAAAGCGAAACCTTCTTAAATGGCACCACTCCTGAAACATTTTATGCCAACCATCCGGCAAGTAATAAGTTTAAAAAAGGCTTTAATGTTCATGTTTCAACAGATTACCGCTTGAGTCGTTTTTTTTCCATAGGTTTAGGAGCAAGTTATATTCAAAAAGGTGCGCAAATAAATGTAACCGAGTGCTGGAATCCTAATTTACAATCCTACGAAGAGGTTGAGGGTGATATTTATTGGAATCAGAATTTTTGGACGCTTGAAATACCGCTTACTTTTTACATCCCTTTAAATAACCATGATTTTTATATACAGGCAGGATTTTTCAAAGGGTTTTTGATACATTCGAAAGAGAAAGGAGACATTCGTATTTCAGGCGTTGATTCTGAGTATACCCGGGAAAGACATGCGAACAATACCGAACCGGGCTTTTTTCTCGGATGTGGTTATATATACTCCTTTAAAAAGGGGAATGGAAGTTTATTGGCTGAAATAATATGGAGCAGGAGCATCATTGAATCGCCCGGAAGCGATATGATTCCGAATCCTCAATATTATTATAATCAAACGTTGAGTATGAATATAGGCTACCGGTATTATCTAAGCAAAAGGAAAAAATAAAAAAGAGAAATTGCTATTTTTCTGTATCTGAATTACTTTCCTTTTTATTTTCTGATTCTTCTTTTTCACGGGCTTTTTGGTTTAAGCCGTATTCTTTTTTATAATCAGCTAAAATGGTATTCAGTTTTTCCACTTCTTTTTTATTTTCCGATACTTTTTTCTTCTGCTTTAAGATAGATGGATAAGAGAATATGATTCCCAAGATAACACCAATAATTATGGTAACCAGGAGAATTAATGAAAGAGAACCTTTCAGCGGATCGCCCCAAAGAAAATTAATTGCTACTTCGTGAGCATTTCTTAAAGCAAAAATAACCAGAATTAGTGCTGTTAATAAGCCAATAATTAATGATCGTTGCATAGTATCTCCAATTTTTATTTGTAAATGTAGTGATTTATTTTTTTAAATAAAACATCTTTTTTTAACGGTTTGGCAATATAGTCGTCGCAACCGTTTTTCAAACAAATGTCACAATCGTTATACAAAGCATAAGCCGTTTGAGCAATTACCGGAATATGGGGATTGATGGCTTTTATTCGTTGTGTTGTTTCAAAGCCATCCATTTGTGGTAACCTGATATCCATAAGTACTATATGAATTGATTTATCTTTTTGAATAAACTCAACTGCTTTTTCGCCTGTTTTTGCAGTTAAAACGACGGCTCCGTTTTTTTCTAACAGGGTTCGTAAAAGTTCAAGGTTATCTTTGTTATCTTCAACGACCAGGATTTTTATATTATCCCATTTTTCTAATGTTGTGTTTTTTTCTAACGGTTTTGTATTTACCTCAGAATTTATACTTACCGGAACGGTAAAATAAAAAGAGGTCTCTTCATCTGCTGATTCGAACCAAATTTCTCCACCTAATAACTCCGTTAATCCTTTACATATAGAGAGACCCAGACCGGTACCCTGATAAACTCTTTTATTTTGATTTTTAATTTGTCCAAAACGTTTGAAAATAATGGCAGATTTTTCTTTGGAAATTCCTATACCCGAATCCGAAACAAAAAAACGGTAAAAGAAACAATTTTTATCTTTGATGCTTTCATAACCAAATTTTATAAATCCTTTATCTGTAAATTTAAAAGCATTATGGAGTAAGTTATTTAAAATTTGTTTTAAACGAATGCTATCGGTATAGATTGGCGGATTATCTTTTTGTTTTTTTAACGTAAAATCAATATGGGCTTTGTTTAATCGAATCTGTTCCTGTTTAAAAAGAAGATAAACATCATCCATCATTGAATTTAAATTAACATAACTTTTGTTTATGGAGAGTTGTTCCGCCTCAATTTTGGCAATATCAATAATATCGTCAATAAGATTCATTAATTGCTTCCCGTTTGAATTAATAATTTTAATATAGTTTTCTTTTTCCTCTTCGCTAATAGAAGGGTCGCGTAAAAGCTCGGCAAATCCCAAAATGCCATTCATGGGTGTTCTGATTTCATGCGACATATTGGCTAAAAAGGCAGATTTGAGCTTATCACTTTCTTCTGCTTTTTCTTTGGCCCTGGTTAATTCATCAAGAAGTGCTTTTTGTTCGGTAATGTCGCTGGCAATCCCAGCACGACGATACAATTCTCCTTTTTCATTAAAGACAGGGAAAGTACGTACCCAGAGCCATCGTATTTGTCTGTCGGATCTTATGATTCGATGCTGATAAAAATGTGTTTTTTCAGGATGATTTTGATTGTCTAGTTTTTGACGAATCGTTTCCTCTTTATCTTCAGGATGAATCCATTGTTCATACTCGTTAAAATTTTCAAAAATGTTTTTAGAATTTTCTCCGATAATTTGTTCACAAGCCGGATTCATGTAAATAATTTTTTGGTCAAGTGTACGGAGCCAAAAGGCATCGTTTATATTGTCAGCCAGTTGGTGAAAATTTTTTTCACTTCTTCCGAGTTTTTTAATTAAATTTTTTTGCTCAGAAATATCCACAATTATTCCTCGTAAACCGGTAATTTTATCATTTTGAAGGATTGGATTTGTGTAAACCAAAACAGGAAATTTTCTGCCTTTTTTGGTTATGGCCGTATATTCTATACCTTTTATATTTTCTTTTACTAAAATGTTTTTGATATTTTCCCTGGCTCTGGGTAAATCTTCCGGAGCTATCATCTGGAGTGCATTGAGGCCATTTTTAAAATCTTCAGTAGTGTATTCAAAAATTTCGTAAGCTTTTAGGTTTACAAATGTTAAATTACCCTGTATATCCGCTTCATAAACAACTTCCGGCAAAAGGGTTGCGAGAGATTTAAATTTTTCTTCGCTTTCCCTTAATTTCATCTGATCTTCTTTATCTTTTTGTATGCTTTTTAGTAATCCTAATATTCGCAAAGGTTTTCCTTCGTTATCCCATTCGGTATTTTTACCGGTAGCTATAAACCATTCCCAGTGTTTGTTTTTATGTTTTATTCTAAATTCAAAATTAAACGCTAAAGGTTTGTTTTTTCCATAGGACAAAATGTGTGCTTTCATTTTTTCATAATCAACGGGGTGGATTAAACCGCCGGCATTCTGTATTAAAGATGCCCGTTCTTTTTTAGGATAACCCAGGTTTTCATATATCTCTTCTGAAGCGGTTATTTTTAATAATCTAAGGTTTATTTCGAAGGAGAAATAGTTGGCAGCACTCATGGCCAAATGTAGCTTCTCACGATGTTCTTGTAACTCTGATTCTTTATTTTCCAAGTTGGATAACTTATTTTCAAGATGCCGGACTTTTTGTTCCAGCTGCTGATAGGATAGCTTTTTTTTCATCGCTTTTATTCTATATATCTATATGTTGTAATAGTATTATCCGAATCGACAGCTATCAATCAACAATAGATATCAGGTATCATTAAGGTGTTTAATTCAAAGGCAATAAATTATTATACAAAAAACACTAAGATAAAAACTAAATGTAAGGGAAGTATAAATAAAAGTCAATGAAACTTTGATAAACGACCAAAAATAATAAAGGAGCGGACAATAAAGTTGGGATGATTTATAAATATTGAGAAGAAAAATTATTGAGTTAATTCATGAAAAACTTCTTCCAGACTTTTTTCTTTTTTCTGCATGGAAAGGACTGCAAGTTCAGATTTTACGGCAAAATTAAATATTTTTTGTCGTATATCTTCTTTTGATGCGCTCTGAATCAGCCAGTTTTTGCCATCAATTTTAGCAACCTTATCCACCTGTTCAATTTGTTCAAGTTGTTTTTGATCGGGTTCCTTATCAAATTCAACAACGATGGTAATATATTGATCGATGGTATGCGAATAGATAGACTTGATAGAATCGTCTGCCACAATTTCTCCCTTATTGATAATAATTATACGATCACAAATTGCTTCTACTTCCTGCATAATATGCGTAGAAAGCAGGACTGTTTTTTCTTTTCCCAGTTCAGAAATTAAATTTCTGATTTCAATAATCTGATTGGGATCAAGTCCGGATGTGGGTTCATCTAAAATTAATATTTCAGGATCGTGAATTAAAGCCTGTGCAAGACCAACCCTTTGTCGATAACCTTTTGATAAAGCTCCGATTTTTTTCTTCCGTTCAATGGTTAGTCCTGTTTGTTCAATGATTTCCTGGATTCTTGCGTGGGTTTGCTTTCCCAGGTGGTATATTCCGGAAACAAATTCAAGATATTCTTTTACATACATATCCGGGTAAAGAGGATTGTTTTCCGGTAAATAACCGATATGTTTCCTGATTTCAAGCGAATTTTCGATTAAATCCAGGGTATTAATTTTTGCATTGCCGGATGTGGGAGGAATAAAGCCGGTAAGTATTTTCATAGTTGTAGATTTACCGGCTCCATTGGGGCCAACAAAACCAACAATCTCGCCCGTTTCTATCTCAAAACTTATTTGGTCAATGGCTTTTTGTGCGCCGTATATTTTAGTTAAATCCTTAACTTGAATCGACATAAATATCTTTTTAAATTGAATACGAAAATAGTGAAATTATATTTTCAAACCTTAAAGTACCAGAAAAGATTCAACGATTATCTATCTACTGCTTATATTAACTGTTTTTTTTACTGAAAAAGGGTAAAAATATATCGTTATTGAATAGAACTCTATTCTATTTAATTAATTGTGTTCAAAAAATCTTTTTAATATCTTTGATTATTAACCCTTAAAATTTAATGATTATGAAATATTTAAAGTACATAGCCAACGCTTTGTTTTTGGTTTTATTATTGATGTACTCCTGTGGGAACCCGGCAGGAGATAATGAGCCGAATAACACCATCGAAGAAGCTTCGGAGGCAATATTTGGCGAAGAGTTTTCTTTAACCATAGATCCGGTTAAAGATGTAGATTGGTTTAAAGTAAATGTAAAAAAACAGGGATATATTCAAGTACAATCTGCTAACAAGGTTGAAGGAGTTCAGCTGGAGGTGAGTTTTGCTGAATATCAGGAGTGGGAGAATAAAAAGGCCAAACGGATAAGAGGTTGGCGCCCTGTTCCCGATGCTTTGTTTGTTCAGGAACCGGGAGATTATTATTTGGCCTTAAAAGATGCATGGGATGATGATGCCTCTAAAGATGAATTTTTAGTAAAAATTGATTTTTTGGAAGAATTTGACCCTGCCGAACCGAATAACTCTGCCGAAGAAGCTCAATTAATTACGTTCGACAAACAGTTTCTGGCAGGAATTTATCCTGTGGGAGATAAAGATTGGTTTAAGGTTGAGGTTCCTGCTCAGGGATATCTTGAAGTAGCTGCAAAGAATGTTCCTGAAGCTGTTCAACCAGAAGTACGGTTTGCTATTTATGATGAATGGTCAGATCCACAAATAAAAATAATAAGAGGTTGGGGAAAAATACCAGAAGCATGTTTTGTACCTGATTCCGGAGAATATTATATTGAAATGCATGATGCCTGGGACGATAATGCGAAACCTCAGCCATTTGATATTAAGGTTAGTTATACTTCTGAGTTTGATGCCTTTGAACCAAATAATTCGCCCGAAAATGCCAACATGATAGAACCTGGAGAAACTCACCAGATAGCGATTTTCCCCAAAGGTGATGTGGATTATTTTAAATTTGTTGCCCCCAACGATAGAGTAAAGATTTTTGTTAAGGATCATGAAGGCGTTCAACCTGAAATGAAATTGTTATCAGAAAACCCTGATCAGGAAGGGAAGTATATTACAGAACTAAAATGGACTAAACTTCCGGCTGAAATTGAGGTGGAAAAAGAGAAAGAATATATTATAGTTATTCACGATGCCTGGGATGATAATCAATCCAAAAAATTATTTAAGCTGAAAATAGAGTAAAAAATTTTACCAAATTATAATCGTTGTATAAAAACGGGCTGTTAAGGATAGCCCGTTTATTTTTGATTGATTACCTTTGTGTTTTCATGGGAAACATTTTAAATATCTAAGATTATAAAGGGTGAAAAACAAAAAAAAACGATTTACTCAAAATTTATTTTCTTTTAAAAGGCGTTTAACGCTGGAAGTTGCTGTTGGTAATATTAAAATAGGTGGCAATAATCCTGTTTGTATTCAGTCAATGACAAGTACGAATACTTTAAAAACTGACGAAACAATAGCGCAGTCGCTACGAATAATTAAGGCCGGTGGAGAATTCGTAAGAATTACTGCACAAGGCATCCGTGAAGCAGAAAATCTTGAAAATATAAAAAAAGGAATACGGGATGCCGGTTTTTCTACACCACTGGCAGCCGATATTCATTTTAATCCAAAAGCAGCATTTACAGCAGCTAAAGTGGTGGAAAAAGTACGTATTAATCCCGGTAATTTTGTAGATAAGCGAGCCAATTTTACGAAAGTTGATTTTACCGACGAAGAATACAAATCAGGAATTAAAAAAATTGAGCATCAGCTGGTTCCTTTACTGGAGATATGTAAACAGCACCAAACGGCATTAAGAATAGGCGTTAACCATGGCTCGCTATCCGACAGGATGATGAGTCGCTATGGCGATACGCCGGAAGGGATGGTTGAATCGGCCATGGAAATGCTGCGGATTTGTGTGCAACATGATTTTAGAAACATTGTTATTTCACTTAAATCAAGCAATACGCGGATAATGGTACAGGCTAACCGGCTAATGATTGCCCGGATGGAAAATGAGGGTTTGAACTTTCCATTGCACCTTGGAGTAACTGAGGCCGGTGAAGGCGAAGAAGGACGTATAAAATCAGCCGTGGGTATTGGGACGTTGCTTGCCGACGGAATTGGTGATACCATCCGGGTTTCATTAACCGAACCTCCTGAAGATGAAATTCCGGTAGCCCAAAAGCTGGCGGGTTATTTTACTGAAAGGGAAAATCATCCTCCGGTTAAACCGGTTTTTCCCATCCCCATTGATTTTTTTGATTATAAAAAATATGACACCCATGCGGTAGTTGATATTGGAGGAAATTATCCTACAGCAGTTATTTCAGAAGCCGAAAGCAAAAACGACAGGAAGCCCGAATATATTTATTTAGGCCATAAGTTAGTTGGTAAAACCCTAAACACTCAGCAAAAGTATATTATTGATGAAAGAGCATGGGAGCAGCAGGAGTTTGATACCAGCCATGTTTTTCCATTATATTCTTCGGTTAACAATTATCTCTTGTCGGAAAAAAAATCAGAAATACTCAATTTTATCAATGTTTCCAATAAAAACATCAACCCTGATTATCTGAATAAAATAAGCAACCGCAAAGATGTTGTCATTATTTTAGTGACCAGACACCCCAATGGTTTTGCCGACCAGCGGGCTGCTTTTTTTAAGTTGATGAATGGTGAGTGCCGGGTGCCTGTGATTATTAAACGAACCTACATGGAAAATATGCTGGAGGATTTGCAGCTAAAATCTGCCAGTGATTTTGGGGGTTTATATCTGGATGGCATGGGTGATGGTATTTGGATTGAAAACAAAGGGGAAATTCCTCATCAGGATATAATCAATACTGCCTTTGGCATTTTACAAGCTTCCAGGATTCGTATTTCTAAAACGGAATATATTTCCTGTCCGGGATGTGGGCGCACATTGTTTGATTTGCAAAAAACGACCAAAGCAATAAGAGAACGCACTTCGCATTTAAAGAATCTTAAAATTGGTATTATGGGATGTATTGTCAATGGACCGGGTGAAATGGCAGATGCCGATTATGGATATGTTGGCGCCGGTCCCGGAAAAATTACGTTATATAAAAATAAAAAAGTAATCAAAAAAAATATACCCGAAGAAAATGCGGTGGATGAATTAATCCGGCTGATTAAAGATTGTGGAGACTGGATATAGTTATTCAGTTCTGAGTTCAAAGTTTCAAATAAAGCCCCACAAAACGGAGAACTCTAAACTCAGAACTAAAAAACTATTTTATACTCGCTCCGTTGCTTGTTTTTTCTTCGGGGACGGCAAAAACCAGTTTACCACTGGCATCTTCGGCCATTAAAATCATTCCCTGCGACTCGATACCACGAATTTTGCGGGGCTGAAGATTAACCAGGATACTTACCTGTTTTCCAATAATATCTTCGGGTTTATGATCCACAGCAATACCTGAAACTACGGTTCGTTGATCTATTCCGGTATCAATTTTAAGCTTAATCAGTTTATCGGTTTTGGGTACACGCTCGGCTTCTAAAATCGTACCAACCCGAATATCCATTTTTACAAAATCGTCGAACGTAATATTTTCTTTGGCTGGTTCAGCCTGTTGTTGCTCTTCCAGGTTTGCTTTTTTTGAGTCCATGAGTTTTTGTATTTGTTTTTCTATAGCTTCATCCTCAATTTTATCGAATAAAAGTTTGGCTTTATTAATCGTATGCCCTGCTTCAATAATACTGTCGCTACCGGCTAAATCCCAGGTAAGCTTACTAATATTAAGGAATTTACGCAGTTTATCCGCAGTAAAAGGTAAAAAGGGTTCAATAATGATGGATAGGGCCGCCGAAATTTGAATAGAGATATTCATAATGGTTTTTACGCGTTCCTCATCTGTTTTAATAACTTTCCAGGGCTCCGTGTCCGCTAAATATTTATTGCCTAAACGAGATAAGTCCATAGCTATTTTAACCGCTTCACGGAAGCGGAAACTTTCGATACTCTTTTCCAGATTTTTTTGGATAACCGCCATTTCGGCTAATGTGTCTTTATCAAAACCCGTTAACGAACCTCTTTCGGGAACACTACCGCCATAATACTTATGGGTAAGCACCAACGTTCTGTTTATAAAATTTCCTAAAATGGCAACCAGCTCGTTGTTATTTCTGTTCTGAAAATCTTTCCACGTAAAATCGTTGTCCTTTTGTTCCGGCGAATTGGCGCAAATGGTATATCTTAAAACATCCTGTTTGCCGGGGAAATCCTGCAAATATTCATGAATCCAAACTGCCCAGTTTCGCGAGGTGGAAAGTTTGTCTCCTTCCAGATTCAAAAATTCGTTGGCCGGTACGTTATCAGGTAAAATATAATCGCCATGGGCTTTAAGCATCGATGGGAAAATAAGGCAGTGAAAAACAATATTATCTTTACCGATAAAGTGAATTAACCGTGAATCATCACTTTGCCAGTAATCTTTCCAGTTTTTGTTGTTTTCCTCTGCCCATGCTTTGGTAGCTGAAATATATCCGATAGGTGCATCAAACCAAACATATAGCACTTTACCTTCTGACCCTTCAACCGGCACAGGAACACCCCAGTCCAGGTCGCGGGTTACCGCACGTGGCTGCAAACCGCCATTCAACCACGATTTGCACTGTCCGTAAACATTTGATTTCCAGTCTTTTTTATGGCTGTCGATCCACTCTTCCAGCCATTCATTCTGGTATTTATCCAGCGGTAAGTACCAGTGTTTGGTCTTTCTTAATATGGGTGAATTTCCGCTTAATCGTGATTTTGGATTTTCTAATTCTTTAGGGCTTAAGCTGGATCCGCATTTTTCACACTGATCACCATACGCTTCTTCATATCCGCATTTTGGACAGGTTCCGATAATATAGCGGTCGGCTAAAAACTGTTGTTCTTTTTCGTCGAAGTATTGTTCTTCTTCTTTTTCAATAAACTCGCCTTTGTCGTACATGGTTTTGAAAAAATCCGATGCTGTTTCGTGATGTAATTTAGAGGAGGTACGATGATAAATGTCGAAGTCAATACCAAACTCAGTAAAAGCCTTTTTTATCATTTCATGATATTTATCGACAATATCCTGTGGTGTAACACCTTCTTTTCGGGCACGCAAGGTAATAGGAACCCCATGTTCGTCGGAACCACAAATAAAAGCCACCTCTTTGCCTTTTAATTTAAGGTAGCGTACATAAATATCGGCAGGCAGGTAGGCGCCGGCTATATGTCCCAAATGTAAAGGACCGTTTGCGTAAGGTAAGGCGGATGTAATTAAATAGCGTTTCGGATTTTTCATGTCAAATAAAAGATTTAAGGCGATTTTTAAAATACCCGACAAATATACGAAGGAATATTTTTTTTCATCAAATAAATATTATTTAGTTTTACAAGGAATAAAAACGACAGGCGATGATTACTCCTCCCAACTTAAAACCAGGCGATACCATTGGAATCGTTGCTCCGGCCCGTAAAATTGAAAAAAGGGATATTGAAGCAGCCGTAAAAATTTTTGAACAATGGGGACTGTATATTGTTTTTGGGAAAAATCTTTTTAACCAGGAACGGCAGTTTGCAGGCACAGATAAAGAGCGAGCCAATGATTTACAATTTATGCTTGACGATCCCAATATAAAAGCGATTATCTGTGCCCGTGGGGGATATGGTACGATAAAAACGCTCCCTCATCTCGACTTCTCCCGGTTTATAAAAAATCCTAAATGGATTATTGGTTATAGTGATATAACAGCCCTGCATGCTCAACTGAATCAAAATCTGGGGGTAAAATCTATTCATGGAATTATGCCCTTAAACTTTCCCCCGAACAGCATTCCGAACAGGGCAATAAAAACATTAAAAAAAGCACTTTGGGGCAATCATGGAGAGTATGTTGTTTCTTCACACCCATTTAACCGGAAAGGGGAGGTAACCGGGAAGCTTGTGGGCGGAAACCTGTCTGTATTATACAGTATATCCGGGACTATATATGACATCCATATGAAAGGAAAAATTTTATTTATAGAGGATCTGGATGAGTATCTTTATCATATCGACCGTATGATGATGAACTTAAAGTATAGCGGAAAGCTGGAAAACCTTAAAGGATTAATCATTGGAGGAATGACCGGAATGAATGACAATACCGTTGCTTATGGAAAAACAGCGTATGAAATAATTCAGGAAGCTGTGGCTGAATATCACTATCCGGTTTGTTATAATTTTCCGGCAGGGCATATTCCCGATAATTTAGCGGTGGTTTTGGGTGCAACCGTAGAATTAAAAGTAACAGGAGAAGGTGCGAGGATGAAATTTTTGGGTTAGTTTTTTACTTCCTCAAAATCATGAGGTATTTCAAACGTCTTGTTATCAATTTTTTGGTGGTTTATTTTTGTGATAACGATACGTTTTTTTTCTTTTCTTAGTAATGTTCTTTCAACGGTAAGCATTGGGAAAAAACCCTGTGTATCAGGGATTATTTCAAAAAAGCTAAACGTTCGTTCGGTACAGTTTATTCGTTTAATAAAATCAGGAAAACAGACAAAGTGGTTTTCTTCAGAAACCCAAAAGGCTACTTCGGTATTCCTGTTTTTATTTTTTACTCTCCACTGGTAGCATTCTTTTCCTTCAACCTGACGGCTGTTATATGTTTTCTTTACGGTAAAATTTTTATCATATGTTTCCCGGGGCGGATTAATATCAAGATAGGAAAAAAGTTTTTTGGATGGACTTAAGATAACAACCTGCTCATTTTCTATATTTACAAGGATGGACTGAAGAAGCTTATAATGATGATCAAATTTATTTACCCTTAATTTTTTGTCTTTAATTAAATAGGTATAGTAGGTCGTATCATAGTATGATTTCTCTACCAGATCAATTCTTCCCTCAAAAAAGCAGGAATCCTCCTTTTCTGGTGCGGCAACAAATAAAATTAAACCTAAAAGAAAATTTATCATTTGCTTAAAATAATTTATCTTTAAGGATAAATAAAGTTAACGATTGTTTGACGTAGATATTGATTGATCTCTCGTTTTAAAAAAGCAAAAATAAATAAAATTATGGCAGATCATAATAAATTAGGGAAAAAAGGAGAGGAGATAGCATTAAAATATTTAAAATCAAATCAGTATATTATTAAGGAAACGAACTGGCGGTTTAGAAAAAACGAAGTAGATATTATCGCCGAAAAAGATAACCTATTGGTGGTTGTGGAAGTTAAAACGCGCACCAGCGAATATTTCGAAAATCCCAAAGAAGCGGTTACCAGGAAAAAACAAAGATTTATTATTCTGTCTGCCGATGCTTATGTTCAGGAAAAAAATATTGAATGGGAAGTGAGATTTGATATTATTGCTGTAACCATTATCAATCAACAAATAAATATTGAACATATTCAGGATGCTTTTCAACCCAGTTTGCTGTTATGAACATCGAAGATTTCAGGAATTATTGCTTACATAAAAAAGGAGTTAGCGAAGAACTGCCTTTTGACGAAACAACGCTTGTATATAAAGTAATGGGTAAAATGTTTGCCTTAACGGATACGGAAGAAGATTTTCGTATGAACCTCAAGTGCGAACCTGAAAAGGCCCTTCAGTTGAGGGAGCAATTTTCCGGAAGTGTTTTGCCGGGATACCACATGCATAAAAAACACTGGAATACCATTTTAATTCAGGGGGATATTCCCGATAATCAAATTTACCAGTGGATTGATGAATCATACCGGCTTGTTGTTGATAAGCTTACGAAAGCTCAGAAACAATCCTTAGAAAAATTATAATAATGATATTTTAATAAACGTAAGAAGATAAAAAATGAAAAAATTATTCAGGTATTTTTTCCAGGGGCTTTTATATATTGCTCCGCTGGGATTAACAGTTTTTATACTGTATAAATCGTTTGTTTTACTCGATGGTATTTTTAGCCCCTTTTTAGCGAAGTATTTAAACATCACCATACCGGGTATAAGTTTAATGATGGTTTTTTTGCTTGTTGCTTTGTTAGGACTTGCCGGACAAAGTATTTTGGCCCGTCCTGTTAAAAAAATAGTCAACAGCATTATCGAAAAGTCCCCGCTGGTAAAAGTTATTTATTCCTCGTTAAAAGACTTGTTATCCGCATTTGTGGGGAAAGAAAAGAAATTTAATCAGCCGGTATTGGTGAAAGTTAATTTGATTTCCGATTTAGAAAAACTGGGTTTTTTAACGCAGAAAGATGTTTCAAACCTTGGAATTGAAGGAGAAAAAGTTTCGGTGTACTTTCCACATTCGTATAATTTTTCGGGCGAGCTATTTATTGTCCCTGTCGAACATGTTCAAATGATTGATGTTCCTCCATCTGATGTGATGAAGTTTATTGTTTCGGGAGGTGTGGCAAATTATTCCAATAAAAAATTATCCGAACAGAAAGAAAAATAGCATTAAACGAAATCAAACAGATGATATCTAAAACGTATCTAGTACAACGACAAAACTTTTAAAATTAAAACGTATGAAAAAACTATTTCTTTCAGTAATGATTTTGTGTCTGGGTTTTCATTTACAAGCACAGGATTCGGGTTATGAATTCAAAACGATGGTTGATCTGGAGACCACAAGCGTTAAAAGTCAGGGTAGTACCGGCACCTGCTGGTGTTTTTCAACCCTGTCATTTTTGGAAAGCGAATTGCTAAGAATGGGGAAACCGGCTTACGATTTATCTGAAATGTATATTGTGAAAAAAGCCTATGAAGAGAAAGCCCGCCTGTATATTGGTAATCATGGACTGGCTAATTTTAGCCAGGGTGGCCAGGCGCATGATGTGCTTAACGAAATGATTGATCACGGAATTGTTCCGGAGAGTGTTTTTCCGGGAATTCGCGATAACTCAGAATCTCATAACCACAGAGAGTTAAGTACCGTGCTCAAAAACTACCTGGATGGTGTGCTGAAGGCAAGACGACCTACAACCTTATGGAAGGAAGCATTTGGTGCCATATTAGATGTTTATTTAGGGAAAGATCCGGAAACGTTTCAATACAAAGGAGAAGAATATACACCAAAAACTTTTGCCGATGAATTAGGAATTAATCCGGATGATTATGTGGAGATTATGTCTTATACTGATGTTCCATTTTATGAAAAAGCACCATTACTTGTTCCGGATAACTGGTCGCACGACGATTATTATAATGTTCCGTTAGATGAATTTATGGAGATTATGAACAATTCGCTTAAACAAGGATATACATTTGTTTGGGACGGCGATATGAGCGATAAAGGGTTTACCCGACAAGAGGGGATTGCTGTGGTTGAAGATGAAAATGATGAGGATAATACTTTTTTAAAACAACCCATACAGGAAAAATCAGTTGACCCGGATTTTCGACAGCTAAAATTTGAAACGTTTAATGTTACTGATGATCATTTAATGCACATCACTGGATTGGCAGAAGATCAAAACGGAACCGTTTATTATAAAACAAAAAACTCGTGGGGCACTGATCATAAATATGGCGGATACTGGTATATGTCGGAACAATTTATGCGATTACATACGATAGCTGTTATGGTGCATAAAGATGCGATTCCGAAAGATATAAGAAAGAAGTTGGAAATATAATACATCCCATTTGTAATTCTCCATGGGTTTTAAAAATCTTTTAATCCGCCTGGCCATTCTAAACCGCTGGGCGGATTTATTCTGCAACGAGTAAATTACAACCTCGTATATCACTATAATCAAACCGGCCTAATACCTCAAAACTTCCATCTTTATTTATTTTACCTAAATCCTGTGTTTCGATAAAGGAGCAGGAATCCATATTCGCCAGGTCAATAATATTGATTCCTCCCGAACGGCCGTGATGAAGAAGGGAAAAAGGGTCGTAGGTATCACGAATTAAAATTTTCATCCACAGAGGGGCAAAAAATTTACCATCCCCTTTTGAGTAAGCCTGGGATAGTAATTCGGTCATGCCATATTCTGAATGTATTTTTTGTACCCCCAGTTTTTGGGTCAGAAATTGATGGAGTTCTTTTTTGGTAAGCTCTTTACGTGTTCCTTTCATTCCTCCTGTTTCCATAATTGTAGTATGTGAAAGTTGCATAGGAAACATTTCGGCCAAATCCAGTAGTGCATAAGAAACACCAAACAAAATTGTTTTTTGTCCGCTGGCTTCCAGCTTTTTTAATTGTAAAGCCAGCGCTTCAATATTGTTTAAGTAAAAGCCACTTTCCGGGTGAGTAGATTTTTGAATCAGTTGATCTACCATATAAACCAGTGATGAACTGTCATTTTCCAGATAAGTAGGGAGTAAAGCTAAAACACAGTAGTCTTTTATATCGCCATAAAAACGGCTAAAAGCACTCATAAAACTGTTTTCGTATAGCGTAATGTTTTTTAGGTAATGTTTACTCCGGCTTTTACCTGTTGTGCCGCTGCTGTAAAAAATTTTTTTATAATCTTGATTTCCGGAAATAACTTTATGGGTTTTGAAAAACTCAATGGGTAAGAAAGGAATGTTTTTGTAGTTATCTACAGATGATAGATTAACACCCAAATGGAAAAGAAACTCCTTGTAAACCAGGTTTTTTTCGGCCTGGTAATTAAAAATTTTAAGGGCTAAGTCGTTGAATTGACGTTCATGTTCGATTTTAAATATTTTTTCCGGGTTGAAAGGGTACATCTTTACTATTTAATCAACAACAAAACGTACAAATTTAATTAATTGTTCATCAGGATAAAAGCGCCCCAGTAAAATGGCGCGGGGTAATCTTCTTTTATCTCCATTTGCGCTTTATTAAAAGCGTAAATTTTATCCTTGCTTTCGAGCAGATAGTCGTAAAATTTAGTCATCAGTTTTTGGGTAACCTCATCGCTTACCTGCCATAAGCTCATCATAATGGTTTTTGTGCCGGCAATTTGAAATGCCCGTTGTAAGCCATATACTCCTTCTCCGTTAACAATTTCGCCTAATCCTGTTTCACAGGCACTGAGCACAATTAGTTCTGTATTGGTAAGGTTTAGCAACATGGCTTCATAAGCATTTAGAATTCCATCGTCGGACGATTGATTTTCCGGATTGCCAATTTGTTGGATGGTGTTATCGGCGCCGGTAAACATCAAACCAGAGCGGAGCAACGGATTTTCTTTTGCTTTTTCCGGGTCGACACCAAAAATTTTTTCATCGGTTTTTTTAACATCCGGCAGAAAAAATCCATGGGTGGCAATATGCAAAACAGGAGGCTGGCTTACCGATTTCAGATTTTGCTCTGAAGCCTCATCAGAAAAATAGGTTTTTGTTTTCCAGTTTTTATGTTTTAATATTTGATTGATTTTTTCAACTTCTTCTTTAGTCCCAGGCAATTCAGCCAACGGCATTTCGGTAACTTTATCCCAATCTAAATCTTTGGCATAATTGGGGTTGCCAAATAATATCGCTTGTTGTTTAAGAAACCCTTGTTGCGAAGCGGAGTGGCTTTTTACCTTTTCGAGTGCTTTGGTATTGGGCACATATACAATGTTTGTTTTATCCATCAAAAATTTACCCACAGAGTCTTGTAATGTATTCAGGTTGATTTGATTATACACCCCGTCAAGCGAAACGTATAGTTTTGATGCCGAGTCTGTTAGCTGATTAACGGGTGCCCAGAAAACATGAAAAAAAGCATTGGTTTTCGCAGCTCTTTGCATGGTTCGCTGGTATTCTTTTACATGTTTCTCTTCCAGCTCTTTTCCGTTTCTTAAAACAACCAGGTCGGGTATGGATTGGTTTTTCCTGAGCACAAGAGCACCATAGTGAACAGAAGTATCGGGTTTTAAATAGTGATACCCGGGAATGCGGATAACTTCAACCGCCGCTTCCTGTTCATTTAATAATCCGGCCACTTCATAACAATGTATAGATTGAGATGTTAAACCCTCGGCAAAATCAGCCGATAGTTTAGACAATTCTTTTTCTTTAGTATTAGTGGCTGTTTCTACCGAATCAATATTTACGTTCTCTTTTTTTAGTTCATCCTTTGACAGAGTATATAAACGAGCCAGATATTTTTTCGAGTCAACCCACTCATGGTAAGTGTTAATCAGGCTTTTGTTGCCACTGCTTAAAATCCGGTGTTTTATTTTGTTGGTTGAGCTTAATAATAACCCTTTCGTACGAATATGGTAATTGTACATATCGGTAGCGAGTGTTGGTTTATGGGTTATCGCGTCGGTTACAAAGGCATAATACCGCAAAAACTTAGGATGAACTTTTGCCCAAAAGGCAGCTTTTTCTTTTTCACTCATCGGAGGGAAATAGTTATCAATTTGGTATAAATATTCATCCATAACTTGTTTATAGTATTCAGCTGCTATTTCCATATCCTCTTTTTGCCAGGATAGCACCGCCAGGTTATCCAGGGTAAGTGTATAATCCGGGTGATGCTCGTTTAAAATCTCTTCCTGGATTTCTTTGCTTTCCAATAACAACTGTTCTGCTTTTATCAGCTCATTTATATATTGATAATAAACCGCCAGCTCATAGGTTGCTTTGGCATACAATGCGTTTTGGGTTCCAAATTTTCGTTTATAGATATCGCGTGCCAGGGTTAAATAATCCTCCACTTTATTCAAATTTCCCTTTTGCTGGTACAATGCAGCTAAATTTCTAAGCAGCGATGCATAATCGGGATGTTTATGGCCGATTCGCTTTTCCTGTAAGGCTAATGCCTGCAAATAAATATTTTCAGCTTTATCCAGCTCGCCCATAAGCTGGTATAATAAAGCCAGGTTAACGTATAAACGGATATAATTAGGTGATTTTTCTTTCAAATTATTATCCGCTATAGCGATTGCCTTATTCAACAAACTTTCAGCCTGATCGTATCGTCCTATCGTTTGAAAAAGCATTGCCTCGTTATTTAATACAATAGCATAAGGATTGCTGTTCTCATTATTTGCATTTTTAATTAACGTATTTGCTTTTTTGAACAGCTCTTCCGATTCGTTGTATTTACCCATATCTTTATAGAGTACTCCAAGGTTATTGAGTGAAGCCCCATAGCCGATATTATCTTTTAAATGAATCTTTCTTATTTCGAGTGCTTTTAAGGTATATTCTTCCGATTTTCTGTACTTTCCGGTGCTGTGATAAACTAATCCCAGATTACTTATCGTTAGGGCGGCATTTTTTGTTCTGGTCAGGCCTTTATCTTCATAAATTGCAAGGGCAGCAGCGAAAGCTAATTCAGCCGACCGGAAACGGTTTCCGGCATACAACATTTCTCCTGCATCATTAAAGTTTTCGGCTTGTTCCCGGGCTGATTTTTCGGAAAACCTTTTGCCTTTTAATACCTCGAGCAATATTTTTTGGTAACGCATATAGCGTTCTTCGCTTTCGTAAAGTCCTGAGTTATCACTAAAAGAAACCGCATAATTATAATCGATCGCTTCGTACTCTTTTTTTGAGTTTTCCAGGTGGTTAATCAGCTCATCTTTTAGTATATTGACAACCTCATCTTCTTCAACAAATTTTTTAAGCTTGTTAAGGATTTGTGCATGAACCGAAAAAGCAAACAAGCCTAAAAGAAGTATAAATAATACTTTTTTCATTTTGTTAGGGTTTTGAAGACAAGATACTAAAATAAACTTTTTTTCCCATAAAAAAACTGCCCCTAAACAGAGACAGTTTAATTTTAATAAATGAATCAGACTTATTCGTAACGTAAAATATCAGCAGGATTTATATTTGAGGCTCTCCAGGTTTGATAACTTATGCTTAAAGTGGCTAGAGCCATTATAATTCCTGTTGATATCAGATAATAGGATATCCCCAGGTTTATTTTGTAAGCATAGGTTCTTAGCCAGAAGCTTAAGGTGAAGTAAGCTAAGGGTGCAGCAATAAAACTTGCAAAAAGAATCAAACGGTTAAACTTTAGCAGCAATAAGCGATTAATTTTACCGGTGGTTGCTCCATAGGTTTTCCGAATGGCTATTTCTTTGTATTTATTGTTAATGATAAACGTAATTAAACCAAAAAACCCTAATAAAGAAATAACAATAGCGATAAAGCTTAATCCACCCATTAAGTTTATCATAACATTTTCGGTACGGTATGAGAATTCTATATGCCAGCTGTATTTATTGTAACTTATGGCTGATTCGGGGAAATGTTCTTTCCATAAATTTTCTGTTTTTTGTTTAATGATTTCATCATCAGCTTCCGGATGATATCTTATTCCTAATTGATGGATACGGTTTTCATCATAAAACATAGCTACAGGCATGTTTTCTCTGTGAGCTGCAAATAAGGTGAAATCTTTTACCACACCGGTAATCTGGTGCGTAATTCCACTGTGGTTAAATAGTTTGCCAATGGCATTATTTACTTGTTCCAACCCAATCGTTTGGATAAATTTTTCGTTTACGATGGTAGGACGTATGGTGTCTTTTAAGGTTGATTTCGTTAACCATTCACCGGCCATTAATTTTAGATTATAAACGTCCATGTAATGCTCATCTACGGCCTTAATATTTGCAAAAAACTTTTCGGTATTTCCCGGAACGGAAAAATTTGAAGTATGGTTTGAATTATACATTGGAGGAGCTAGTTGACAGCTGGCCGACAGAACTTCCGGAAATTCCAAAATACGATTTTTAAAATTTATTTTTTTATTTATGCCGGTTTCAGGATACTCCAGTAAAATAATATCTTTTGTATGAAAACCAAGCTCCTGCTTTTTAATAAATTTTAGTTGTGCAAACAATATGATCAGTCCGATGAAGAAAAACTGAGCCAGAAAAAACTGAAAGATGACAAATGCTTTGTATAATGAGAATTTCTTATTGGAAGAAAAACTTAATTTGGTTCTTATCGATTGTATCGGGTTAAATGAAGAGATGTTATAAGCCGGATATATTCCTGAAAAAAGACTGGTTAAAATTAATATGATGAATAAAAATAAGATAATGTAATTATTATTTCCGTAAAGGCTTAGGGGAATAGTATTTCCCATGACACCATTAATAGAAGGAATAAGTACTTCTGTTAATATAACAGCAATTATTTCAGCCAGAATTATCAGGATAAAACCTTCCAGAAGAAATTGACCGATTAATTTTATACGGTTACTTCCAAATACCTTCCGGAGCCCTACCTCTTTCGAGCGTTTAAACGACTGGACGGTTGAAAGACTCACAAAATTAATGGTGGCCATGATAAGAATAAATAACCCGATGCTGCCAAAAGTCCACAATGCCGGTTTTGGAGTGCTATACGAACCGGGTAACTCACCGTAATAGCTGGTATGAATTTCTCTTAATCCTTCAATAAAGAAACGGGTTTCGTTTTCGTTTGGAGGATTATAAGCCTCCTGGTAAATCTGGTTAATTGTACGGTTTATGGTTTCTTCAGGCAGTTCAGGATTTTTAAGGATGTATGTTGAAAATCCCGATTTCATGGCTCCCCATGAATTGTAATTAAAATTTACAAAATCTTCTGATAAATGATTTATACCTATCAATAACTTAAAGGGCAGGTGTGTATTTGCAGGAGGAGATTGAACAATTCCGGCCACTTCAACATCAAGCATGCTGTTTATTCTGATTATTTTCCCGAGGGGATCCTCCTCTCCGTATAGTTTGGCTGCCAACTCATCGGTGATGATTGCTTTGCCATATTCAGGAATGGATGCACTGCTTCCTGTTATCCATTGTACATCAAAAAAATTAAAAAAGGAAGAATCGATAAAAGTAACACCAATTTCTGTAAAGGCTTTATGGTCGGTGAAAATATTACAATAGGAAGGGCAATATATTTGGGTTACATCATGAATCCCGGGAACATTTTCACGTAATTTCTCATGTAAAGGATAAGGGGGACTAATGTCAAAACTACGAAAATTTGCTCGTTGCGTTTCGGCTACAATACGGTACTTCTGATTGGCCTGCTCCTGGTAATTATCAAACGATATTTCGTTCATTATTAATAAGTAGATAATGATAACAAGCGTTAGGGCTATCGAAAAACCTAAAATGTTAATGAATGAGAAACTTTTATTTCTCCATAGTATGCGTAAAGCAATTTTGAAACTGTTCATAATGGTTTATTTTTTCACGCTTATTATCAAGGGATGTGCCAAAGAGCACAAGCCATTCATAATCAGCGACTACTGGTTTAAAAAGCAAACATATTTTTCAAAAACATGTGTCTTTATGGAACACCTGACTGTTTCGTTTTGGTACAAAAAAATCCGGTTTGTTGACCGGATTTTTTACTAAATTTATGGAGTTTCAGACTTCCCATTCGTATCCATCTTTCGTATCTTTAATTTTTATCCCTTTTTGCGTTAACTCATCACGAATTTTATCGGCCGTGTCAAAATCTTTATTTTTTTTGGCTTCCAGCCTGAGGGTTAAAATCATATCAATAAGATCGGAGGTGAGTTCTGAACGGTCTGACGCTTCTTCTTGTAAGCCTAAAATATCATAAACGAATGTATGGTAAAGATTCTTTAATTGTTCCAGATCATTTGTATTTAAATTTTCTTTTCCTTCTTTCAATAAATGAATTAAGCGAACTGCTTCAAAAAGATGGGCGATTAAAATTGGGCTGTTTAAATCATCATTCATCGCCTGGTAGCAATTATCTTTTAATGGTTTAATGTTTATTGTTGATTCTTTTCCAGCACGCAGTTGTTGTAAAACTTTTCCTGCTTTTAATAAACGTTCAAGCCCTTTTTCTGCTGCTTGCAATGCTTCGTTTGAAAAATCAACGGTACTTCGGTAGTGGGCCTGCAGAATAAAAAATCTGACCGTCATCGGGCTGTAGGGTTTATCCAATACTTTATGATTGCCGGAGAAAAACTCATCGAGCGTAATAAAGTTACCCAGTGATTTTCCCATTTTTTGACCATTGATGGTAATCATATTATTGTGCATCCAGTATTTTACCGATTCCTTCCCGTTAGCCGCCGTAGATTGGGCAATTTCACATTCGTGATGAGGGAAAAGTAAATCCATTCCCCCACCATGAATATCGAACTGCTCACCCAAATATTTGGTGCTCATGGCAGAGCATTCGAGATGCCATCCGGGAAAGCCATTACTCCAGGTGGAAGGCCATCGCATGATATGCTCCGGTGATGCTTTTTTCCACAGCGCAAAATCGTAGGGGTTCTTTTTTTCTTCCTGTCCTTCTAACTGGCGGGTATTAGCCTGCATATCTTCTAATTTTCTGCCCGATAATTTGCCATAATCATGCGTTTGGTTATACTTTTCCACATCAAAATAAACAGACCCGTTAACTTCGTAAGCAAATCCGCTTTGTAAAATATTACGAACCATTTCCTGCTGCTCAATAATATGTCCCGAAGCTTTAGGCTCAATACTGGGGCGGAGTACATTTAATGCATCCATGTTTTCATGGTAGCGATGGGTATAATATTCTACCACCTCCATAGGCTCTAATTGCTCCAAACGAGCTTTTTTGGCGATTTTATCTTCTCCTTCATCGGCATCATTTTCTAAGTGGCCTACATCGGTTATGTTACGAACATAACGGACTTTGTAATCCAAATGCTTAAGATATCTGTATAATAAATCAAATGTAATGGCAGGCCGGGCATGACCTAAATGAGCATCCCCATAAACGGTCGGGCCACAAACATACAATCCAACGTAGGGTGGATTGATAGGTTCAAACGTCTCTTTTTTCCTGGTTAACGAATTATAAATAATCAAATTTTTATCCATCCATCAAAAATTTTACCTTTTCCAACATACAAAAATAATATTATTATTGAGTTGGTTTAAAATATTGGTCCTCATTTTAAAGCGGATTGTTTTTTTTGAGGGTTTCTTTGGTTACACTATATCCCGTTTCGAAAATTTCGCGGCCTTTATCCAGGCTAAACATTCCATAATTACAAAGTCCGGCTGCTTCAATAAACAGATCACAAAGGGCTTTCTTTTCTTTGGATATGGTATCAACCGTTAAATGAAATGCTCGTTCACCAATACGAAAAATACTATCCAGGTTTTTTTCTTTTCCGGTTGGGTTTACATGCGAACCAATCAATTTTTTACATTGATCCTTAATCGGTTCCAGCGGCAGATTATCAAAAACTCCACCGTCTACAAAAGTATTACCGTCAATTATCTGTGGTTTAAAAAGTACCGGTATGCTTGCCGAAGCAATAACCTTGTCAATAATACTTCCCTGGTAAAAATATTCAATCTCACCATCATTTAAGTTTGCAGCTGCCACATATAAGGGTATTTCTAGCTCTTCAAAAGTTTTCGCCCGTATTGTTTTCTTTAATATTTTCGATACTTTTTCCATGGATAACAGCCCTTTATTAGGGATAGAAAGCTGGGTAAAATGGAAAAGGCTGTTATGATAAAAGATTTCAAAGCTTTCTTCAGGACTGTATCCATCGGCATAAAAAATACCCGCAAGAGCTCCTGCGCTGGTTCCTGAAATAATCTCGGGGTATATTCCTTTCTCGTTTAATGCTTTTAACACACCCAGGTGAGCAAAACCACGAACTCCACCACCGCTAAGCGCAATACCAATATCATACTTCAGGCTATTTGATTTTTGGAAAACATCAGAAATTAATCCCATAATTTATTGTTTTCATTTTTTGGAATGGTACAATATACTCACTATTTTAATCATATAAAAAAGATCCTTTAAAGGGATTACAAATATACACCAAACATCTTCTAAAAAAACAATAGAAAAAAGTCTTTAGCCGGTTTTATTCTTTACCAGGATTTCAAATCGCTGGCATGAATGTAAAAAAATGGAAACAAAAAAAGGAATAAGTGATGAGTATATTAAAAAACCGTTTAAATTATCTTTAAATCATAAATCAACTAAAAGAACTGCAGGGTCGAAATTATTTAAAAGGATTATTTTTTTCCAGTATTTTTCGGGTTATTTTATATCCGGCTTCAAAAATTTCTTGCCCTTTGTCCAGTCCGAGCATCCCATAATTGCGAAGTTCTTCGGCTTCGATAAAAAGGGTACAAATTTTTTTCTTTTCTGCTAACTGAGCTCCTACAGATAAATGAAAAGTGCGCTCAGCAATTTTCATAATACTATCAAGATTATCTTCTTTTCCCAGAGGATTTACATGTGAACCAATCAACTTTTTACATTGATCTTTAATCGGGTCTATCGGTAAATTATCA
>DATFIZ010000107.1:0-2088 GCA_035269575.1 Bacteroidales bacterium | reverse complement strand
GCATCATACTCCCATGCCCAATGCTCAAATATTTGTGAGGGCATCTCTACAAAATCACGGGCTACATTGGTTCCTGCCTGTGCCGAGAGCTCTGCCCTGGTTAGTAAATCGTGCATTAAATGGCCAAATTCATGAAATAATGTTTCTACATCGCTATGTAGCATTAATGCTGGTTTATCTTTTGTTGGCTTAGGGAAATTACATACCAGACTTGCGGTGGGGATTTGATAACCATCTTCCATTTTCTTTCCTGGAATAATTCCGAAAAGCGCAGCGTGATTATATTTATCAGGTCGTGGAAATAAATCAAGATAGAATCGGGCGATTAATTTTCCCTGCTCCAATATTTCAAAAAATCTCACATCATCGTGCCACACCGAAGGCTTTTTAACCTCTTTAAACTCTATGTCGTACAGGTGTTGTGCAATGCTGAACAATCCTTTAATTACCTCGTTTAAATCAAAATACTCTTTTAGTTTCTGATGGTCGAGTTTATATTTTTCTTTCAGTAAAATATTGTTATAAAAAGCTGCTTCCCATGATTCAATCGTTTGTATGGTTTCATCATTTTTATGGTTTATTTTTATTTCAAGCAATTCCTGGTAATCTTTTTGAGCTTTTTCAGTAACTTTTTCTTTCAATCGGTTTTCAAAATCCCAGACATTTTTGGGGTTTTTGGCCATCCGGTCTTCAGTTCTGTATTCAGCATAGGTTTTATAACCCAGCAGATGGGCCATTTTTTCCCGTTCAATTAAAATTTGCTTAAGCACATCCAGATTTTTATCGGCCGCAATATTTTTATATTTTCCAGCCAGCTTTTTGCGGGCCTCGTCCGATTTTGAATATTTCATAAAGGGAACATACGAAGGATAGGCTAAGCCGATTTTATAGGTTCCGTCATCCTGCCTGTGCTCCTCTTTGTAATCATCCGGTAAACCCTCCATCTCTTTTTCTGTAACGATTAAGAAGTCTTTATGCGAGCTGATATTGGAATCGAACTGAATGCCTAAGTCAGATAATTTATCCTGTATCTTTTTTAGCTGATTCCTTTTTTCTTTGGGTAAGGCAAAACCGTTTCGTTCAAACTCTTCGATGGTTTCTTTCAAATATTTTTTTCGCGCTCCCTGTAATTTTTTTGCTTCCTCTGTTCTGGAATAGTTCTTTACCGCTTTATACAAAGGCTCGCTTAACGCGATTTCGTTAAAAAATTTTTCCAGTATAGCGGTTTGTTTCAAACATTCATCTCTAATATCCTTATCGGGATGTACAAAGGCCAGCAATGATTCTGTTTCATATACTTTAGTAAGCTCATTGTATAAATTATCCAATGCAAGGAGCGTATTGCTAAAAGTTCTTGAGTTATCTTTAACGCTATAAATCGTATGTAATTGATTGTTGGCTTTTTCAATCCCGTTTTCAACAGCTTCAGCAATATGATTGCTTTGAATGCTTTTAAAATCAATAGTTTCGTTTGGTTTGTGTAGTAATGGATTTTTTATCATGATAAAATAATTTAATCGAAAATGTTATTGGCAAAATTAACAAACCCGATAGTAAAATGTTTAATTTTTGTAACTTTATCAAAAGTAAAGCTGTTATATTACTTATTTTTTAAATTTTAAATCCCATGTTTTTAAAAAGGCCTATCCAAAAGCTAAATAATTCATTAAAGCTTTCAAAAATGAAATACATTTCCGACCAGAAAGGTATTATTAATCGTTATATCAGAGAGAAAAACGGATGGGATGAACATAATACCCATTGTAAAAATTTTATTTTAAAATCAGCAGAAAGCAAGATTAAAGGTAAAGCTGTGATTTTAGGGAGTGGTTGGTTGCTGGATGTTCCTGTAGAGGAGTTGTCCAGGCAATTTAAAGAAGTTGTTTTAATAGATATCAATCATCCGCCACAGGTATTAAAGAAGATTGAGCAATATAAAAATGTACAGGTAAAAAAAGCAGACATTACCGGCGGGTTAATTGATTATGTTTTTAATACCATAAAAACCGATAAAAAAGATAAAACGAAAACACTATTGACAGCTGGTGAATTGTTTTCTTATTCATTACCTGCATCAGTAGATTTTGT
>DATFIZ010000106.1:0-11440 GCA_035269575.1 Bacteroidales bacterium | reverse complement strand
AATCATCGAGTAAAGCGATACCAGCAGATAACACTGCATAAACAATCAATAAATCAATAGAAAAACAAATACCGGGTACTTGTCGGACAGGATCCCATATTGATGGATTATATTAATCGATTAAATCCGAAATATGCTGCGCCCTGTTATCTATGTTAAAAAAAATAGATGAATTTTATTCCTCGGTAATCGTATATTTTACTCCTCTTTCGTTCAGGTAATCCATAATAAAATTAAAATTCTTTTCATCTACCCCTAAATATTCCGGTGGGCATAAGCCTTTATGTTTAACCATTCCCTTTGCAAATAAGTTGGTTATAGCGGTACAGGTATATCCTGTAGTTCGTGCCATAGATGTAATCCCGGTTTCTTTATCGTATTTATCAAAAAGGTTGTATGCGTATTTTTTTTCTTTTCCGTTTTCTTTTCCTTTAATAATTACACGCATCATGGTAAAATCTTCTTCGTTGCGCTTTAATTCCCAAACGGGAAATAAAAGTTTGGCGGTAAAATCAATGGGTCTTACCTGCTTCCCATTCACAAGAATATAATCATTATCAAAAAAACCGGTTTCCCTTAAAACCTTTATATATTCAATAGTTCCGGGATACCGCAATGTTTTCTCAATCATATTAGGAATATTCATGGTCTTAATTAGAGTTCTCAATCCATCGGTATTCCATGCTTCTAAGGAGCCAATAGGCTCAAAATATTCGAGTTCATCCTCTGACAGCGCTTTACGAACAACCATTTCTCCATTTAAAACATATCGGGCATGTCGTGTATACTCCTCCAGTACATCCATAGGAGAAAATACAGCTTTATACTCATAAGGCCACTCACGCTTAAAAGGAAGTCCTCCACTGTAACATTTATAGCTGTTAATCTGCATCCTTTCATTATGATAACCCAGAATAACATTCCCCATACCGGGAGCAATACCGGCATCAATAATTGCGGTTACATTTTTTTCTTTAGCTAATTGATCCAAATCATAGGGTTCTTCTCTAAAAAAGGAGATATCAATAATATCCTTCCCGGCTAAGATAGATTGTTTAACCGCATTATACCCCATATATCCGGGCAAAGCCCCTATAACCAGATCAAAATCTTTTATCACCTGGTTAAATTCTTCCACATCAGCTAGATCGGCAATTTGGGTGGATATATTTTCATATTTATTAAATTTCTCCAACTCCGAAGGGTTAATATCAACAGCAGTAACCTCAAAAGATTTTGCCAAATCAACGGCAATTGCCTTTCCAATAAGTCCTGCTCCTAAAACAACAATCTTTTTCATATCAAAAAATGATTAATGATTTTAATAGGTAAAATTATAAAATTTATTAATATCTGTCCTATCAACTTCCTGAACATCTATGGTAATATATATTTCTTCAACAGGTTTATTATTTTCAGTCACGGGCTGTGAAGCAATTTCATCGATTACTTTAAATCCACTCATAACCTGTCCAAAAACAGTATATTCACCATCCAGGTGAGGAGCTCCGTTACAGTTTTGAATAATATAAAACTGGGTTCCACTCGATCGTTTTTGCGGATTTTGTGAACCCCCATATCTTGCTGCTCCCACAGCACCTCGAACATGCTTATGATGCGATTTGATCTCTGCGGCAATTGTACGCTGAATAATTGAAGGGTTATAATCAACAGGTTTATTGCGGGTGGTATTATCTCCTGTTTGAATCATAAAATTATCAATCACTCTATGAAAAACAATATGATCATAAACTCCTGCCTGAGCTAACTGAATAAAGTTCTCTTTATGGATTGGGGTATCATCAAATAAAAGGATCTTTATCTTTCCATAATCGGTATGGATCGTAACCAGATAATCTGTATTACCCCCGCCCGGTTGCCCGTAACAAGCAACTGACATCAGCCATAAAAAAATAAAAACGAAACAATGTTTAAATTTCATATGCATTTTTGTAGGCCTTTAACCAAGTATCATTCCAATAATTGTAGCAGACAATAATGAGGCCAGTGTTCCACCGACTAAAGCTCTCATTCCTTGTTTAGATAAAAAGGTTCTTTTGTTGGGTGCTAATCCTCCAATACCTCCGATTTGTATACCAATCGATGCAAAATTGGCAAACCCGCACAGCATATAGGTTGCCATAATAATTGATTTGTATTGTGTGAAGCTGCCATAAGCAGCATCTCCTGTAGTTTTTAATGTGGCCAGACTGGTATATCCTACAAACTCACTGGCAATCAATTTTTCACCCAGCAATCTTCCTACCAGCGCCACATCTTCTTTAGCCACACCAATAACCCACATCAACGGAGCAAACAAATAGCCTAAAATAAATTCGAGCGACAGACCATCATACTGCCCGTCAGTAGCCTGTGCAATAACTTCATTCAGGTTAATCCATGAACCTACTTTAATAAAAACAAAGTTAACCATAGCAATAAAAGCAAAAAACACAAGCAACATGGCACCCACATTAGCAGCCAGCTTTAATCCTTCAATCGTACCATTTGAAAGTGCATCCAAAAAGTTAGATCCAATTTTATCCATAGACACATCGGTTTCTTTTTGAATTTTATCCGGTTTTTCAGTCTGTGGCATCAATACCTTAGAAATAACAATTGCTCCGGGGGCAGCCATTACCGATGCAGTTAGCAAGTGTTTCGCAAATAAAACCCTTTGTACAGGATCGTCACCTCCCAAAAAACCTATATATGCTGCCAGTACCCCTCCGGCAACAGTAGCCATTCCTCCTATCATTACCAATAACATTTCTGAATCATTCATTTTGGGCAGGTAAGCTTTTATCATTAAAGGAGATTCTGTTTGCCCCAGAAAGATATTTCCGGCAACAGACAAACTCTCTGTTCCCGATAACTTCATCGCTTTTATCATTAACCAGGCTAAACCTTTAACGACCACTTGTATTATACCCCAATAAAACAATACACTGGTTAAGGCCGAAAAGAAAATTATGGTGGGTAAAATTTGAAAAGCAAAAATCATCCCCATAGAATCGGTGTCCATAATAGAACCAAAAAGGAACGTACTGCCGGCATCGGTAAAATCAAGTATCTTAACGAAGATTTTACCTACAAATTCGAAGAAAAAAGCAACAAACGGGATGTACAGAATACTTATAGCCAGGATTAACTGTATAGCAAGCCCTTTTCCAATAACAACCCAATCTACATTCTTCCGGTCAGCACTAAAAATCCAGGCTAATATAATAATTACCACCATGCCTAAAAGCCCTCGAAGAATAGTAACGAAACTAAATCCGGAATTATCCTTCCCTTTTATAAGTATATTGGATTTAGAAACCTCTTCTTCAACTTTCTCTTGGGTTTGATCGGATATTAAATAATCGGATGAATCAACCGTGTCCGTCTTAACGGATGTCGTATCACTTGCTAATATACTTTGGGGTTCGTTTGTATTACTTTGTGATGCAAAAACTCCTGCAATAACAATTACAAGAGAAAAGAGAACGAGTAGTTTTTTCATTTATATCAATTTAAATTTTCTTAATCTTTTTTACGTTTATTGATTTCATCTCTAATAATAGATGCTTTCTCATACTCTTCTTTTTTTATTGCCTCATCCAGAAGAGCTTCGAGAGCCTCAATATCTAATTCCTCGAATTCATATCCGGACATGGATGATAAATCCGGTGCTTCTTTATCTGACGAGTCATCCTCGGTTGGATTCTTAGATTGCATTTTATCTTCACTCTCAATATCAATTACAATACCTGACTTTTGTAAAATCTCTTCGGTAGTATAAATTGGACATTTAAACCTCAATGCAAGGGCAATAGCATCAGAAGTTCTGGCATCAATGGAGATATTATTTTTTCCGTTATTGCAAATTAATTGAGAATAAAACACCCCTTCTTCCAGGCGATATATATTAACCTCGAGCAAGTTAACTCCAAAAGATGTTGCGAAATTTAAGAATAGATCGTGTGTTAACGGACGAGGAGGTTTTAAACCTTCCAGCTGAATAGCAATAGCCTGTGCCTCAAATCCACCAATAATTATCGGGATACGTCTTTCGCCATTTTCTTCGGTCAGAACCAAAGCATATGCGCCGGTTTGTGTCTGGCTATAGGATATCCCCAATACATTTAACTTAATCTTGCTCATAAATAAAATTCAGGTTATACTATCAAAATTACACAAAAGTAAATAAATCATTGATAAAATTTAGATTTATACTTTAGAACCTGTAAGAAATTATCCAAGCAAGTTTAACAATTAATTTAATGAAAAAAAAGCTCCCGAGAAGTTTAAAAAATCATCTCCTGCTAATTTTGGCTGTCTAATAAATAAATTGCATTAATTTATTTACACTATGTTTATAAAAAAGATTATTTTTAACTTAGCAGTTGCAAAAAACTAATGATCATGAATACGATAAAATCAGACTTTATAGATGCACAAAAAATACTAACCACTTTTATCGAGGATGAAAGTAATTTGTTAAAAATCCAGTCAGCAGGTGACATCATTATCGATGCTTTAAAAAAAGGGAATAAAATTATTTCCTGTGGTAACGGCGGATCAATGGGCGACGCCATGCATTTTGCCGAAGAACTTACCGGCCGCTTCAGAGAAAACCGGCCTGCCGTAGCTGCTATTTCCATTTCCGACCCGACACATATAACATGTACGGCAAATGACTATGGCTATGATTACATTTTTTCAAGATATATCGAAGCTGTTGGACAAGAGGGGGATGTATTACTTGCCATTAGCACCAGCGGCAATTCAGCCAATGTATTAAAAGCAGCGGAGGTTTCAAAAACAAAAGGAATAAAAGTGGTGGCACTAACCGGAAAAAAAGGGGGCAAACTGGCTCAAAATTGTGATATTGAAATTCGCGCTCCCTATGCTGATTATGCTGATCGTGCCCAAGAAATACATATCAAAGTAATCCATGCTCTAATTCATTATATCGAAAATAATCTTTTTTAAAATTAAATTTGTTTTTTTATGCTGGTCAAAACCTATGGAAGTGCTGTACAAGGGATAAGCGCAACAACCATTACCATAGAAGTAAGTGTTTCCCAGGGAGTTAATTTTCACCTTGTCGGATTACCGGATAGCGCTGTCAAAGAAAGTCAGCAACGAATAGATTCCGCCCTAAGAACCAACGGATACAAAGTCCCTGGCAAAAAAATCGTGATAAACATGGCTCCTGCCGATATTCGTAAAGAAGGTTCTGCTTACGACCTTCCTTTGGCAGTAGGGATACTGGCAGCCTCTGAACAGATAGAGTCGGAACAGTTAGAGAATTACCTGATTATGGGTGAACTATCCCTTGACGGGGGGTTACAAAGAATTAAAGGAGTATTACCTATCGCCATACAGGCACGCAAACAAGGTTTTAAAGGCTTTATCTTACCCGGGGAAAATGCAAAAGAAGCTGCCGTAGTTGATGATTTGGATATTTATGGTGTGGATAATATTAAAGAGGTGATTGATTTTTTCAATCATGATACGGAATTAGAAAGAACAGTAGTTGACACACGAGAAGAATTTTTTGCGAATATTAATAATTATGATCTTGATTTTGCTGATGTTCGGGGTCAGGAAAACGTTAAACGAGCCCTTGAAATTGCTGCTGCCGGAGGACATAACATCATAATGATTGGAGCTCCGGGTGCAGGAAAAACCATGCTTGCCAAACGCTTACCCACCATTATTCCTCCATTCACTCTGCACGAAGCTTTGGAAACAACGAAAATTCATTCGGTAGCCGGGAAGATCGACGGTGAAACGTCATTAATGACCCGAAGGCCTTTTCGCTCACCTCACCACACCATTTCCGATGTTGCCCTGGTGGGTGGCGGAGGGTATCCTCAACCCGGGGAAATATCCCTGGCTCATAACGGAGTACTGTTTTTAGATGAGCTGCCCGAATTTCAACGCTCGGTGCTCGAAGTTATGAGGCAACCGTTAGAAGACAGAATTATAACCATCAGCAGAGCGAAATTTACGGTAGAATATCCCGCAAGTTTTATGCTTGTATCCTCAATGAACCCCTGCCCCTGCGGATATTACAATCATCCGGATAAAGAATGCGTATGTGCCCCGGGAAATATTCAACGGTACCTGAACAAAATTTCAGGACCCCTCCTCGACCGTATCGACATACATATTGAAGTAGTCCCTGTTTCGTACGACGAGCTGGCAGAAACAAAACCCGCAGAAAGCAGCGAAGAAATCAAAAAACGAGTGTTGAAAGCACGTGAAAAACAGTCGGAACGATTTAGTTCCCATGAACAAATATACAGCAACGCACAAATGTCTTCTAAAATGATTCGTACCTGGTGTGAAATCGATACTGCCGGAAAAACACTGCTTAAAAAAGCGATGGAAAAACTTGGACTATCCGCCAGGGCATACGACCGGATATTAAAAGTAGCAAGAACCATTGCCGATCTGGAAGGAACAGAGAACATTCAATCCTACCACCTGGCAGAAGCCATACAATACCGAAGCTTAGACCGCAGTGGATGGGGGAGTTAGTAATTATTTAAAATCTTAAATTGTTTAATGAAAAAAATTGAGTATTCAAAATGCCCGATGTGTTTGAGTGAAAAGATAACATCAGTTATTCATTTAAAAGATTATTCCATTTCAAACCAACCCTTTGAAATCTGGCAATGTACATCATGCAATTTTCTTTTTACCCAAAATATACCTGACGAAGAATCTATCGGTTCATATTATGCAAGTGAAGAGTATATCTCCCACTCAGATACTAAAAAAGGTATTGTTAACAGGCTATATCATATTGCCCGAAAAATCATGCTTGGAAAAAAATACCAACTCATTAAAAAAATATCTTCCGGAGAAACCCTGTTGGATATTGGCTGCGGAACAGGCTATTTTTTAAATTATATACAAGGTAAGGGCTATCAAACCCTGGGTCTGGAAGTGAATGAGCAGGCCAGAAACTTCGGCCAACAACATTTCGGATTGAATATCCTCCCTCCCGAGAAACTACTCAACAGGGAGATTAATCAAAAATTTAAAGTAGTAACGCTGTGGCATGTACTGGAACATTTATATCAACCCCGGTTATACCTGCAAAGAATATCAGAAATATTGGATAATGATGGCGTTCTTATCCTGGCATTACCTAATCCGGATAGTTTTGACGGCAAATTATATCAAAAATTTTGGGCTGGTTACGATGTGCCAAGGCATATCTGGCATTTTACCCCTCAAACCATTGGTAAGCTTACTTCAGCACATTTTACCATAACAAAGCTAAAAAGATTACCTTTTGATTCGTTCTACAATTCGTTATTGAGTGAAAAATACCGGGATAAAAATTTTCAATTTTTACGAGGTATATTTATCGGTTTTTTCGCTTACATATACAGCTTAATCCATGTAAAAAAATCCAGCTCAATCATTTATGTCTTAAAAAAAAGAGTCAATAAAGAAACTTTTTAAATAGCAGATTATTTGAAGCAAAAACGGATGAAAATAAAAAACTTTTCCACCAGTTAACAAAAGTAAAAAACATTTTTGTAATGATTTAACAAAAAGTAATTTAAGAAACAATTATTTTAAATTTATGTTGTACAACAGAATTTTATGCTCTATTTTTGTTTTTATTAAAAAAATAACAAACACCCGATAATTGGATATTTGAAAATAATTCTAAACTATAATTACTAATTTAAAAACGAAAAAAATGGAAGGTATATTTTGGTTCATTCCTTTAGCGTCAGTATTAGCACTGATTTTTGCCTGGTTTTTCTTCAAAAACATGATGAAAAACTCTGAAGGAACAGATAAAATGAAAGAAATTGCCCAGCATGTTCGCGATGGTGCAATGGCTTATTTACGAAGACAATACAGGGTGGTAACGATTGTTTTTATTGTGCTGTTTCTATTATTATTAATGCTTGCTTATTTTGGGGTACAAAATCCATTTGTACCGGTAGCATTTTTAACCGGAGGTTTCTTTTCAGGTTTGTGCGGATATTTAGGCATGCGAACAGCAACCTATGCATCAGGACGGACAGCACACGGAGCCTCTCAATCGTTAAATAAAGGATTAAAAATAGCTTTCCGAAGTGGTGCTGTCATGGGGCTTGTAGTGGTAGGATTTGCCTTACTTGACATAGCCCTTTGGTGGTATGTTTTAAATAAATTTGTATATACTGCTGAACATATGCAGCATGGGTTTGATATGTTAGGCCTTACTTTTGTTCACCCGGGGACAACTGAGCATGGCAAACTGGTTGAAATTACCGTTACCATGTTAACTTTCGGAATGGGTGCATCAACACAAGCTCTCTTTGCACGTGTAGGCGGAGGTATTTATACGAAAGCTGCTGACGTGGGAGCCGATTTAGTAGGTAAGGTTGAAGCCGGTATTCCTGAAGATGATCCCAGGAACCCTGCAACCATTGCTGATAACGTAGGTGACAATGTTGGAGATGTTGCCGGAATGGGAGCCGATCTTTACGAGTCCTATGCAGGCTCAATTCTTGCCACTGCTGCATTAGGTGCTGCACTACCAGCCATGTCAACGGTTGATTCTGTACAATCCATTATTTCACCCATGCTGGTAGCTGCATTTGGAATTATCCTGTCAATTATTGGTATTTTTATGGTAAGAACAAAAGAGTCGGCTACACAAAAAAACCTCTTAAATGCATTATTATTAGGTACGGGTGGTAGCTCATTATTAATTTTAGTAGCGGTCGCCGGATTAGCATATTTTGAATGGATTACATGGGGGATTTTCGGCTCTGTAGTTACAGGCCTTGTTGCCGGAGTTATTATCGGACAAGGAACCGAGTATTTTACTTCGGATGAATATAAACCTACCAAAGGCATTGCCAATCAAGCACAGGGAGGACACGCAACAACAATTATCGATGGAATTGCCGTAGGAATGTACTCCACATGGATTCCTGTGGCAACCATTGTTGTGGGTATTATTGGAGCATTCGGTTTTGCCGGAGGATTTAGCAATTTTGCCATGGGTGTATACGGAATAGGTTTTGCCGCTGTAGGAATGCTCTCTACCTTAGGGATTACATTAGCAACCGATGCATTTGGACCTATCGCCGATAATGCAGGTGGAAATGCAGAAATGTCTGAACTACCTAAAGAAGTAAGAGAAAGAACCGATGCTCTCGATATGCTTGGAAACACTACAGCTGCTACAGGAAAAGGTTTTGCTATTGGCTCAGCTGCATTAACAGCTATGGCTTTATTAGCTGCTTATATGGAAGAGGTAAGATTATGGTTAGGAAAACTGGCCGCATCCAGTGCAGAAGGATTTAAACAAATTGGAGATACCTTATTCTATAAAGGAACCGAGAATATGCCTGCCGTAGAAGAAGGGCAAAAAGCAATTGAAATAGCCAGTGCTTCCATTAAAGATTTCTCAGCTGCTTACGATTTATCTCTGTTTAACCCCATGTTATTGGGTGGATTATTCCTTGGAGCAATGATGGCATTCGTATTTAGTGCAATGACCATGAAAGCTGTTGGCCGTGCTGCCGGAGCGATGGTAGACGAAGTTCGCCATCAATTTAAAACGATTGTTGGAATTATGGATGGATCAGGGAAACCTGATTATGCAAGATGTGTAGCAATCTCAACAAAAGGAGCACAAAAAGAAATGTTACTTCCCTCATTATTTGCCATTGCAGTACCCGTTATTGTTGGTGTTATTTTAGGAGTAGCCGGAGTTGTTGGATTATTAGCCGGCGGTCTGGTTACTGGATTTACATTAGCATGTATGCTAAATAATTCAGGAGGTGCATGGGATAATGCTAAAAAATATATTGAAAAAGGAAATTATGGAGGAAAAGGTGGCGAAGCTCACAAAGCAAGTGTTACCGGGGATACTGTTGGTGACCCGTTTAAAGATACCTCAGGTCCTTCATTAAACATATTGATAAAATTGATGACCATGGTTTCGGTAGTTATGGCTGGATTAACCGTAGCTGTTGGAATTTTTGTATAAATAAAATACATTTTTTTAACATTGAAAGCTGGTTGAAATACCAGCTTTCTTTTTTAATATTCAGAATATTTCCTTGTTTACACTAATATTCTTATATTTGGATTCAAAGGAAATAATAACTAAAATTTAATATTATGGGTAAAGGAGATACAAAAACCAGAAGAGGTAAACTTTTTAGCGGAAGTTTCGGTAAACGTAGACCTCGAAAACACTTTAAAAAAGTTGAAAATACTCAGAAAGAAAGTGTGAAAAAAAAGGAAGCCATTACACCCAAACCGAAAACTGAAGATAAACCTGCTGAGAAAAAGGAAACAAAACCAAAAACTGAAAAAAAATCTACAGCAGCCAAAAAAACTACAACTGCCAAATCAACGGCAAAAAAGACTACAACTAAAAAAACAACGGCTAAGAAAACAACAGCTAAAAAGACAACAGCCAAAAAGACAACAAAAAAAGCGGAGCCTAAGAAGGACGAAGAAAAAGATAAAAAATAAAATCATATTAAAAAGGATTGAAAATTTCAACCCTTTTTTTATTGGAGCTGTCCAAAAAGTATCTAAAAATGGTAAAATTGATTATCCATTTGCTTAGCAAAACTTTGCGATTTCTTTGCGATACTCTGCTTATCAATACTTTATGATTTTACCACAAAGTCACACAAAGGAATCACGAAGTTCCACAAATACTTTTTGGACACCCTCTTTTTTTATTCCCCGGCATCTTCGAAAAACATCTCTTCTTCAAGCTGACGAATTCTGTTTTTAACATATTCTTTTAATTCCTTTTCATCGGTATTTAAAGGTACAATATCTGTTTGAACAGAATCATTGGGGTTAGACATAGTCAGGTAGCCGTCATAATAATTAATCGCCATTTTTTTATCGTTAAGGTAGAGGTCATAAATTTGGCCCATTTTAAATGAAAGAATAGGCTTTGCACTGTTACGGTAAGCCACTTTTAAATATTCAACCGAAAGTTCATATTTCCCCATTTCACGGTATAAATAAGCAAATTCTTCACATATACTGGCAACTTGCTTAGCCGGTGGCTCCATGGTTTTCAAAGCCCGGTTTAAATACTTAATTCCTTTTTCAAATTCTCCACAGCGACCATAAGCAGAGCCCAGGTAGAATAACACTTCAGCATCGTCATCTACTAACTCAACTGACTGCAATAATATAGCGGTTGCTTTTTCAAATTGTTGCATTTCAAAATAAGATAAACCCAGATACTTTAAACTAAAAAAAGAAGTGTCGCCCTGTGAAATTATTTCATTAAAAATTATTGCTGCGGTATCTAACTCTTTATTTAAATAATATCCATATCCCAACAACTTTTTTAACATAATATCCTCAGGATAATATTTCAACCCTGTTTGGCAGGTATTAATTGCCTGATCAAAAAATTTCTCTGAGTTTTGAAGATTCGCTA
>DATFIZ010000105.1:0-3867 GCA_035269575.1 Bacteroidales bacterium | reverse complement strand
GGTCTGTAAATTTTAAGAATGGGATGAAAACGGCTGTTCGTAAATCCTGAACTTATTCTGGAAAATCGTAAGGGTGCCTTTAAAAATTGACGGCGAAGACTTTTACCCGTTTCATCAAAATAACTCAGTTGCTTATCCTGTTCAAATGCATAAGCCAACATCTCTTCTCCCTTATGGTTAAAACTTACGGCATAAATCTGACCTATTCCTATGGGAATACTATCCACATACTGCTCGTCATAAAGCACTTTAAATTGATCGCCTTTTTCTAAACCAAAAAAATCAATGGTCCAGGCATATATTTCTGACAAACGGATAGCCATCATCGGATCAATATTATTATCGATCATCGTACTCCATAAAGAAGATGATATTACCCCTGAGCAGGTTCTTTTTACATTAATAATTTCTTTAGTCCCTTTAAAAGCAACGGGTTCTTTATTAAAATCGATTTTTAAATATTCGGTAGGACTGTGCCTGTATACAAAATACTTTAATGTATTTAAACTGTCTTTTGTAAAATACAATCTATATTGGTTGCCAGCTTTTATTTTTCTGATATCAAAAACATTGGCCGAGCTTTTTATTGCCTTATTAATTTTATCATATTCGAGTTCCGTTTCCGTTAACAACCGGGCAAGATTATAATTTCTTCTTATTTTTCCCTGCGATATATTAAATGAATCAATAGTGATTCCATATTCTTTTTGGATATCATGATAAATAATATTTTCATCAATCCCAACGGCATAAATATGTGTATTACGAGAAAGGATACTGCTTTCGGAAGGTTTAAAGATACTGAGCAGGATAATTATTAATAATCCAAAACCGGCAATTGATATTTTCTTAAGATACATAAAATTAAATATTTGCAGGAAAAATAAAAAATAAATTACTAAAATTCAAACCCTTACAATTTTATCTGGTCAAAACCCAATCCATAAACTCCCATTACATTGTTTACCGAAATAAATGCATCGGGATCTATATCCTTAATGATACGTAATAAACTACCTGATTCTTGTTTTTTTACAAGCACCAGTAATATTTTTGATTCTTTTTTTGAATACCATCCCTGCCCGTCAAGCAGGGTAATACCTCTGTTCATTTCCATGGCAACCCTTTCTGCAATCTTATCATAATCTTTCGAAAAAATAAACATCTGAACGGTTCGTTTTGCACCGGTTAATACCATATCGATTACATACGCAGTTACAGCCATCGTAACATAACCATAAACTATTTTTTCCAGCGATTGAAAAATCAAAAACGAGGATGAAATAATCAGTACATCAGCATAAAGAATAACTTTACCGGGACTGATGTTTCGATATTTATTAATCATCATGGCAATGATATCAGTTCCTCCGGTACTTCCTCCCTGGCTAAAAACAATTCCAACGCCTGCACCTGCAAGAATTCCCCCGATTACAGTTGACATAAAGTTTTCGGTAACAATGGGCTCCTTAATGATTCCCTGTAAAACAGAAAGGAAAAGGGTAAGGGTAACGGTAGCAAAAATAGTTTTTATGCCAAAACCTTTACCTAATACTTTTATGCTGGCTAATATCAATATAGCATTAATAATCAGGTAAGAAACGCCTACAGGGAATTTTGTGGCATAAAAAATAAGGGTAGCCACACCCGTAACTCCTCCGCCGGTAATTTCTGCAGGGATTAGAAAGGCGGTCCATCCTAAGGCATTAATAAAAAGCCCTAGTGTTATAATGGCATAAATCTTTATATTTTGCAATACTTTTTTATTCATTAACTCATTTATTATACTACAACATTAATAATTTTTTTAGGAACAAAAATAATTTTTTTAGGCGTTTTACCTTCTAACCATTTTTGAGCCATTTCGTGTTGCAACACTCTTTCTTCTGCTTCTTTTGCCTGAATATCAACCGGCAATTTGATTTTAAAACGCATTTTCCCGTTAAAAGATACAGGATACTCTATAGAACTTTCGATTAAGTATTTTTCTTCGAATTTTGGAAAATCTGCATAAGCTATACTTTCTGTATTCCCCGCGAGACTCCAAAGCTCTTCTGTAATATGAGGAGCAAATGGGGATAATAAAATTAATAATGGTTCTAAAATCTGCCGTTTAGTACATTTTAGATCGGTAAGTTCGTTTACACAAATCATAAATGCACTTACGGATGTATTAAAAGAGAACCGCTCAATATCTTCCTGTACTTTTTTAATGGTTTTATGCAATACTTTCAACTCATCTTCAGAGGCATCTTCATTCGATATGTTAAAATTATTATCATTATCAAAAAACAGTCTCCAGAATTTACGCAAAAACTTATGTACTCCGTCAATTCCATTAGTATCCCATGGTTTTGACATTTCCAGAGGACCTAAGAACATTTCATACATCCTGAGGGTATCGGCTCCATACTGGTCAATTACATCGTCGGGGTTAACTACATTATACAAGGATTTGGACATTTTTTCCACGGCATATCCACAGATGTACTTTTCGCCTTCGAGTATAAATTCAGCATTCTTATACTCCGGATTCCAGTTCTTAAAGGCTTCAATATCTAAAATATCGTTATCAACAATAGTTACATCCACATGGATAGGTGTAACATCATAATCCTTGCGTAAATGATAAGAAACAAATTTGTTTGAACCTTTTACTCTGTAAACAAAATTCGACCGTCCCTGAATCATTCCCTGATTGATCAATTTTTTAAAAGGCTCATCTTTACATACCCATCCGATATCGTATAAAAACTTATTCCAGAATCTTGAATAGATCAGATGCCCAGTGGCATGTTCTGTTCCTCCAATATATAAATCAACATCCTGCCAGTATTCATTGGCTTCTTTCGATACAAGGGCATCTTCATTTTTAGGATCCATATACCTTAAATAGTAAGCCGAAGAACCGGCAAATCCGGGCATTGTGCTATATTCAAAATGATACCCTTCGGGTGTTTCCCAATTTTTAGCCCGTGCCAAAGGCGGTTCCCCTTTTTCCGTTGGCAAATAGGCATCCACTTCAGGCAACTCCAACGGCAATTTATCTTTATCTAAGGGGTAAGGGATATCCTCCTTAAAATAAATAGGGAATGGCTCGCCCCAATATCGTTGACGACTAAAAATAGCATCGCGCAAACGATAATTCACTTTTCTTTTACCTATTTCCTTTTCTTCGAGGTGTTGAATGGTTTTTTCTATAGCCTTAGTGACATCCAAGCCATTAATAAAATCCGAATGAATAATTTTACCTTCTTTCGCATCATATGAATCGTTCCACGTTGCAGTATCTGAAGCTTCCTCTCCCTCTTTTACCACAACCTGAATAATGGGCAAATCGAAATGGCGGGCAAACTTAAAATCGCGACTGTCATGTCCGGGGACGGCCATAATTGCTCCGGTACCATAACCCATAAGCACATAATCGCTGATATAAATTGGAATTTCCTGATTTGTTAACGGATTAATGGCAAAACCACCTGTAAATTGGCCGCTAACGGTTCTGGCGTCGGCAAGTCGCTCACGCTCGGAACGTTTTTTGGTCTCTTCGATATATTCTTTTACATCATTCTCATGTTCGGGTGTAGTAACTTGCTGGACCAATTCACTTTCGGGTGCCAATACCATAAAAGTAACTCCCCAAGTAGTATCGGGACGAGTAGTAAATACGGTAATTGCTGAATCTATTCCTTTTAGCTGAAAATCTATTTCAGCACCTTCGGAGCGGCCAATCCAGTTTCGCTGAATCTCTTTTAACGAATCTGACCATTCCAGCTTTTCCAAATCATACAACAATCGTTCGGCATAAGCAGAAATCCGCAACGACCATTGTTTCATTTTTTTCTGAACCACAGGATGTCCTCCCCG
>DATFIZ010000104.1:0-4970 GCA_035269575.1 Bacteroidales bacterium | reverse complement strand
AAAAGAATGAATCTGTTTTTTTGGTATAAGCTGCAACCTAATGCTGCTGGTTACTTCAGCAGGGCAATTCAGATTTTTATTTTCACCGCCAAGTCGCCAAGACACAAAGGACTTTTGTGTATTTGTAAATTCGTTATTGATTCTATTCTGCTTACTTTGATCTCCCAAGCTTCAACGCGTTTGCTATAAGCTTTAGACGCTTCCGCTAAAGCTTCAGACGCTTGCGCTAAAGCTTCAGCGGCAGCGTGCGGCAGCGTGCGATTGCAAAGCACAGGAGATCTGCTGCTGCCTACTGCCGCTACTTAAATTATCATCATCTTTTCGCATACTGCTCATCGTAATACTTCTCGTAGTCGCCACTCAAAACATGCTTTAGCCACTCCTCGTTTTCGAGATACCAGTCAACTGTTTTTTCCATTCCTTCTTCAAATTGAAGCGAGGGGCTCCATCCCAGTTCCTTTTGTATCTTGGATGAGTCGATGGCATACCGTAAATCGTGTCCGGCACGGTCTTTTACAAAAGTGATTAGCTTTTCGGATTCTCCTTCGCTTCGATTAAGTTTCTTATCCATAATTTGGCAAAGCGTACGAATCAATTCAATATTTTGCCACTCATTGTTCCCGCCAATATTATATGTTTCACCAACATTTCCCTGATGAAATACCAAATCGATAGCCTTAGCATGATCTTCCACATACAACCAATCGCGAACATTTTCGCCTTTTCCGTAGATAGGAATTGATTTCTTATTCTTAATATTATTGATGGCTAAAGGAATTAACTTTTCGGGGAACTGATTAGGCCCGTAATTATTCGAACAATTGGTTATTACAACGGGTAGTCCAAAGGTATGATAGTAGGCCCTCACCAGATGGTCGGAACTTGCTTTGGATGCTGAATAAGGGCTCCGGGGGTCATACGAAGTTTCTTCGGTAAACAAACCCTCATCGCCCAGCGAGCCGTACACCTCATCGGTTGAAATATGATAAAAAAGTTTTCCTTCTGTATCTTTCCAGTGAGCTCTTGCTGCATTTAGCAGGTTAAGTGTACCTACGATATTGGTTTTGATAAACGCATTGGGATTAGCTATAGAGCGGTCCACATGCGACTCGGCGGCAAGGTGTATTACCCCGTCGAACTGATATTTTTGAAATAAATCAAAAATAAAATCATCATCAACAATATCTCCCTTTACAAACTCATAATTGGGAGCCTTTTCAACATCTTTTAAATTTTCCAGGTTTCCGGCATACGTTAATTGATCCAGATTGATAATTTTATCATCCGGGTATTTTTTTACAAACAGCCGTACTACATGTGAACCAATAAATCCGGCTCCGCCGGTTATTAGAATGGACTTACTCATTATCGTTATTTTTTTTATTTCGTATATTTTTTTCCCATTTCCATGCCGACAACAAAGTTTCTTTTAATCCTATCCCGGTTTCCCATCCCAATTCACTATTCGCCAGTGATGTATCGGCATAAACCGACTCCACATCCCCTGCTCTGCGGCCAACAATTTTGTAATTTAACTTTTCGCCGGTAGCTTTTTCAAAAGCTTTCACAATTTCCATTACTGATGTGCCCTTTCCTGTTCCCAGGTTAAACACTTCAAAATTCTTTTTATTTTTTTGGTCTATCAATCGTTTTATCGCTACTACATGCGCTTTGGCCAAATCAACCACATTAATATAATCACGAATAGCCGTTCCGTCGGGGGTATTATAATCGTTGCCAAACACTTTTAACTCACCGCGTATTCCGATGGCGGTCTGCGTAATAAAAGGCACCAGATTATCAGGAACGCCCAGAGGCAATTCTCCTATTAGTGCCGAAGGATGTGCACCTATGGGATTAAAATAGCGTAAAGAAATAGCCTTAAAATGCTCATTTGCATGCATCACATCCCGGATAATCTCTTCAGCGATTTGTTTGGTGTTTCCATAAGGTGAAGTAGCTTTTTTTACCGGAGCATCTTCATCTGCCGGCAATTTATCCGGTTGACCATAAACAGTTGCAGAAGATGAAAATACAATATTAGGAATGTTAAACGTGGACATCCCTTCCAGAAGATTCATCAACGAAACCAGGTTATTTTGATAATATTTTAACGGTTTTTCTATCGATTCGCCCACCGCTTTATAGGCAGCAAAATGAATAACAGCATCCAGTTTTTTATAAATCCTGAAGAAATTGTGTAATTTCTCTTTATCACAAATATCAAATTGCTCAAAAAAAGGCCGCTTACCTGCAATTTGGGTAATCCCGTCAAAAACAGACTTTTGCGAATTAGACAGGTTATCAATAATGACCACATCAAAACCTTCATTCATCAATTCTACCACAGTATGTGAGCCAATATATCCTGTACCCCCTGTTACTAATATAAGCCTGTTCATTTTAAAAGCTATTATAATTTCAAACAAAATTAAACATAATATAATTAACCCATGAAAAAGAATTTTATTTTATTTCATTTAAAGAAAAAAAACTAAGGGTTGAGCCGTGAATCAGGAATAACAAGTATTGGCTTTACAAGATTTTTCAATATATTTGTTTCAGCAAAAGATAAAAGGTGGATATTAAACAGCATATAAAACAACTACTCATTGAAAACCAGGGCGTAATCATTCCCGGCCTGGGAGGTTTTATTGCCGAATATGAACCTGCAGCCTTCGATGTTTCGGAAAATAAATTTTTACCCCCAACCCAGAAAATTCATTTTAATCCTAACTATTCTTTCAGTGATAAGAAGCTCATTGATTTTATTGCCCGGAAAGAAAAAATAGCTAAGGATAAAGCCAATTTACAACTTAAAGAATTTGTCACACAGGTTAAAAAGCAACTAAAGGCCGGAAAACATGTTGACTTCCCGGAGATAGGAACACTCCACCAGAGTCCTAAGGGAGATATTTTTTTTACCTGGGACAAACAATCAAACCTATTGGCAGAGGCTTTTGGTTTAGAAGATTTAGAAACCAAACCCATTGAGCAAGCAGCTACGCCAGCTGTTGCCGTTAACAAAAAATCTAAAACCGGCAAAAAAATGCTTATTGCTATTGTTTCAGCTGCTGTTGTTCTTTTACTTGTTGCCTTAAGCTGGTATTTTACGGATGGCTTTAAAGATTACGGATTACTATCATCAAATAAATCTGTTTCAAAAGAAAATAAATCAGAAGAGCAGCTTAGGTCAAAGACATACCTGGACAGCATTGCCAAAACCGATAGTATAAAAGCCGTAATTAATCAAACCATAGATGTAACAACCGACAAAAAAGAAGCGCTGTTTTATCAGGAGCCCGAAACCAAATCCGTAAAAGACCAGGAACAATATACCCATTTCCATCTTATTGCAGGCAGTTTTAAGAAAATGGGAAATGCTGAGAAATTTTGCAATCATTTGAAGCAGATGGGTTATGATCCTGAGATTATTAAGTCAGGAGAGAACTTAATCAGAGTTTCTATATACTCCTATCCTGATGAAATATCGGCTTTAAAAAAACTTTACAAACTGCGGGAAACATCAGAAATCAAATCGGTATGGGTTTTAAAAACCCTTTAACTTTTGGGTAATATCATCTCCTTTGGAAACATCAATAAATAATGTCTTTAATCCCAGCTTATTTGCAGAATCGATATTTTCGGCAGAATCATCAACAAACAGGGTTTCTATTGGTTTTAGGTTGCTATCTTTTATTACATATTTAAAAACCTCCAGGTCAGGTTTTCGCATTCCCATATCGAATGAAAAGTAGACTTTTTCGAACAGGTTACTTAATCCAAACCCATATTGGTCAATAAAATCCTGATTATATTTATGATAATGGATAATATTGGTATTACTCAAAAGAAATAAACGGTATTTCGATTCTAAATCTTGTAGTAACTTAATTCTTTTTTTAGGAAAATCAAGTAACATGGAATTCCACGCATCATCAATCTTTTTAGGTGAAACAGAACGATTAAAATGCTCCTGTAAATCGGCACGAAATTTTTCGGGTGTAATCAGGCCTTTCTCCAGAAAATCAAACAAATCAGATTGCTGAAGCAAGGTATAGCTCTCCTCAAAATTATCAAATCCCATTTCTTTCATTGCATTTACGGCTCTGTTGCTATCAATATTAATGATTACATTCCCCAAATCAAAAATGATATTTTTTATTCCTTCCATGTTTAATTTTTTCTTATTTAGGTAACAAAAATAGAAAAGTTTTAAAGATTCAGTTATCTTTTCCTAATTTTATACAAATTCTTCAACTATGAAAATTCAAAATACACATTATCATACGATTTGGGTCAGTAAAAACAATTCGGAGATTATCCGGATTATCGACCAGCGGTATTTGCCTTTTCAATTTATTATTCAGGATTTAAAAACCACCGAAGATGTTTATACGGCCATAAAAGAAATGTGGGTCCGCGGCGCTCCGTTAATTGGAGTAACTGCTGCTTATGGAATGTATCTGGGTTTAATTGAAGTGAAAAATGAAAAAAAATCCAATCAAGCCATAAAAACATTTGCCAATTACTTGAAATCGGCCCGCCCAACAGCTGTTAACCTACAATATGCAGTTGATTTAATCCTTAACGGGATAAAATCATTGAACAGCATCAATGAAAAAATTGATAAAGCCTTTGAACTGGCTAACCAACTAAAAGATAAAGAAATAGAAAATTGCCGGCTGATTGGAGAATATGGGTTACCTGTTATTGAAGAGATCGGCCGAAAGAAAAAAGGCGAAACGGTAAATATTTTAACACACTGCAATGCCGGTTGGCTGGCTTGTATTGATTATGGTACGGCTACAGCGCCTATTTACCTGGCTCATCAAAAAGGAATTAAAATTCATGTTTGGGTGGATGAAACCCGGCCACGAAACCAGGGAGCTCGGTTAACCGCATATGAACTGGGGCAGGAAGGGGTTTCACACACTGTGATCACTGATAACACAGGAGGGTTGTTAATG
>DATFIZ010000103.1:0-97393 GCA_035269575.1 Bacteroidales bacterium | reverse complement strand
GATTCAGCAAAAGCTTTAACTTCATTTACCCTATCACTGTATGATGCGTCTGATGAGGATTTAAATTTAGATGCATCATCTTTGAGAACTACAATGAAATGACCCGGAATAATTTCTCCATTCATCGGATCAGTTAACTCTGACATCTCCTCTTCGGGTTGAAGAACTTCTTGGGTTACTTCTTTTTCACATGCAGTAAATGCTAACATACCGGTTAAAGCCGATATAAGAAAAATTTTTTGTTTCATAGTAAAATTTTTAGGTTAGTAAATAGTTACTGCAATTAAATAAAAAAATTTAGTAAATAAAATTGTAAAAATATCTACTAATGAGCATTTTATCGTTTTTCAATAAAGGCGTTTGTGCAGAACCGTTAGTCAGAATGAGGACCACATTCACTTATTAAGAATGAATTTAAATTGAAAAATGGCAAATTGATCGAAAACTTTGAAACAGTATTTCCGTTTAAAATCTTTTTCGTTCCGGATTTTAAAAATAAAATTAAAATAAACCATGAATTTGTGCATCAATCTTACTGATAACCTGACTTAAATCTTCTTTTACTTCAGGAAAATTAATGTTATCCACATCAACAATTAAAAGATTACCCAGGTTATAAGCTCCAATCCAGGCTTCATATCTTTCGTTGAGCCGTTTGAGGTAATCAAGACGTATAGAATTCTCGTATTCACGCCCGCGTTTTTGGATTTGATTAACCAGCGTAGGTACCGATGCACGGAGATAAATCAATAAATCAGGAGGTTGAATTAAAGAGGTCATCAGATTAAAAAGCGTAAAATAATTTTCAAAATCACGGGTGCTCATTAATCCCATGGAGTGTAAATTGGGTGCAAAAATATAAGCATCTTCGTATATGGTTCGATCCTGGATGATGGTTTTTCCTGATTTTCGGATTTTCAGAATCTGGTTTAACCGGCTATTTAAGAAATACACCTGAAGATTAAACGACCACCGCTGCATATCTTCATAAAAATCATTTAAATAAGGATTGTCATCTACATCCTCGTAATGAGCTTCCCAGCTATAATGTTTGGATAATAAGCCTGCCAGCGTTGTTTTCCCGGAACCGATATTGCCGGCAATAGCGATATGCATTGAATTTTCTGTATTTGTTTTTGCCATAGCTTAATTCTTTATCTTTTATTTAAATGTTGATTAAACAATGTTGGTTTTTCTTCAAAAAGGGAAGGGTAATCCTCGTCGAATTTTTTTAGAATAGATAAAATTACCGTTTCTCTCATAAATTTTGATTTATTTTTTATTTTATACTTTTTACAATAATGATTGATTGCCTGCAGCTCTCGTTTATTAAACAATATGGTTTTACGATAAACTCTTTTTAAACTTTTATCTTTTATTTTCTTCCGGTTTTTCACTCCTAAGTTAATTATTTATTTGTTTGCCACTGATAAATGAACAGCTTATTCTTTTTCTGAATGTATAAATATTGATTCTCTACCCGGGCATTGATTACATTTTCAACAGGCAGTCCAAAACTTTCCTGCTCCAGGGTTTGTGTGTCATAAAAATGCAAATGGTTGGATTTGCAATGGATAATCGTTTGATTAACCACCTGAAAATCGTTCATTATTTTTACAGGAAATGTTTTGATATAACTCCCATAAAGATCAAACAATAAAATTCCGACCTCCGGTATGCCCAGGTAAAGATGATCGTTTTTTTCATGCAGATAGATTTCTGAGGCATTATGATCCTCATCAAAGAAGGTTACTAAACGAGCACTTTTCTTTTGCTCTTTTCTTTCCCTGTTAAAATATACCAGTTGAAGGTTGCTTTGATCAAAAATCCAAAAACCTCCTTTCGAGGATGTACATATTCCGCTTACAGCATAATATCCATAATTATCGAACGATATCGGATCGGTTATTTCAGCGAGCTGATTATTGAGAAAAACCAGCTGATTATAATCTTTATTAAAAATCAATATCTTTAAAGGATCTGAAACATCGATAGCATCTATGGTATAAGCAGCTGATTGGCTATACGACTTTTCTTTAGTACAATTTGTATTTAATTTCACCAACACATTATTATCCACAGCATAAAGATTGTTTAAATGATCGGTACTAAAAAGCTGAACATTAATTTCTTTCTCACAAATGGATTGAAATTGCGGTTCATCTTTTGCAAAAGGGAGCCAGTTGAGAATTAGAAGAATTATGCTTATCCCATTTAACATAAAATTACAATTGTTGATTTAACGCGGTCAATTCGTCCATATACTTCCTGTTGTTTGCCAAACGGGGTACTTTGTTTTGCCCTCCCACTTTTCCTTTACTTTTTAACCAGGTGTAAAACAGATTCTTTTTAGCTATCGTTAAAACCGGTTTGTCTAAGGTAATATCTTTATATCTTTTTGCTTCGTAATCGGAATTTACTTTTTGCAGGGCTAAATCTAAAATCTCATTAAACTGAGCCGGATTTTCAGGTTCTTTTTCAAATTCAATTAACCACTGATGTCCGCCTTTTTGATCATCCTTCATAAATATAGGAGCTGCTGTATAATCTTTGATTAATGCACCGGTATTTTCACATGCTTCTTGTAGTGCTTTTTCTGCATTTTCAATAATAATTTCTTCGCCAAATGCATTGATAAAATGTTTGGTCCGTCCACTGATTTTTATTTTATGCGGATAAAGCGAGGTAAACATGATGGTATCGCCGATTAGATATCTCCAAAGTCCGCCATTGGTGGATATTACCACAGCATAGTTTTTATCTTGTTCAACTTCTCCTATATGCAAGGCCTTTGGATGCTCCTTTTCCAGTTCATCCATGGGAATAAATTCGTAAAAAATTCCATAATCAAGCATGAGCAACATATCTTTCCGGGTAGGATAATCCTGAATAGCAAAGAAACCTTCCGAAGCATTGTAGGTTTCCATATAGTTCATTTTTTCGGAAGGAATCAGTTTTTTAAACTGCTCTCTGTATGGCTCAAAGCTAACTCCGCCGTGATTAAAAAGCTCAAGACCAGGCCAGACTTCCAGCAAATTATCTTTTCCGGTTTTTTCCAGAATATATTTAATAAGCACGAGAGTCCATGATGGAACTCCGGCAATACTGGTTACATTTTCTTTTATTGTAGCCTCAGATATCTTTTCGAGTTTCTCTTCCCATTCGCTAAGCAAAGCGATCTCCTGACTGGGTGTTTTAATAAAGTTTGCCCAGAAAGGTAGATTTTCAATTAAGATAGCCGATAAATCACCAAAAAATGATTGGTTATTAATCTTATTGATCTGATGGCTGCCTCCCAATGTTAACCCTTTGCCGCTAAAGATTCCGGTTTCCGGATAATTGGTAGTATACAGAGCCAAAATATCTTTCCCTCCTCTAAAATGACAATCTTCTAAAGCCTCGCTGGATACAGGTATAAATTTACTTTTATCACTGGTTGTTCCGGATGATTTGGCAAACCAACGAATTTCCGAAGGCCATAAAATATTCTGCTCGCCTTTAAGTAGTCGTTCAATGTAAGGCTTTAAACCATCGTAATTTTGTACCGGAACCCGTTTTTGAAAGTCTTCAATGGATTTGATGGAACCAAAATCATACTGCTTGCCGTATTCTGTATTCTTTGCTTTATCAACAAGCTTAATCAATGATTCACGCTGTACATCAAAGGGGAATTTTTTGAATAAATCAATCTGGTATAACCGCTTAAAATTAAGCCAGGTGACTAAAGAATTTATAAATTGCATATTTATTTATTACATAAAAATGAATCTCAAATATAAATAATATTTGTAATTATTTTATAATGCAACGGCTACAGTTTTTTATTTCACATTTTTCAGCCGCTCCGATGCGCTTATTAAAGTCTCTCTGTTTAGTGCAAAATTAAACCCCAACAGCTTATGATCAACAGAATCGTGATAAAAAACAGACATAGGAAATAATGCAACCCCATGATTATCCATGATATATTGTGCAAAATCGACATCTTTCATATCACTGATGTTTTTATAGCTTAAAAGCTGGAAGTAAGTACTTCGGGAAGGTTCAAACGTAAAAGGCAAATCATAAAAAAGCTGAGAAACTAATGTTCGGTTTTCCTCATATTCTTTAATCAGCTCTTTTTTATCAAATCCACTTTGCAGATATTCAGCAAGTGCGTATTGCAAAGGGGTATTGACTGAATCAATTTGAAATTGTTGTTTTTTTCTAATAGGGATCATAAGCTTTTCGGGAGCCAGACAGTAACCTATTTTCCAACCGCTAATATTGAATGCTTTCCCAAATGAAGAGACCACAATACTTCTTTCGGCAAGGTTTGGGTTACTTAATACGCTGATATGATTTTCGGGCTCATAGATGATGTTCTCAAAAGTTTCATCGCTAAGAACATTAATTTTGGTGCCATTCGTAATTTTTTGCAACTGAGCAATATCATTCTCTGAGAATAATGCCCCGGTAGGGTTATGGGGCGTATTAATAATAATAAGCTTTGTGCGGCTTGTAATTATTTTCTGTACAGCTTCCCAATCAATAGAGTATTCGGGATGTTTTAACTGAACAAAAACCGGTCGTCCACCATTACTCTCAATGGCAGGCACATAGCTATGGTAAGCGGGCTCAAACAAAACTACCTCATCCCCTTCAGAGATAAAGCTGCTTATGACAGTATATATTGCCTGTGTTGCTCCGGCAGTTATGGTTACTTCACTTGAGGGATTAAAATTTATGTCAGTCCTTTCAGCAACTTGACGGGCAATTGCTTCACGTAATTCTGTAACCCCTGAGGCAGGAGCATAATAGTTACAATTATTCTGTAAATATTTTATACCAAGGTTTTTTAATTCTTCCGGGCAGCAAAAATCAGGGGATACTTTTGCTAAGTTTATGGCTTCCGAATCTTCTGTTAACTCTGATATAACGGAAAAAATATCATTCCCCCTATTCGACAATTTTGCTTTAATCATACCTTTTTTTTACTAAAAATTTATCGGAGGGCAAATGTAAAAAAATATATCTCTAAAAAAGCACTTAAAAAACATCCTTACTAAACTTTTTACCGTTTATTGGACTTATACCAGGGAAAGCTCAACTTCTTCGGGACAGTTAAATTTTTACGAATGCACTTTATTTATTGATTAATGAAAAACCTCTTTAAGGATTTGAAACGACCGGATATCGGATACCCCTTCATGATGTAATTTGTAGTATTTTAATATTTTCCCGAGAATCCCCACTCTCAGCAGATAATTCATTTTTAATTTTTCATGTTGATTGTCAGAAAACACAAGCAATCGACTCAGTATTTCGCTTTCCTCTTTGGATAAAGTATCCGAATGCAACGGTTTAAAGGGTGTAAAAATACCTTTTATTAAATCAAAATATGGATTGCTTTCCGAGAAATTATTATTAGGGAAGAAGCCAAGGTACTTTGTAAGATGGAGAAGGAAATAAATATGAAAATTAGCCAACCCTTCCTCTTTTACATCCAACATCTGAATGGAGTGGTAAAGGTAATTAAACAACTCAGGATGAGGCTCCTGCTCCCGCAGGGTTTGATTTAATATTTCGGCAATAAATAAAGCGAGCGTACTTTTTTTCAGGTCATAGGGCAGGCTGTTGAAAATACAGGCATTTTGAATTTCTTTTACCCGTTGTAAATCCCGGGTCGTTTTATGATAAGCCTCCATATTTAGTAAATATAGCGGCTGTAAAATATTGGCTTTAATTTTTGATTTCTTCCCCCGCACACCATTAATCATAAACGCCTGCCTGCCGAACTGTTCGGTGTAAATAGTAGCAATTACACTCGTTTCCGAATATTTTATATGGTGCAAGACTATGCCCCGCGTTTTGTAAATCATCTATCGTTCTGCTTTTTTACATCAACCGAACAAAAGTAAAGATAATTACATTAAAAAATAAATATCAAGGGAAAAGCCAAAGGTTTATCCTTTCATCAATAAGTTGTTATCGGATAAATAACAGTTTGGTAATATGCGTTTTGGAACCATCATCGTTGGAGCAAAATACCAAATAAACTCCGGTACTTACTCTTTTTCCTGAAAAATTTTTACCATTCCAGGTTGCCTGTCCACCTTCGGCATTAGTTTCATAAACGATGTTTCCGCTTATATCTGTAATTTTTACATTAACATTGGACACCAAGCCCCGGATAGTTATATCGCCATGATAATCTTCGCGAACAGGGTTGGGGTAAACATATACATCACGAAATTCATCACTCCCCATTGTTGCCGACCCTCTGTAACTTACCAGTCCTTTGTCGGTGGCCATAAATACTTCTCCGGTTTCATGGTTGATGCCCACATCATTTATTCTGTTAGATAAAAGAGGACTATTCTCTGCGGTAAAATGATTGATTTCTTCGGTTCCATCCTTTGATACCAGATAAACACCGGCATTTTGAGTGCCAATCCATTTTTTATTGGCACCATCCACAGCAATCGATGTAATCGTTTCTGTATTTAACAAATATTGAGTGTAATCACCAATGGTTAATACAATTCGATGGCCATAAAATAATGAACTTTCAAAAACATCAGCCGGATTATAGTAAACGACAATACCCTGGTCGGTGCCTAACCATATATCCCCGTCGAGATCTTCGGCAATGGATAAAATATTGTTTGTGATAATTATACCATTTTCATCTACAATACTAAATTTTTTATATAGGTCATCATTCTCATTGTCCGGCGTACGGTTATCATCAAAAACAAAAAGGCCATTTCCGGGTAAAATAATCCATTTATGCTCATTTTCGGTAACGATAATATCCTTAATTTGTATATTGCTGATTTCTGAATCAAAATTGAAGCTATACCATTCTCCATTGGCTGTTTTAACAGATACAGGATTAGTAACTCCGGTATTGGCTACCCACAGATTATTCTTTTTATCCCAGGCCATTCCGGGTATCCGAATAAAATTATCCCCCGGAATGATAGATTGCAATGAGCTATTCGATTCGTTATGCTCTTTTATTATCTCATCATTTCTATATTCAATTAGCCCTTTTCCCCAGCTGCCCACAAAATAATGCTCCGTATTATAAGGGTCTATTTTTACGGAAACATAATCGTGTGCTTCATAGTTCATGATGCTTTTCCACTGTTCGTTTTGGAAAGAGAAGATCGAGCCGTTTAAAAACACATTATTCCCCGAAGGTGAAATGCCGCCACCAGCAACAAGTACTCTGTTATTTAAAATATCTACCGCATATGAATTGGATGTGTAGGGCGCATTGATATAAATCATTTCATAATTCCCCTGGTCATATCTGATTAATCCATCCCCCTGATCCGCAATCCAAAATGTATTATCGTTATCAACAATCACATCATTTGGATTAAGCCTTTCTATATCATCTTTTGTAATCGAATCCTGAAAATTTAAATCATTATCATAAACTAAAATACTGCCTGTTGTAACCATCTGAACCTGATTATTGCCATGCTTAATCTTTTTTATGGAGTTATAATCCTGGTTAAAAACAGTCCATGAAACATTATTAAATAAATAGGTAATATCCTTTGATGATTCATTTACTTTATTGGCTAAAATAACCCCGTTCTTAACATAAATGGCATTAAAGTTAGCTGTATAATCAGGAATATCAACAATCTGAGTCCAGCTCGCATAGTCAGCCAAATTAGGATTAGTATAGTCTGCGGTAAAAATCCCTTCCTGTGTAGCAGCATAAAAATAATTATTATCAAAAACTAACTGGTTAACCTGCAGCTGTTCTCCATACTCTCCAATAAAATAAGTATCTTTTACTTCCAGTTTTTCAAGATTTAACACAACAATTCCAAAACCACAGGATAAATAGGCAAATCCGTCAACAAACATAATATGATTAATTTTTTTACTTCCGATAATGTTAGCCCGCTTAATGGCTGAAAAATTAATCACCTGATTGTTTTTAAGGATATCGATATTGCCGTTAGAGTAACCGGTTAAAAGCAAATCGTCATTCACAGAATAAGCAATTGCAGAAATACCAACATCCGATAATCCGTTAACTTTCGTATATTTTTGTATCTGTTGATTTTGTTTATTATACGTCATCAGACCCTGTTCGGAAGCAACAAATATCCTTGAAGGGGATTCACATATATTAAAAGTGAAGGTAAAAGGAAGGTGGTCGCGCCATTCGCCAACCCCAATCTGCCCTTTTAAGCACAAAGAAATAAAAAAAGATAGAATGAATAATAGAAAAATTTTTCTCACAGCCCAACGTATTTTAATAATAAACCATGATTAGCAGGATTTATTGTGATTCCTGTTTCCGTAAAAAATGTACAAGTTTGGCCGTCGCTTGCCCTCTGTGGCTAATTTCATTTTTTAGCTTGATATTCATCTGGGCAAAAGATTCATCAAACCCCCGGGGTTTAAAGATAGGGTCGTAACCAAAACCTTCAAGCCCCTGTTTGTTTCGTAGGATTTCTCCTTTCACTACTCCTTCGAAAAGATATTCTTTCCCATGAATAATTAAAGCAATAATGGTTCTAAAATGAGCCTCCCTGTTGTTAATATTTTTCAGCAACCGAAGCACTTTCTGCATATTTTTTTCAGCATCTTTTTCCTCTCCTGCATAACGTGCCGAAAGTACCCCGGGCTGTCCGTTTAAAGCGTCAATTTCCAATCCTGTATCATCCGCAAAACAATTTTTTCCGGTTTGTTGATGCACTATTCTTGCTTTTTGTAAAGCATTCTCTTCGAGGGTAAAGTAATCTTCAGGGATATCTCCTGTAATTCCAACGTCGCCCAGGCTTAATAAATTAATTTTGGGGCCCAGTAACTGTTGTACTTCTTTTAATTTATTAGGATTGTTTGTTGCAAAAATAATCTCCATCATCCATTCAAAAAAAGTGGATGCTCTCAAAAGATCATCCACAGGTAAATAAATTACAAATCAGTCATTTTAATAAAATCCTCCATATTTGGTTAAATCTTCACGGGGATTAACCACCATAACAGGAATACGAGCACTATTGGCAATAATATATTGTTCTGATGCACCTAACACATAATCGGCAATACCAATATTTTTAGTTGAGATTATTAAAATTAAATCTGCTTCGATACTTTTGGCATAATCGATGGTTTCAATCGCAAAACTTTTTTTCCCTTCCATGGCATTGATTTCATAATCAATGCCTTTGGTGTCCATAAAATCGCGGGTGAAAATCATATTTGCCTTAATCCTTTTTATAAATCCTACATCAGTCGTGTTAGGTTTTACAATATGAAACTTGGTATTAAAGTGACTATTTAAATAGCTGGCCCAATTTAGCTTTTCTTTATTTTCTTTTTTAAAGTCAATGGGAAATACAATATTTTTTAATTCATCTTCTTTAGGAGGTTCCTGAACAACCACGAAGGGTACTTTTGAACTGACAATAACTTTAAGCGCCCAACTACCGGTAAGTTTTTGCATACCCCTTAAACCATGCGTTCCCATTACCACCAATTCGGACTCAATTTCTGAAGCTACTTCACCTATTGTGGTAAATATACTGCCTTTACGGACAATTGGCTCAACCTGAAGCTTATTTATCCCTTTATAATCATTGGCTGTTTTACTCAGTTTGCTAAAAGCTTCATCATATTCTTTTTCAGATTTAATAATATGCAGTAATACAATTTTTTTGCTTTTAGCTTTTTCGGCAAACTTAAAAGCATGTTTCAAGGCGCATTCAGCAACAGGGGTAAAATCCCAGGGTATTAAAATGATGTGGTCTTTATTTCCCATAAATCATTATATTTATTAAATTTCAATATTCTTTAACAAAAAAAATTATTATCTTTCAAAGAAATAATTCAGGTTATTCCTTAAATAAAGACCCAATATATGGATTTTATCAGAATTTTTAGTAAAAATACACATTTTTTTCCCATCCTGATTATATTTTCCTTTTTAATTCATTCACAGCCAGGTTCAAGCCAGGAAAAAGGAACCCCTTATATACAAAAAATCACATTGGATAATTATGGATTTAAAAACAATAATTTCTCTATAATACAGGATAATCACGGCATTCTGTACATTAGTAACACCAATGGGATTTTACAATTCGATGGGTCTTTCTGGAAAATGATACAATTATCCGAAAAGTCATGTCTAACCCTGCACACTGACCAGAAAATTTATGTAGGCACTTACAATGATTTCGGATATTTATGCCCCGGAGAATCTAATAAACCTGTGTTTATGTCATTAATCGACTCGTCAGAATTAGCCAATAAAAAAATAGGGCTTATTGAAGATATCCTGTCTTTTAAGGACAATGTTTTTTTTACTGCGGAGAATAAACTATTCCGATGGGATGGTTCAACGATTGAACTTTTAGATTTTTCCTCAAAAAAAATAAACCTTTATAAAGCCGGCGATCAGCTTTTTTATAAAAAAAAGGGTGAAGGATTACAGGAGTATATCCATCAAAAATTTAAAAACACCCCTGCTCATCCTCTGTTCAGGGATAAAGAAATCTTAACAATTCTTCCCTACAACCAACAACTGTTAGCTAAAACAAACAAAGGATTTTATGTCTTTAACCACTATTCGGTTACCCCACTAAAAACAAAGGTCAATCAATTAATCGACGAGAACCAGTTCACATCTGCCTGTATCCTGCCCGATGGAAATTATGCTTTTGGAACAAAGCTTAATGGTGTCTTCATTATGGATAAAGCAGGTAATCTTGTGGAACATATCAACGAGCTGGGAGGATTATTCAGTATTTCAATAAACAATCTATATGTTGATCAGTCACAGAATTTATGGGCGCTCCATGATCAGGGAATAAGCCGCATTGAATACCCTTCGGCATACAGTTATTTTTCTGGCAATCATGGATTAAGAGGAAATGTTACCGATGTCATTCGATTTAACAATACCTTATATGTTTCTACAAGCCTGGGAGTTTTTTATTTATCCAATAAACCTCATCCGGAGGAAACCGATCATTTTAAAGTTTTTAAGCAAATCGGAGGGATTAGTTCTTCCAGTTACCATTTTCACCGATTTAAAAATCACCTTTTTGTAACTACTGCAAAAGGGATATATGAAATTACAGGAAAAGAATCACTGTTATTTTATAACCGTGAATCAGAGGATATTACCAGCGTTTTACATTCTGCAAAAAATCCCTATTATATATTTTTAGGGCATACGAATGGCTTGTCGGCATTAAAATACGAACAAGGGTTACTGATTATCAAAAAACGATTGGAGGGAATTAATGATAATATTTATTCTATTGCAGAAGAAGCCGATGGAACCTTATGGCTGGCATCAAAACATACGGGTCTGTTTAAAATAGATCCTTTTGAAGAATATCATCCCAATCTTCCATTTACCCATTTTAGTTATGACTCCATTTATCCTAATAAGCTCCGTTCGATTCTTCTGTATTCAACACATAACGGAATACTCTTTACTTCAACCCAGGGTATATTAAGATATGACAAAAAAAACAACCTGTTTTATAAGGACACCACCCTGCTAAGCGCTGAGTTTGCAAATGAATCTCAGTGGGTTTACCCCATTGTTGAGGATAGCCATCAAAATTTGTGGTTAAATATTATGAGTAAGGAGAACATGACCAACAAAACCTTAGTAAAAAAGAGTGGAAACAAATCGTTAAAAACGCTAAGACCCTTACCGGTTAACCGGGAAAAAGATTTTTTCATAACATCTATTCATCCGGATGATTCGGGTATTGTTTGGTTTGGTGGTTACGAAGGACTTATCCGGTTGGAGCTAAAAAAGGAAAAAAGCCGGAAACAAAATTTTAATACATACCTTCATCAGGTTGTCATTGGTCAGGACTCAACCATTTTCCTTTTGCCCTACTCTAATTTTCAACCCTTCTCGAAAGATAGTGAATTACCAAAATTCAATTATCAATTGAACAGCGTATCTTTTGAATTTACGGCCAACGATTATGCCAGCGAAGATCACCTGCAGTTTCAGTTTAAATTAGAAGGGTTTGATTCTACATGGTCAAAATGGTCGCCGGTTAATTTCAAAGAATATAACCAGCTACGCGAAGGTAAATATACATTCAGGGTCAGAGCAAAAAATATTTTTGATGAGCGGGCGAAGGAAATGAGCTATTCATTTCTAATAAAACCCCCTTTTTATCGGACAGTTGCAGCGTATATTTTTTATTTATTACTGATGGTATTTCTTATCGTATTAATTTTTAAATGGAGAGCATACTATTTTGCCAAAGAAAGATTTAAGCTGGAGAACATTATCAACGAAAGAACGGAGGAGATTGTAATCCAAAAAGAAAAAGCAGACAACCTGCTGGAACGGGTGCTTCCAAAAACCACTGCCAAAGAGTTAAAATCAGGACAAAAAGCCGGGCCTTATCATTACAACATGGTAACGGTTCTGTTTTCCGATATACAAGGATTTACCAAAATATCAGAGCAACTGGATTCCGAGCATCTTATTGACGAGCTGGATAGGTTTTTCTTACAGTTTGATTCGGTGGTAGAAAAATTTAATATTGAAAAAATTAAAACTATTGGCGATGCCTATATGTGTGCGGGAGGTATTCCTGAAAAAAACCGGACCAATCCTATTGAAGTTGTTCTTGCGGCTATGGAGATGCAACAATACATGAAATCATTGAAAATGAAAACCGATGAAGGAAACCGCCAAATCTGGGATTTGCGTATTGGCATCGACACCGGCCCTGTTGTGGCGGGTGTGCTGGGGCGTAAAAAAATCTCCTACGATATTTGGGGCGGAACCGTAAATACCGCCAGCCGAATGGAAGCATCCGGGCTACCCGGAAAAATCAATATTACCGAAAATACTTACATGCTTATTAAAGATTTCTTTAGATGCCAGTATCGCGGAAAAATGCCCGTTAAATACAAAGGGGAAATTGACATGTACTTTGTTGAAGGATTTAATCCTCAATTCGCTTCCGACATAAAAGGACTTCATCCTAACGACAAATTTTTTATTCAGCTCCAGCTGCTAAGAGTTAACGATGTGGAAGAGTTTGTATTAACCAAACTGGAAGAGGGTTTACCCGATAATCTTTACTACCATAATGTAAAGCACACCATTGATGTGGTTACACAGGTAGAACTCATCGGCCGGTCCGAAGGAGTATCGGATGAAGAAATGTTGTTGCTAAAAACGGCTGCTCTCTTTCATGATATGGGACATCTAGTAAACTACGATACACACGAAGAAGAGGGGATAAGAATGGCCAAAAAAATACTCCCCAAATATCACTATACCAAAAATCAAATTGAAAAAATCTGCCGTTTAATAATGGTTACCCAGATGCCTCCCCGCCCCAAAAACCAGATGGAAGAGATTATGTGTGATGCAGACCTGGACTATCTGGGCAGGGCTGATTTTGTCCCGGTGTCTATTAATTTATACAAAGAGCTCCACGAAAGAAATAAAATTGATTCAATTGAAGAATGGAATAAAATGCAAATTGCATTCATTAAGAAACATCAATACTTTACCGCTACAGCTCAAAAATTACGTGAAGTAAATAAAAATAAGCAGCTGGAAAATATTAAAAATGAGATCAGACGAGAGAAGGAAGAACTGGATGAATAAAAAAAGCATCCCTCTTGAGGATGCTTTTTATTTACATATCTATAGTAATATTATTCATTCTCAATCAAACCTTCTTGTATTCTAAGCCATCCGAAAAATACAAAAATTAATGCCATAAGTGATAATATATTTCCAACAACAGCTCCTAAAAATGGTATAATCCCAATTAAACTGGTTAAAATTGCCAATACCATAGCAATTAATAAAAGAGTAACGCCTGACTTTCCTATTTCTCCTATTGTTGCACTATTTTTAAGTTTCAAGAAACCCAATAACTCAAAAATAAATGCTACAACAAAAACAATGGACGCAATTAGTCCAAATCCTGGAATCAAATCTATGACCAAACCTATAATTCCAATAATTATTGCAATATTAAGCAGGCCAACTGCAGCCTGACCCATCTCGTCCAGGCCATCCTTCAGTTTTTTTAATCCCATAAAAAATATTATAATACCAAAAATGGCGGCAAGAGTTGCTGCCCAGCTAGTACCTACCCCATTAAACATCTGAAGCAATGAACCAGCTAGTATAAAAGTAATCGACTGAATAGTTTCTTTTTTCATAGTATAATAAAATTTAGTTTTAGTTAATATGTATAAAGATAAAACCTAATTTCATAAAATAAAATGACAAGAAATTTACACAAATTTCAAATTTATAACAAACTGACATTCTGCGTGTTATAATTATCAAATTCAAAATTATATAACTTGTGTTTTCTTAACATCTATCCATTAATCACTTATACTTTATCTTTTATCTATTCATTTTCCTGTTTTATCAAATATTACAAAAAATTTAAACAAGTAATTGCTTTTTAAAATAGTTCCAATTCCAAAATGTTTATTTAATCACTAACTCAACTTCGTACCCATTGTGTTTTCTTATGTTTAGAACACGACCATGGTCAAATATTAAATACTGTCCTTTAATTCCAATAAGTTTACCGGAGATCTGATCTTCTTTATCGAAAGAAAAAGAATTTACTTTCAATGGATATTCTGTTACCGGATAATTTATTTCTATTATCTCATTATCATCCATAAAATATTGCTTAAAATCCTTTTGGATGACTTGTAAAGCCTTTTCCTTTTGTGCCGGAAGATCAACCTCCCTGTCAATTTTATTGCTTAGCATGTTGCGCCAGTTGGTTTTATCGGCAAAATGTCTTTTTAAATCCACTTCCAACAAACCAGCCGAATATCTGTTGGGTGTTTTCGCAATTTTTATGGCATAACTGGCTCCCTGGTCAATCCAACGGGTAGGAATTTGTGTATGTCTTGTTACACCTACTTTCAGTCCGCTCGAAACTGCCAGATATACATAATGATCCTGCAAACAATGATTTTTGGACCATTCCATATCGCGAGAAATCCCCTCTTGTGCCCGGCAAAGTTCAGGCTTTAAAATGCAATCGTCTGTTTCGGGAGCTGTACGATAGCAAGGATAACAGTATCCCTGATGAAACGATTTTTTTGTTAAACGCCCACAGCGAATACAATGAATTTCTCCCAAAAATCGCAGGGAAATGTTTTTATCCAGTAACTCATTCATATGTATATCCTGATCATCTAAGGTTAAAAAATAGTTTACCGGATGATCTAATTCCGATTTCATCTTGAGTAACGCACCCTTTTTTTTCATCTATCCAAATTTTTTATCAAAGATAATAAATTTTTTTATTATTGATTTTCAAAGACTTAAGTGATTTAGCTAAAAATTAATAGTACTATGTGTTGCATAGTACTAAATTTATTACATATCTTTGTATTGTAATTTTATTTGCATAGTATAGTACTATAAAAAAAAGGAATAATGAAAACAACAATTACGATTAATTTAGGAGGGCTTGTATTTCATATCGATGATGATGCTTACGAAATGTTAAACACTTATCTGATAGCTATCGAGAAACTATTTAGCAGCGAGGATGAGCGTAAAGATATCATGACGGATATTGAAACACGCCTGGCCGAGCTATTTACAGAGCTTTTAGAGGGTAAGCGAGATGTGATTATGAAAGAGGATGTTTCCAAAGTTATTGAAATAATCGGCAAACCCGAAGATTTTATTGAAGAAGAACCAACCAAAGAAAAATCAAAAAAGAAAAACACGTCTTATCAGACGAACAAACGGCTTTTCCGCGACCCGGACAACAGGGTACTGGGAGGAGTTTGCGGCGGACTGGGAGCCTATTTTAATACAGACCCTATCGTTTTTAGAATCATCTTTATACTAATCTTTTTTGGAATGGGCTCCGGACTAATCATCTATATTATTCTTTGGATTGTTATTCCCGAAGCACTTACAACAGCCCAAAAGCTGGAAATGCGAGGCGAGCCGGTCACCATCGACAATATTAAAAAAGCCGTTCGTGAAGAGTTTGAAAATGTCAGAAAAAACATGAAATTCTGATTTTTTTATTGCTGAACGAAGAATACTAAACTAAATCTTAAAAAAATGAATCTCGAAAATACCAAAGCTCAAATGAAAAAAGGCGTATTGGAATTCTGTATTTTATCTATTCTTTCGAAACAGGATTATTACGCCTCCGATATCATCAAAGCATTAAAAGAAGCTAAGATGATTGTGGTTGAAGGAACTTTATATCCCCTGCTTACCCGGCAAAAAAATGCCGGTTTATTAAGCTATCGCTGGGAAGAATCGACCCAGGGGCCTCCACGAAAATATTATACCTTAACCGACAAAGGCAAAGCATATCTGGAAGAGTTAAAAAAATCATGGGCCGAACTTGTCGATGCAGTAAACTCGATTAATCAACAATAAAAATCGAAAAAAATGAAAAAAACAGTTAAAATAAATATCGGCGGAATTATTTTTCATCTTGACGAAGATGCTTATCAGTTGCTACAAAATTATCTTACCGCTATCAATAATCGGTTTGCATCAACCGACGAAGGGAAAGAGATTATTACCGATATTGAAAATCGCATTGCCGAGATTTTACAAACCAAAATATCAGAACAAAAACAAGTCGTTACGAAAGAAGATATCGATGAGATTATTGAAATTATGGGTCGTCCGGAAGATATTGCGGATGAAGATACCGAAAGACAAGAACAAGAAGAAACCTATCGGGCATCGAAACGGCTCTACCGCGACCCAGACAACCGCGTCTTGGGAGGAGTGTGTTCCGGTATTGCTACTTATCTTAACATTGACCCTATCATCATAAGGCTTTTATTTCTGATTTTAATCTTTGCTTACGGGATTATCGGAATTGTTTATATTGTGCTGTGGGCTTTGTTGCCGGCAGCCCGTTCTACAGCCCAGAAGCTGGAAATGCGGGGTGAAAATTTCAAAATTTCCGAAATCGAAAAAAATGTGCGCAAAGAGTACGAAACCGTAAAGGATAATTTCAAAAACTTTAAAAATACGAAAGATTATGACCGTACCCGTAATTTTTTCGATGGATTGGCTTCTGCCACCGGTGCTTTTTTCAGATTTATCGTCAAACTGGTGGGCATTGTGCTGGGCTTAGGGATGATTATTGTTGGCGTGGGGTTTCTCATTGGCCTCACCGGAACCATTATTATCGGAGAACCGTTTATGCCCTGGAATAATATAATTATCGATAATCAGGTAATTGTTCCTGACATTATTCATTCTTTGTTTGATCCCAATACAATCTGGATCATGGCTGTATGTGCTATCTTACTGGTTTTTATTCCGCTGTTTGCCATTGTGTATGGTGGATTTAAATTATTGCTCGGGATTAGGCCTAAAGACAAAGCTTTTGCAGCTGTTGGATTTACCGCATGGTTTATCAGTTTAATTGTTTTGATTGTTTTGGGCGGATCACAAATCAAGGAATTCGCTATTTCGGTTAGAGATGAAGCAGAAGTTGTCATTGATGAGCCGGCGAATAAAAAACTGTACCTGAAAGCAAAAGACTACTCTCCGGTTAAAAAATCTACTTTTTATATTTTCGACAGCGAATTTATGTTGTTATACGAAAAAGATGACGAAAAACAGTTGTATGCTTATCCGAAAATAGATATTATACAAGGCCATACCGAGCAGATAGAAATTGAAATCCGCAAAGAAGGACGGGGCAGAAACCGGATGAAAGCACTGGAAAATACCGAAAAAATACATTACCAATGCTCACAGCAAGATTCCATTATCTGGTTTGACCCAGTTTATTCGCTGACAGATGAAAACCGATGGACCTTCCCGGAGGTGGATGTTACTGTTCGTGTGCCGGAAGGATATATTCTTTATCTGGATGAAAGCCTGGAGGAGCAGTTGAATTACATTAAAAAGAAAAAATATTACCGTACCGAAGAGATGATTAACAACTATTGGATCATGACCGATGAAGGGTTATCTAACTACCCGGCAAAAGCTGAAAAATAATTAAATACGATAAACCTTGACACCATTAAGTTGTATCTCGGTTTATCGTTCCCATGTTTCTTTTTTTTAAAAAATCTAAAAAAAATATTTGCAAACAATTATTTTTTTTTAAATTTGCACACTCAATCACTTGTCCGATGGTGTAATTGGCAACACGTTTGGTTTTGGTCCAAAAGAGTCCAGGTTCGAGCCCTGGTCGGACAGCAAGAATCCTGACATTATCGTCAGGATTTTTTATTTAAATTCTTTTCATTCCTTGTATTTTACCAAAAGCAGCCAACACAAGCCATCTGTCCAAATAGGCAATGGCGCCGAAAAAGGAGAATCATACGATTTGCTGATTCCTGGAAAAACTCTCGAAATGAATTAAAAAAACGTATCTTTCGGTCACCATATTTTTATCATTTAATTCACATCACCTGGTAAAGGAATCTCTTTTAGGAGCTAAAAAAGTTAATCGTTAAACAGAAGACATAACCCCTTTAAGAATCCAGTCTATTGAAATAAAGAAAACCACTTTCTTATATCAAAAAAATTAAACAAAAAAATCATGAACCACAAAACTCAAAATGAAGTGAAATTTTTAAAAATCTACTCAGGCTTTTTAACAATTGTATTATTGGTTATTGTTTTATTTTTAATCAACCAACCCAGGGGAAAGTCTTTTAAGGAAATAAGTGTTGAAAGAATTAATGTTGTTGAAAGCAATGGTGATTTAAAGCTGGTAATTAGCAATAGCGAGAGACAACATTCTGGCTTTATAAATGGCAAGGCTCTTCCCAAAAGATCAAGAAAAGCCGGACTGATTTTTTTCAACTCAGCCGGAGATGAATGCGGTGGGCTCATTTATGACGGGAATGATGAACAGGCCGGACTGGTTCTATCTGTTGATAAATACAGAGATGACCAGATAATGCAATTACGCTATGTGGAGAATACAAAGAATGATGCCAGAACCTATGGGCTTCAATTTTGGGAATATCCTAAAGAGGATGCCTTTGATGAAAGAAGCAAGGCATTGGAGGAATGGCAAAAAATTGAAGATGCAAAAGAAAAAAAAGAAGCCCTTTTAAAAATGAAAGACAAAGGATTCCTGCCGGAAGACAGAATGTTTGTTGGTAAAAAGATGAACAATGAAGTAGGGTTGTTTATTAACGACAATACAGGGAGACCACGAATAAAGATTTACATTGATAGTGATAACAACCCTAAAATAGAACTATTGAATGAAGAGGGTAAAGTACAGGATAAACCATAAAACGGTTTTCAAAATGGCAATAAAAAAATGTCCATTGAGTGATATGTTAGCAACCTGCCTTGCCGGAAGGTACATTTTTATTTATCTTTGGTAAGGGTAAAAATAAATAAACAATGCAACTGATGAAAAACAAAAGAGTCATCCTGATCTTTTCCGGTATAGCTATTTTATTGCTTATTCCGCTTGTAGCCATGCAGTTTACCCATGAAGTAGACTGGTCCATCGCTGACTTTGTCATTATGGGAATTCTACTGTCTGTCACGGGGATGTTATGTGAACTTATCCTGAGAAGGGTAAAAAATATCATCCCCCGAATTCTCCTTTGTGGAGCTATTTTATTTGGATTCTTTCTCATTTGGGCTGAACTTGCCGTGGGCATATTTGGAACTCCCTTTGCCGGATCTTAAAACAGAATAATAATCACTATCTACAACAAAAAAAAGCTGCCCAAAGAGTTTCCTAATCCGGCAATGCTGAAAAATCATCATTGCCACTGACCTAAAGACCTACCTGACAACAGCCAGGGGTGTTTTGATTTTCAGCAACCTCCCTTTTAGGGGTTCGGGACAAAAATTACGAATAATTTGAATAACTTCCTTTTTGATTGTTTCTTTAATTATTAAAATATTGATTTGCAGTCTTTTGCCGCCCTCAAACAATCTTTTTATTTACAAAAACTTAGTGCGGGTTAGTTGTGCTTGAAAAACGAACGTTCAAAAATAAGGATATAAAAAACACCCACCGTAATGGCTGAATCGGCAATATTAAAAACCGGCCGGAAAAAAATAAACTGCTCGTTGGCCCAAAACGGAAACCACGAAGGGAAATTTCCTTTCAAAATGGGAAAATAGAACATATCTACCACTTTTCCCTGGAGCCATGTTGAATATCCACCGCCGGCAGGCATAAATTCGGCTACCTTATAAAAACTGTCATCGAAAAGTACGCCGTAAAAAACACTGTCGATAATATTTCCAAGTGCTCCGGCCATAATCAGTGCTATGCTGATTATCAACATTTTAGGTGCTTTTTCTTGAATAAGATGACTCAAATACCAACCAATACCGGTTACTGCAGCAATCCTGAAAAGGGTAAGGAAAATTTTTCCTTTTTCGCCCCAGAACTCCATGCCAAAAGCCATCCCGTTATTTTCGGTAAAATGGATAATAAACCAATCGCCCAATATTTTATATTCCTGCCCCAGCATCATATTGGTTTTAATCCATATTTTCAGGGCCTGATCAATAATTAATACAAGAATGATAACAAGGATTGATGTTTTCGTAATTGACTTCACAAGTTTAGGTATTAAATTTTTGGTAAATCTACAGAAAAGGGTCGAATAATAAGAAATGATTAGACCGGTTGCAGCCTAATCATTTCCTTATTATTGTCTGTGTTTTTATTAACGTTGATTTTGTTTTGCTTCGATGCTTAAGGTCGCATGAGGTACTGCACGAAGTCGTTCTTTGGAAATTAATTTTCCGGTTTCACGGCAAATACCATAGGTTTTGTTTTCAATACGAACCAATGCTCCTTTTAGGTGTTGGATAAATTTCTGCTGACGCTGAGCCAGTCTTCCGGCTTCTTCCTTAGAAAGGGTTGCTGCACCCTCTTCTAATACTTTAAAAGTAGGCGATGTATCTTCTGTATCATTGCTTTCGCTATGGGTAATGGTCTTTTTTAGAAGATCATAATCTTGTTGAGCTTTATCCAGTTTTTTTAAGATAATCTCTTTAAACTCCGCCAACTCTTCATCGGTATATCTTGTCTTTTCCGCCATAACTCATTAATTTTTAGTTGTGCTAAAGATAATAAATTTTTTCAGTTTAAAAAGCAATTATTGGTTTACTCTGGAAATTTTTATTTGCGTTTTAATATCATCATCAATTTCCACATCGAAAACCGTATTTTGTTCGAAACTATCAACCAAATCAACCGATTTAGCTAAGGTTTGTGCACCAATATATTCTTTGTGTTTTTCAATGGCCTGATCAATTAGATGGTGTTTTTTTATTTCTATCTCGATTTTATCGGTAACATCAAATTTGCTGTCTTTCCTCAGATTCTGAATCCGGTTAATAAATTCGCGGGCAATTCCCTCCTCGCGTAATTCGCTGGTAATATTAATATCCAGTGCAACGGTTAACTTCCCATCATTGGCTACAAGCCATCCCGGAATATCTTCCGAAGAAATTTCCACATCGGTCAAAGTAAGTGTTATTTGCTCTTCACCGGTATTAATGGTAAATTCTTCTTCTTTTTCAAATTTTGCGATATCTTCTTGCGACAGTTGGGCTAAAGCCTTTGAAATATGTTTCATTAATTTGCCATATTTGGGGCCTAAGGCTTTAAAGTTGGGTTTAATTTTTTTAACCAGGATACCGGTGGTATCGGTAATATATTCAACATCTTTTACATTAACTTCCGACAACACTAAATTCCTTACGGCTTCAAACTTCTCTTTTAACGAAGCATCCAACAGCGGAATCATCATCTTACTTAAAGGTTGTCGAACTTTTATATTCACTTTCCTTCGTAAAGCCAAAATCATTGACGAAACACGTTGTGCAATATCCATTCTTTCTTCCAGCGCCAGATCAATATATTGCTCATCATATTTCGGGAAATCAGCAATATGTACCGACTCGGTAGTATCTTTTCCGGTTACTGCATTAAGATCGGTAAACAGCTGATCGGCAAAAAACGGAGCTACAGGAGCCATAAGCCTGGCTACCGTTTCTAAACAGGTATAAAGCGTCTGGTAAGCTGCGATTTTATCTTTCGAATACTCCCCACCCCAGTACCTTTTTCTGTTGAGTCGCACATACCAGTTACTTAAATTTTCGGTAACAAAATCCTGGATTGCTCTTCCGGCTCTTGTAGGTTCATAGTTTTCATAATCTTTATCAACTTCTTTTACCAACGAATTTAGCAAGGAGATAATCCACCGGTCAATCTCCGGACGCTCTTCCACAGGAACTTCTACTTCTTCAAATGTAAATCCATCAACATTGGCATAAAGTGCAAAGAATGAATACGTATTATAGAGGGTCCCAAAAAATTTCCGTTTAACCTCTTCCAATCCCGCAGGATCAAATTTCAAGTTATCCCAGGGCTGTGCATTGGTAATCATATACCAGCGCAACGGGTCGGATCCGTTCTTCTCAATGGTTTCGAATGGATCGACTGCATTACCCAAACGTTTCGACATTTTAGCGCCATCTTTATCTAACACCAATCCATTGGAGATAATATTTTTAAAGGCTACGGAATCAAAAAGCATCGTAGCAATAGCATGTAAGGTAAAGAACCATCCGCGGGTTTGGTCTACCCCTTCGGCAATAAAGTCGGCAGGGTATACCTTGTCAAATCCTTCTTTATTTTCAAAAGGATAATGGAACTGCGCATAAGGCATTGCTCCGGAATCGAACCAGACATCAATCAGGTCAAGCTCACGTATCATTTTTTGCCCTTGATCCGAGACTAAAATCACCTCATCCACATAAGGCCTGTGAAGATCTATCTTATCGTAGTTTTCTTTGGTGTAGTTGCCGGACTCGAAATCAGCAATAGGATTTACTTTCATATATCCTGCTTTCACCGACTTTTCGATTTCATTGTACAACTCTTCTACCGAACCGATACACTTCATCTCCGAGCGGTCTTCGGTAACCCATATAGGTAATGGGGTACCCCAATATCTTGAGCGGGATAAATTCCAGTCCTGCAAATTCTCCAGCCATTTACCAAACCTGCCGGTACCTGTCGATTCGGGCTTCCAGTTGATGGTTTTATTCAGCTCCATCATACGTTCTTTCATCACAGTTGTTTTTACAAACCATGAATCTAACGGATAGTAAAGGACCGGTTTGTCTGTTCTCCAGCAATGCGGGTAATTGTGAACCTGTTTTTCGATTTTAAAGGCTTTATTTTCTTTTTTCAGCATTACCGAGATATCTACATCCAGGGTTGGATCCTTTTCGGTAAGCGATTCGTCGTATTCATTTTTAACATAACGTCCTGCAAAATCCTTATAAGCATCCATATTTACATACTGAGATACAAAATCAGCATCTAATTCATCCATTGGGTACATACGTCCTTTCTTATCCACCATCGGTTGCATGGTTCCCTGTTTATCGTATAAAACAAGTGCAGAAATATTGCTTTGTTTGGCTACACGATCGTCATCGGCGCCAAAAGTAGGCGCGATATGTACAATTCCGGTTCCATCTTCGGTAGTCACATAATCGCCCAAAATTACCCGGAAAGCATCTCCTTTGGGTTGAACCCAGTTAATGAGTTGTTTGTATCGCAAACCTTCCAAATCTTTCCCGCTATATTCGGCTATCACTTTGTAGGGAATTTTTTTATCGCCTGCTTTGTAATCATCGAGACTAAGCTCGCCTGCTTTTTTATCGAAATAAGCGTAGAATAAATCTTTAGCCAGTAAAACCGTAACCGGTTTGCCGGTATATGGATTAAATGTTTGTACTTTTACATAGTTTATTTTGGGACCAACAGCCAATGCGGTGTTTGAAGGTAATGTCCATGGAGTAGTTGTCCAGGCCAAAAGGTAAACATCCGTTTCTACATCCTTAAAAAGGAAATCTGATGTGTCATCTTTAACGACCTTAAACTGGGCGGTACAGGTAGTATCTTTCACATCTTTGTAACAGCCCGGCTGGTTTAGTTCATGGGTGCTTAACCCTGTTCCGGCAGCAGGCGAATAGGGCTGTATCGTATACCCTTTATACAACAGTCCTTTTTCAAAAAGTTGTTTCAACAACCACCACAGGGTTTCAATATAACGATTGTCGTAAGTAATGTATGGATCGTCCATATTAACCCAATATCCCATTTTATGGGTAAGGTTTTCCCATACATCGGTATACTTCATCACCTCCTTTTTACAGGTTTCGTTGTATTCATCCACCGATATTTTTTTACCTATATCCTCTTTGGTAATACCCAATGATTTTTCCACCGCTAATTCAACCGGGAGACCATGAGTATCCCAACCGGCTTTTCTTTTTACCAGGTAGCCCTGCATGGTTTTGTAGCGGCAGAAGATATCTTTGATGGCCCGGGCCATCACATGGTGTATTCCCGGCAAACCATTAGCCGAAGGAGGTCCTTCGTAAAACACAAAGGTGGGTTTTCCCTCGCGGGTTGTTATACTTTTATGAAACGTGTCGTTTTTATCCCATCGCGCAAGAATATCTTTATTGATTTGCGACAAATCCAATTGTTTGTATTCCGGAAATTTTTTACTCATTGGTTATGCTTAATTTTTAATCTTCAAGTTTTTAAAACGTACAAAGATAGATTTATGTAATAAAAAATGCAATTAAAAAAAGTGAATTAGATAATTTTTTTGGGGTTCACAAATTTTTTTATACTAAAAAACCCCATCGTTTAAATGGGGCTTTCAGAATGGTTTTATTTTTCTTATTTCCCCAATTGCTGTTTAACAATCTTAGCCACATATTTCCCAATAACATCAAACTCAATATTCACAACCGTTCCTTTCTCTATTTGATGAAAATTGGTAACATCATAGGTAAAGGGGATAATAGCCACTTCAAATGTTTTGTCTTTTGAGTTAACCACCGTTAAGCTCACTCCATTCACCGATACAGAGCCTTTTTCAACCGTAATATAATCTTCTTGCGAGGGGTCATATTCAAAAGCAAAATACCAGCTACCATCGGCTTCGCGAACATTGGTACAAACAGCCGTTTGGTCTACATGTCCCTGCACCAGGTGCCCATCAAGCAAGGAGTCTATTTTCATGCTACGTTCAAGATTTACCTTATCGCCTAATTCTAATAAACCCAGGTTGGATTTATCTAAGGTCTCCTGAATAGCCGTAACTGTAAAGGTTTTATTCTCCTTATCCCCCTTTACAACGGTTAAGCAAACGCCATTGTGTGAAACACTCTGATCAATTTTTAATTCGTTAGCAAACGAACATTGCATGGTAATATGTAGGTTTCCTTTTTCTTTCTCTAATTTTACCACTTTTGCAGCTTCTTCAACAATTCCTGAAAACATAATCTAAAATTTTATGGTTTAAATTTCTGCGAATTTATGAAGTTTTAACCTATTGGCAAAGTTAATTTTAACCTTATTTTAACGAAGAAATTATAATTAATATAATTCGTATAAGTTCTTTATTATTTCTTGTTACGCTTAAAATTATCAAGCAACCGCTAAAGTTACAATACTAACTTTGGTGCCGGGAACTTCCAATATACTGTTTGCACAGGCTTCGAGTGTCGACCCGGTAGTAACAACATCATCCACTAATAAGATATGTTTTCCGGTAATCTTTTCAGGGTAAAGTACTTTAAATATTTTCTCAACATTTTCCCAACGTTCGAATCTTGATTTACGGGTTTGGGTACTTGTAGCCATCGTACGGATGAGGTTCTGAGCATCAACCTTCTTATCCAAAGACCCGGCTAATCCGCGGGCTATAAACTCACTTTGATTATACCCCCTTTTTTTAAGTTTTGATTTGTGTAGGGGTACAGGCATGATTAAATCCACCTGATTAAAGACACTGTCATTTAGTTGAGAACCAAAGTACCTTCCCAGAACAAGTCCAACCTCCTTACATCCATGATATTTAAATTTATGCATCATCTGTTGATATTTGCTTCCTTTTTGATAAAAATAGAATGATGATGCATATTCAATCTTTGTCCTGCCCCAGAATAATTGAGAGACCGGATTTTCTATATCGAGATGAAAATTTGTTTTAGGGAGATTGTACAAACACGAAGTGCAGATTAATTTTTCCTGCGATACCAGGTGATTATTACAAACCATACATAAGTTTGGAAAAATAAGGTTAAAAAAATCTTTGAAAGGTTCAATAATAAATTTCATCTTTAGGGAAATCTTTTTATCTAAATTAATCATTATTTTAAAAATATCATTCATGCAATGATTAAATACTTTTTCAATCCTTAAAAATCAAAAACTTTTCATGCATATTTTTGTTTTAGATTTGAGCATCATTAAATTAGCATTAAAATGTTGGTATGGAACGTGAAATTTACAGCACCAAACGGAAAGCGCTATTACTAAACCTGAATTCAGACATTTATGGTTCAATTGCAGAAATTGGAGGAGGTCAGGAAGTTGCCCGTGCTTTTTTTCAGGCCGGAGGAGCTTCCGGAACCATTGCCAAAACCATCTCTGCTTATGATAAAACATTTAGTGATCATTTATACGATAAGGGGAAACAGGGCAGGTATGTGAGCCTTAACCGTCTGGAAAAAATGCTGGATGAAGAATACCATGAACTAAAAACGATTCTTCAGGAAAGGCGTGATTCCCATATTCGTTATTTTTCGTTTGCCAACACAGTAGAAACATTAAACTATCAAAAAACAAATCAAGGACATGGATGGCTGGGTGTAAAGTTCGAACTAGCAAATCCCGGGGAACCCAACGAGGTGGTTATTCACGTTCGTTTGCTGGAAAATGATGCCGTACTCCAGCAATATACATTAGGTACTTTAGGCGTAAATTTAATTTTTGCCTGTTATCATTATGCCGACAGCCCGAATTTGTTTTTACAATCGTTGTTGGATAATCTCGATACCGACAGGGTAGAAATAACTATGGCCAGAATGATTGGCCCCGATTTATCGTATGTTGACAACCGGTTGCTTTGCGTTCAACTGGTAAAAAACGGAATGACACCCGCGGTAATGTTCGATCGGCATGGAGATGTACACCAACCCGGTGATTTTTTGTACAAAAAAAATGCGTTGGTATTGCGGGGACGTTTCCGTCCAATAACTTATGTGGGATTTGATATTTTAAAAACATCCTATGCCCTGTTTAAAGAAGATAAAAATTTCTCGCCGGAGAATACCCTTCAGATTTGTGAAATTACATTAAACAATCTTTTGGAAGAAGGGGAAATCAATGAACGGGACTTTTTAGACCGGGTAGATTTATTAAACGGCATGGGGCAAAATGTATTAGTATCAAGCTTTAAAGAATTTTATAAGCTGGTGGATTATTTCAGCCGGTTTAAAATATACAATTTACGGGTGATTCTGGGTGTTCCTACGTTTACAAAAGTATTGGAAAAAAAATATTATACCCACTTACGAGGTGGAATATTAGAAGCTATGGGCCGTATGTTCCCCGACCATACGAGGTTTTATATTTATCCTGCTTTAGATCGCAGTACAGGCAAGGTTCTCCTTGTTGATGATGTTAAAATGGAACCGGATGTTAAACATATTTTTAATTACCTGGTAGATAACCGGAAAATCCGCAACCTTCGAAAAGCAAAAACCAAATGGCTACCTATCGACCCCAGAAAAGTACTTCGGTTAATTGAAGCCAATGATAATCGATGGGAAACAATGGTTCCCAAATATGTTGCCAAACAAATTATATCCAAAAAGATTTTTGGATATAAAGGCTAAAAACCTGATGCCCTTGCCGGTTATTTCCGTAATTTATCCTCTCTAACCCATTCAACCTCTCTGCCAAGCATGGAAAATCCTATAAAGCCTTTTACATGTAATATTTTATCGTTTCCATCCTCGAACCACATATAACACTTGTAGGTTTTGCCGTTTTTGGGATCATAAATAGTCCCGTCAACCCATTCTTTATCATCTTTATCGTACGCAAAACCTTTTAATATTTGCAATCCTAAAATGGTTCTTTTTTGGAGCTCTGCATCTGAATTTTCGGTATCCCTTTTAGGCGTTCCATCCTCTTCGTCTGGCTCTTCGAGCCATCGGATATCGCCGTAATATTTTCCATTTTGAGCTTTAAAAATTTTCACTTGCGAGTCTCCGTCCTGGGTTAGCCAAAACCCTAAAATTTTATCTGCTTCCTGTGCTTTTAGACCAGGAACAAAATAAAGCAAGATTAACGTAATGGGTAAAAGATTAATGAATTTCATCGTAGCTTTGTTTTAGTTTATGATGAAAGATAAGAAAAAAATTGGAATACAGGAAACGACCAAAACATATCGAAATTATCGTATGATTACTTCCTTTTAAGCATCAGACTATTCATAAAAATAATCATCCAGTGTCCACGAGCAGGCTGTAACCAGTTCATTTTCATTAAATGCCTTTTGGTTAAAGGATTTAATATTTTGCATGATCTCCTTGACCTTTTCATCGTCGATACACTGTATAAAAATGGAGGAGTTATATCCCGGCCAGACAGCCGTATTTAAACGAAGGTCGCCTTTAACCGATTTTGCCGGCACTTCTTCTATTATCTGGTAATTTGTAATTTTATGCTCTTCGAGCATTTTCAATAAAGGTTCACGAACACTTACATTACAGGTTACATATATCATTTTCATAGACTGGTCGATTTAATGATTATCATTTTGATGAAAAACGCTATAAATGGTTGGCACAAGGATAAGGGTAATAACGGTTGATACCAATAACCCGCCAATAATCGTAACACCTAACGGAGAATACATTTCACGTCCCATTCCACGACTTAATGCCATGGGCAGCATTCCCAGTATGGTAGTAAACGAAGTCATTAGTACCGGTCGCATACGCGAACGCCCTGCTTCTAAAACCGCCCCGGTAAGATCATATCCCCGTTTTCTAAGCAAATTAGTATAATCCACCAGCACAATTCCATTATTTACCACAATTCCCATTAACATGATTACCCCGATAAAAGTAGTAACGCTAAGTGTCAATCCGGTAACGAAAAAAGCAAGTATTATTCCCACAATGGTAAAGGGCAGGGCAAACATAATGATAAATGGGTCTTTAAACGACTCGAACTGAGCAGCCATAACCATATAAACCAATAAAATACCAATAACAAATATCAGGTACAAATCCTGAAACGATTCACCTTGTTCGGAAAGCTGACCTCCCAGCTCAATATCAACTCCGCCAGGTAAATCCATATCACCAATTATATTTTCTACTTTATCGGCTCCTTCGCCTAATGAGATCCCCGATAAACCGGCCATTATTTTCACAATCCGTTGTTGCGATTTATGATTAATCGCCAGCGGCCCCAGTCCTGTTTTTATTTGGGCTACAGCCGAAAGGGGTATTTGATCCCCCCTTAAATTGGTGAGCATAATATCCGATAATGATTCAACCTTTCCTATAAACCCGGGAGCATAACGAATATTTATTTCATATTCTTCCCCGTTTTCGGTAAACTCACCTGCTGAGGCTCCATGGATGCTTTGCCGCACCTGAGAAGCTATCATTGCAGTATTCAGCCCCATTGCCGACGCTTTATCTTTATCAATATCTATTTGTAATTCAAGCTTTCCATTATCAATGGTTGTTTGCAAATCTACAAACCCTTTTACTTCCAGCATTTTATTATACACTGTTTGGGCTAATTGATTCATTTCGTCAAAATCTTCGCCGGTAATTTCTACTTCAATGGGTTTTACATTTCCGGTAATGGCTTCGGAAATAATACTTCCTGCAGTAACATGAAATTTATCGATTTCGGGTATTTCTGCTATCTTTTTACGTAAAGCCTCTCCTATTTCTTTGGCTGATCGCTCTCGTTCATCGGGCAATACCAGGTGTGCCAAAATAGTAGATACATTTTTCCCTTCGGTAAATCCTACCGACGACAAGGTTCCTTTTTCAGTTTGTCCGGTAATGGATGATAATGATGTTGGAATCATCTCGGGAACGTTTTCCCGAATAACCTCCATTACTTTTTGAGCAACCCGATCGGTTTCTTCGGCGCTGGTACCCACCTCCGTTTCGATGACTACAATTAAATCTCCGGCATCAAACTGCGGAATATAATCGGTCCCAAGGTTTCTTCCTAAAATAAGAACAACGACAAAAATTACCAGTGCGGTAATTAAGGTAAAAACTTTATGATAAATTACCCAGTGGAGAGAATCTTTATACACTTTTTCCAATTTTACAAACATCGATTCGCTCCAAACATACAACCTTGTTCTTTTTTTCGGTTTATCATTTTTTCTCAGACCCTTTAATAGTTGTGATGAAACCATGGGGGTGAGCGACAACGAAGTAATTAGCGAGGCTACCATGGTAACTGAAGTAATAATGGCTAACTGTTTAAATAATAAACCCACCACACCACCTACAAAAATCATTGGAATAAAAACCATTAATGTAGTAGCAGTAGATGCCGTAATGGCCATTCCCATTTCGCTGGCTCCAAAAATTGAAGCCTGTTTTGGTCTGGAACCCTCTTCAATATGGCGGGTAATATTTTCGAGCACCACAATCGCATTATCCACGACCATCCCGATAGCAATAACAATAGCCATTAACGAAAAAATATTTATCGTATAATCAATAATAAACATTACAATGAATGCCACAATAAGCGAAAAAGGGATGGTGAGGAAAACAATAAAACTGGATCGCCATTCACGAAGAAAAACAAAAACAATAACTACCACAAAGAGCAGTGCCCACCAGAGGGTTTGTGTAAGATTCTTTAACGATTGAACAATTAACTCATCAGTATTAATAATCTCGAAAACCTCCATGTCCGGCGGAAGGCTTTCCTTTATTTCTTTAATTTTAGCCCTTATTCCGTTAGCTACCTCCAGTGTATTTACGCCCGATTGTTTTTGGATCATAAGCGCTACTCCCAATCCGTTTTTAGAACGGGCAATCTCATCTTTATCTTTATATCCATCTTTTAAAGTTGCTACATCTTTTAGACGAATAATCCTGTTATTAAAATTTAGCAGGGCAATATTTTCTATTTGCTCAAGGCTTTCAAACTTACCGGGCACCTTAACCGCAAAGTCACTAACGCCAACCTCAATATTACCTCCCGGGATATTTAAGTTTTCGGCTTTTAGAATCGTAGCTATCTGACGAATAGACATTCCATAAGCAGATATTTTGTATGGATCAATATGAATTTTTATTTCTCGTTGAGGCTGACCCACATATATAACCGAGCCTACCCCGTTAACTTTTTTCAGCGGACTGGCAATTTTATCTTCAATAATTTGATTGATACCATAATAATTTTCCCGGGCCGTAACTCCATATACTAAAATAGGGAAAAGGGATGAATTAACTTTATAAATCACCGGATTGTTAGCTTCATTGGGTAAGTCCATTTTTTTTAGCTCGATAAGATCGCGTGCATTATTAGCGGCCTCAGTAATGTCGGAACCCCAATCAAACTGTAGTGCAATAATAGAGACATTCTCCTTCGAGGTAGAAGTTAATTCTCTCAGATTTTCCGATCCGGCTAAAATCTCTTCCAGGGGTCTGGTTACCTGCTGTTCGACCTCGTCAGCCGAAGCTCCAGGATATACTGTCATCACGGTTAACGTAGGAATTTCCATTTCGGGCATAATATCCAGAGGCAGTCGTTGCAGGGAAACCATACCGAAAAGCAAAATAGCCAAAAAAGCCATTAAAGTGGTTACAGGTCGTTGAACAGATATTTTTGGTAATTTCATTTTTTACGAGTTCTTTGAATTAAACGCACTATTTTTTTATTTCTACCCGGGTCCCTTCATTAAGCTTATTCTTTCCGGCTACAGCAATGGTTACATTCGCATCAATACCCGAAACAGCAACCTTATCTTCTAAGTGGTCCATGCGTTGAACCGGAATCCGGTGTGCGGTATTATCATCAATACGAAAAACATAATCATTTCCTGTTCCCGATTGTCTGTATATTGCTTCCAGAGGAACAAAAACAGCTTCCCGTTCAGGCAAGACAAGGTTTACCTTGGCATACATTCCCGGTTTTATCAGAAAGTCATCGTTGGGTATACTAATTTCTACTGTTGCTGTTCGTGATAAGGTAGATAATACAGAAGCAATCTGAGTGACTTTCCCCGAATAAACATTTTGAGGATATGCATCAAAAATTAATTCCGCGCTTTGTCCTTGCCGGATTTTGGCAAGGTCTTTTTCGTTCACATCAATCTCTACCCTGATGATATTAAGTTGCATAAGCTTTACCACGCCTGAAGTCATGGAGTATCCTGCTTTTAAACTGGGCGAAAATAAAAAGTTTTCACCTTCATTTACCAGATAGTCGACAATGGTTCCGGAGAAAGGAGCCCGAATCTCTGTATTTTTTTTCATCAGCTGTGTTTTAGCCTTCGAGGCTTCGTATTTGGCTTTTATATGATCAAAATCCTGCTGGGTGACACTTCCTTTCTCTTTTAACCGGGCAATACGCTCAAAATCCTTTTCAATGGTTTGACTTTCCACCAATGCCTGCAAATATAACTCAGAGGATAACTCTACGATTAGTTCATCCTTTTTCACCTTATCCCCTTCGTTAAAATAAATTTCCTCAACCCTTCCGGGGATAGAAGTCCCAAGGTTAGCCTCCTTATTCGCCTTGGCTGTTCCTGAATAACTTAATCCGGGAATATAGCTTTTTTGCTCTGTTTGGGTTATCGTTATCGGAATAATATTATCTCCATTCTGCTTTTCTTCTTCCCCGTTTTTACATCCTGCAAATAATATCAGGATAACTACAACTATTTGGATAGTATTTTTCATCTCTTTTTAGGATTTTAATCGTTTAACTGTCCGGTAACTTTTCGTAATTCTGCTTCACAAACTTTATGTTCCGTTTTTGCCTCAATAAACTCGGCATAAGCTTCCTGCCACATGGTTTGAGCTTCCAGTAATTCGGTAGAGCGAACCATTCCTTCTTCAAAGCTGTTTTGTGTTAGTTTTAGGTTTTCTTCCGCTTGTTTTAACGAGGATTGAGTAAGTTCTACCTTTTTAACCGATTCGGAATACTTAAACAATGTTTGTTGAACCTCAAGAGCTATCAATTCTTTGGTCTCCTTATATTTTTCTTCTGCCGCTTTTATCTCATGACGCATAGCCTCAAGGGTATGTTTCTTATCCCCAAAATGATACAAAGGAATGTTAACAAAAACGCCGATATTCCAATCGCCCCCAAATTCCTTTTCAAATCCATTATAAGGATTAGGGTTTGTAAACATATAGTTGGCTGTAAGTCCTACATTAGGTAAATAGCGGGATTTCATTATTTTTTCACCCGACTCGGCCATATTCAGCGTACTGTTAACCATATCAATCTCCGGTCTGTTATTTAAAGCCATGTCTGCATAATCACTCTTTTCTTTAAGCAGAGAATTAACCTCCATGCTATCCGAAAGAGTCACAACCGTATCCAAAGGAAACCCAATGATTTGATTTAATGCCATACGAGCAAGCTTTAGCCCGTTATCGGCTTTCAGTAATTGTAAATCTACCTCGTTGTATTTTACTTTGGCTTTTAATATCTCGTTCCGCGTAATGATACCTTCTTCATAAAGATTCGTTAAATCATCAATTAAATGTTCAAGCATATTCTTATATTTAGTGGTAAGCTCCACTTTTTCCAGCAATGAAATTACTTTCCAGTATTTTTCGTCGATAGAAAGAATAACTTCCGATCGGGTTAGTTCTTTTTTTGCGGTAAAAAGATCCGTTCCATATTCAGCCATTTTATTGAGTTGGCGTATTTTTCCACCCATATATACCGGTTGTGTCATGCCTATATTGGCTATAAAAACATTTTCTAACCCAATTGTAGCCTCTTCGGCAGGTAAATATGCATAGTTCTTAAACAAAGGATTTCCTTCAGCATCTTCAGCAATACTTCCATCAGGATTTAAAATAAAGGTTTCCTCTTTCAGCTGAGGGTTGGTTATAAAAATTAGCTGGTTTAAACTCCCGCCTGCGATAGATTCTCCTGGAACAACCGGCAAAAAAACATCCTCAGTGAGCAGACTAAACTCCTTGTTCATTCGCATATAACCCCCATTTATGCTGAAATTTGGAAAATATTGTGTCCTTGCATATTTTCTTAACGATCCTAAGGTCAGTTGGTGTTGGTTAGCCATTTTTATTTCCCGGTTATGCTCAAGGGCACGTTCACGACAGTCATTTAAACTTAATCCCGGCTCCTGGGCTACCACAGCACCTAAAATGAATAAAAAGAGTATAGTTAATTTAACTTTCATCTTTCACGAAATTTTTATTTAACAATTCCATAAAACAGTATTTCCAACATATAATCAAGATGTAATTCCAGATCTTTAATATCAATTTCATTTTGTAACAATAAAGCCGACTCAAGGCCTTTTAAAGCAGTAACAAGTGTTATGGCTGTGAGTTTTGTTTCTTTTAACCTAAACAAACCTTTTTCCAAACCTTCCTGTAATATATGCTCAATAATCTGTTGTTCTTCAATATCATACTTCTCTCTCACCCTTTCGGTAAAGGCAAAATTCGCCAGGTAATCATTTTTTAATGCTTCATAAAAGTTTACCATTTTTTGCAAATTGCGCATACGTATCAAAACATAGTTTCGTAGTTTCTCTTTCGGATTGTCGTTTGTATTAATAACTCTTTTATCCAATTCAAGATAGATCTGATGTGCTTCTTTTTTAACAACGGCTTCAAAAATCTCTTCTTTACTTTTAAAATAGTAATAAATCGAGCTTTTCCCCATTCCCGATGCTTTTGCAATATCTTCCATCGTCGCTTTCTTAAACCCGTATTTACTAAAGACATGCGACGCAATACCCACAATTTTATGTTTTGTTCCTCTTCTTTTTTCTTTAATATGTTCTTTTATCATTTTTTTTCGAATATTTTAAAAAATTAGTCCAAAATTATAACAAGATCTTACAAAAGTCAAATAATTCGACTATTTTTTTCGAATATTCTGATTTACTATCATCAAATAAAAATGGTTTTAACCTCAGCTTAATAAGAAGTTAAAACCATTTAAAAAATTATCTTCGGTTTTATTACCTTATGCCAGGGTAAAATCGAGCTGTTTTTTCTCTAAGTCGGCCCGCATGATTTTAATCGTTACCGCATCTCCCAATTGGTACACTTTTTTATTTCGTTTTCCAATAATAGAATAATTATCTTCATCGAAAAAATAATAGTCGTCATCCAGTTCACGAATATGGACCAGTCCCTCACATTTACTATCGTTTAATTCAACATAAAAGCCCCATTCGGTAACTCCTGAAATAATCCCTTCGAAATCTTCGCCAATTTTATCTTTTAAAAACTCAACCTGTTTATATTTTATGGAAGAACGTTCGGCTTCGGTGGCACGCTGTTCCATCCCGGAAGCATATTTACACATTCCCTCATACTTGTTTTTATTTTTGCTTTTACCTCCATTTAAGTAATCGGTTAGCATGCGGTGTACCATCATATCCGGGTAACGGCGTATGGGTGAAGTAAAGTGAGTATAGTGCTGAAAGGATAATCCGTAATGGCCAATATTTTTGGTTGAATAAACCGCCTTAGCCATGGATCGGACGGCCAGGCTTTCAATAAGATTCTGTTCTTTCTTCCCTTGTACTTCATCCAGTAAATGATTAATCGACGAAGTAATTTGTTTATGGCTGGCAGTATTGATTGAATAGCCAAATCTTGTGATAAAGTTGGAAAATTTTTCAAGCTTTTCCGGATCGGGACGATCGTGGATACGGTACACAAAGGTTTTAGCTTTCTGTCCGGGTTTTACTTTCCCAATAAATTCGGCCACTTTTTTATTAGCCAGCAGCATAAATTCTTCGATCAGCTGGTTGGCCTCTTTTTGCTCTTTAAAGAATACACCCAATGGCTTGCCGTCGTCATCCAGTTCAAATTTCACCTCAACCCGTTCGAAAGAAATCGCTCCGTTTTTAAATCTTCGGGCTCTTAACTTCCGGGCAAGATCATTTAAAACGAATATTTCATTTTTCAATTCACCATCACTCCCTTCAATAATTTGCTGGGCCTTTTCGTATGCAAATCGTTTATCCGAATTGATAATGGTTTTCCCAATCCATTGATCGTGAATATCTGCATTTTCGTCCAGTTCAAAAACAATACTGTAACAAAGCTTTTCTTCGTCAGGACGAAGACTACAAACTTTATTGGACAGTTTCTCAGGCAACATGGGTACTACTCTGTCAACCAGATATACGGAAGTTCCGCGGGTATATGCTTCATTATCGAGGTCTGTTCCCGGCGTTACATAATGGGTAACATCAGCGATATGTACACCAACCTGCCAATGCCCGTTTTCCAGTTTCTGCAACGACAAGGCATCATCGAAATCTTTGGCATCTTCGGGGTCAATAGTAAAAGTAGGAATGTCTCTGAAATCGCGTCTTGATGCATAATCAGCTTTGGTTATTTTTTCCGGTACTTTCGCGGCTTCATGTTCAATCGCGGGGTCAAAATCATAAGGTAACCCAAACTCGGCCAGGATTGCGTGCATTTCCGTTTCATTCACTCCCGGCTGGCCTAACACGCTGACTACTTCGCCAAAGGGGTTTTTGTGTTTTGCCGGCCAGTCAGTAATCCGAACCACAACCTTATCACCATCTTGTGCATCCTTAATTTTATTGATAGGTACAAAAATATCGTAGGGCATCTGGCGCGAGGGCGATACCAAAAAGGCAAAATTCTTTGAAATTTCAATTACACCCACAATTTGTTCATTGGCACGTTTGATAATTTCAACAACTTCTCCTTCGGGTTTTCTCCCACGCTGTTTGGCAAAAAGGTGAACTTTTACAATATCTCCGTTTAAGGCATGATTTAAGCTGGATTGAGTAACAAAAATATCCTCATCACTTTCTTCGGAAATAATAAACCCGGCTCCTTTTTGGGTAAGTTCAACTTTTCCTGTAACATTTCCGGTATGTGGTACATATTTATACTTCCCCCTGGATATCTCCACAACCGTACCTTCATCTCTTAACTCAATCAAAATAGCATTAATCAGATTTTTTATTCCTTCGTCCTTAATGTTAAAATGTTTGGCTATTTGCTTGTAGTTTAAAACCTTTTTAGGATGATCATAAAAATAACCGATAATCCCATTGGTTAATATTTTTTTATTAAAGCGCTTGCTCTGCTTTTTTGTTTTCTTTTTTTTGTTTTCTTTTCCCATAATCATTCAATTTACATGTAAAAACAGGATTAAATCCCCTGCATTATTTTAACGTTCCGTTAAATCTCTTCTATAAAGTTCAGCCATTTCGCGAATAGTTTTTTCCACAGGAATAAAATCCAACGTTAATAATTCTTTTACCTTTCGGTTTGAGTAAGTGGATTTAGAAAGGCTCGAACGGACTACATCTTTGGTAAGCTCTCTCTTTTTTATTCCAAAAGCACTCAACAATCCATCTATTCCACCGGCGATATTTAGCATCGTCCGGGTAGCTTCAACTTTTGGTTTCCTAACCGAAACCGCTTCACTAATTCTATCAAATAAATCCTTATAAACAATATTTTCAGCATTTATAATAAACCGTTGATTCTTAATTTCATCTTCCATCAGCTTTATCATAACATGAACCACATCGCGCACATCCACAAAGCCTGTTGACCCTTTGGTATAAAACAGCATTCCTTTAGCTGCTTTGGTAAATATTGTTCCACTCCCCGAGTTCCAGAATCCGGGACCTAAAATAACCGATGGATTAACAATGACAGCCGTAAGCCCTTCCTGAATACCTCGCCACACTTCCATCTCTGATTTGAACTTGCTTATAGCGTAAGGCGAACGGATTTTAGAAGGGACCCAATAATCATCTTCCGTTACGGCCTTTCCATTCTCTGATTCTCCCAGGGCTGCCACAGAACTGACAAAACAGAATTTCTTTACCCGATGTTCCAGGCTTGCATTTACCATATTGGCCGTACCTTCGATATTTGTTTTTAATAGTTCGGGTTCATCCTTCTTGTCAAACGAAACCATAGCGGCACAATGATATACTTCCCTTACATCAGTTAATGCATTATAATAACTTGCCGGATCAAGAATATCTCCCGTTACCCATTCAATTTTTTCTATGAACAGATCTGGATTTTCAGTATAATAAGAAAAAATATGCTTTACCTGTTCGATCTTATCAGGATTACGTATTAATGCTTTCACTTTTTCTCCCTTTTGCACCAATCGATACAAAAGGTGTGCTCCTATTAATCCTGTACTGCCTGTAATAAATATCATAAGGTTATTCTTTTGCCGGTTGTTCTTTGCCCCAAATTAACTTTTTTCCGAAACCCAACCGATTATCGGTAAATTTAAGAAAAGTTAACTCAACGGTCCAAAGATTTGTTTTCATTAACATGGCTACAGGAAATCTTTTTAAATATTTTGACCTGGCTTTTTTTAGCATTTCGCCTGTAGCTTCCGTTATTTTCCCCTGTAACTGAACACCCTGTATCTTGCCAATAACATTGGTTTCTAATACGATTGAACCAGCCACTATATTTTGACTCAAAATATCCCTGATATGTTTGGTTTCAAAATCTGATGTAAAAATTAACATGTTATCTTCTTCAGAATATACATAGAAACAATTGGCACAATAAGGTATATTCACATAAGATGTTGCCAGGGTTAGAACATGATGCTTTTTAATAAATTGTATTATTCGTTGATCTGGTTGGTTCATATTAAATTATTAAGAATTTTCATTTGCTTTGCAAAGCTATGATAAATTAATCAGGTTGACTGAATGATAATCTTTTCTGTTAGCTGCTCATTAAAAATTGTCTTCGCTCCCCCATCTTGTGGTATTTACTTTTAATCCGGCAAGATCAATCACCCGGTCGATTACTGTACCTGCAACTTCATGTATCGATTCTGGTTTGGAATAAAACGAAGGGGTAGCAGGACAAATGATACCCCCGGCCAGAGTTACCAACTCCATATTCTTAATATGAATAAGGTTGTAGGGTGTTTCTCTGGGAACTAAAATTAATTTTCTTTTTTCTTTTAACATTACATCTGCCGCACGGGTAATTAAATCATCAGACGTTCCGTGTGCTATTCTCCCTAATATCCCCATGGAACAGGGGCAAACAATCATTGTATCATATCGTGACGAACCACTGGCAAAGGGAGCATAAAAATCAGTAATGGAATATTTCTTAAAAGGATAATCCTGATAGGATTTATCTTCTAATTCGTATTGCCAGATCTCCTCTGCATTTTTAGAAAATATCAATCCAACCGCTTCAATCTGTTCATTTAAAGCAAGCAGTTTATCCAACAGTGTTTTTGCATATATGGAACCACTGGCTCCGGTTACAGCAATAATTAGTTTTTGTTTGTTCATTATCTTTCAAAATTTGCCAATTGATAGTAAACAGCAAAGGTAAGCACATTGTTGTATTGCCCCCGGTTAAATAGAAAAGTTTGTCCTCCCGGATGTTCACCGACGGGAAGAACAGAGTAGTTAAAACGAATATTAAAATGTAACTTTTCAAGTATTTGGTATTGCACACCAACTAAAAAAGAAAATTCGTAAGGTTCAAAAGGCGGGTCTGCCTCAAGTTCTCCATACCCATCATCTTTGGTTCCCTTAACTAAGTAGCCTGCTGTTAAACCAACATCTGCCTGAAACTTTTGTAAAAATGAATATTTAAGTAACAAAGGAACTTCAATATAATTCAGTTTGAATTGAAAATAATCCAATGGATCTTCACTGCCTGTTTTACTTCCTTTCTCGGTATATCGTACTTCCAGTTGAACTTTCACATATTTATTGAGTTGGGTAAATGTGTATGCTCCTGCTGTAAGTCCAACTTTATGATACCCGTTATGAGTATCCCCGTCAAGTTGAGAAAGAGAAGCACCCCCAAGAAATCCCCCGCCAAAAGTTTGTGCAGATAGTGATGATAAGGTTAGCGAAAAAATACTTATCAAAAGAATGAATGACTTCATAACTTTGTTTTTAAATTACGATTTTGATAAAGATATTGTTTTTTTAATTTTAATTAATAAACTTTAACAATTCGTTTCCGTATTATTAGGTATAATATTTGTTATTTTGTAAGATACAAAAGAAACTATAACTGCTTATGAAAAAATATCTACTTTTTATACTATCTTTTTTTATTATTCATTTTTCTTTTGCTCAGGAGGAAGAAAACTCAGGTAACTCCTATACTAAAGAATTACAACAAGATACGACTCAGCTTAATCCGTCCGATTTACAGAAACTAAAACTATACCCCAATCCTGTTTCCGATTATCTATATGTTGATTATGAAATTGTTTATGTTAATGAAGCGAAACTGGTTATATATAATTCCATAGGGGCTATCGTTTATTCAAAGGAATTAAAAGAAGATCAGAAACAATTGAAAATTCCTGTCTCAGAACTTAAAAACGGTCTGTATTTCTGCTCATTACAGATTGACAGCAAGCTGCTCGACACACAAAAGATTCTTGTTAACCATTAACATATTTTTCTTTTAGAATTTCTGTCAGCTTATAAACACCTTTCGTTGCTTTTTCCGGAATATAGGTAATTTGTGAATACCAGGAAGTATTTACTTCATTTGGATCGATCAGAAAAACCGGAACATTACCCGCAACATATTCTATTAATCCGGCAGCAGGGTAAACATTTAGCGAAGTCCCTACGACTACAAAAATATCCGCTTCTTCGCAAAAAGAAGCAGCATCGAGAATAGCATTTACGGGCTCGCCAAACCATACAACATGAGGCCGGAGTTGATATCCCTTTTCGCATTTATCGCCTAATTTTAATTCCCAGCCTTCGATATTGTAAATAAGGTTTTCGTCAACCGTACTTCTGGCCTTACGAATTTCACCATGCAGATGAATCACATTTTTACTCCCCGCTCTTTCGTGCAAGTCATCAACATTTTGGGTAATAATGGTTACATCGAAATATTTTTCCAACTCAACCAATCCAAGATGCCCTTTATTTGGGGAAGATTCTAACAATTTTTTACGCCTTTCGTTATAAAAACGCAATACCAGCTCAGGGTCTTTTTGCCAGGCCTGCGGACTGGCAACTTCCATTACATCATACTCTTCCCATAAACCTCCCATATCACGAAAAGTTTTAATGCCACTTTCCGCACTAATTCCTGAACCGGATAAAACAACAAGTTTCTTCATTATCGCCAGGTGTTTTTAATTCGACATCTAAAAATAATGAAAATCTGACAACAATAAAAAATCTATATAAAACCAACACAAACTAAAATGTTGGCTGAATTTTTAGTATTTTAGCAGAAACTTCATAAGTTCGTAAACGACTGATTATCCACAAAGTAAAGAATGATTGACTATAATACCATACAAAAAATAATTGACACTGCAGAGATTGTAGATGTGGTTCAGGATTTTGTGAACCTAAAAAAAAGAGGAGTAAACTATTTAGGGTTATGCCCGTTTCATAATGAAAAAACCCCATCGTTTACTGTATCCCCTTCGAAAGGAATTTATAAATGTTTTGGTTGTGGAAAAGGAGGCAATGCCGTAAATTTTATTATGGAACACGAGCATTTAGGCTATCCTGAAGCTTTAAAATACCTGGCCAAAAAATATCATATTGAGATTGTTGAAAAGGAACTCACAGCCGAAGAAATTCAACAACAAAACGAACGTGACAGTCTGTTGGTGGTCATAAAATTTGCCAACAGTTATTATCAGGAAAAACTACATAAACATACCGATGGGCGAGCTATAGGATTAAGTTATTTTAAAGAGCGTGGGTTTAGGGAAGATATCATTAAAACCTTTGAACTGGGTTATAGTTTAGATAATAAAGATGCTTTCACCAAAGCTGCCCTTGAGAAAGGATACAAATTAGATTTTCTGGAAAAGTCCGGTTTAACTATTGTCAAAGAACAGGATAAATACGACAGGTTTCGTGGACGTGTTATGTTTCCTATCCACAGTCTTTCGGGCAATGTGGTAGGTTTTGGCGGACGTATTTTAAAGAAAGATGCCAAAGCGGCCAAATACCTCAACTCTCCAGAATCGGATATATATCACAAAAGCCGTATTTTATACGGAATGTATCAGGCGAAAAAAGCCATTACACAAAAAGATCATTGCTTTTTAGTAGAAGGATATACCGATGTTATTTCCATGCATCAGGCAGGGATTGAAAATGTGGTTGCCTCATCCGGAACTTCGCTTACGGTCGAACAGATTCGGTTAATCAAAAGATTTACTCCAAATGTTACCATCATTTACGATGGCGACGAAGCAGGTATTAAAGCTTCGCTTAGGGGAATTGATTTAATTCTGGAACAGGGTTTAAATGTAAAAGTTTTGCTGTTGCCTGATGGCGAAGACCCTGATTCTTTTGCCAAAGCAAAAAGCTCGTCGGAATTTTTAGATTTTATCAGTAACAATGAAGAAGACTTCATCACGTTTAAAACGAAGCTTTTATCCAAAGACGCAAAAAACGACCCGGTAAAAAAGGCTCACTTAATTACGGATGTAGTTCGTTCGATTGCTGTAATTCCCGAGACTATTACCCGTACCGTATATATCAAAGAATGCAGCAGGATTTTAGATATCGACGAAAAAGTGCTTTACAGCGAAATTGGTAAAATCCGTAAACGGAATGTTGAAAAAGAATACAAGCGGCAGGTTGTATCACCGGAAGATCATTATAAAACCGCATCTCCTTCTGTCCCTGCTTTTGTAAGTGATATCTATTCCGAAGCACAGGAAAAAGAAATTATCCGTTTGTTATTGCACTATGGAAACCATACATTATACAGCTATCAGGAAAATAAATATGACGAACCGCGGCATGTTTCTGTTGCAGAATACGTTATTAATGAGATACTAAACGATGATCTTGAGTTTAAAAACCTGATTTACAAACAAATATTTCAGGAGTACCTTGAGGCTTTAAATCGGGGTGAGCAACTTGAAAACAAAAACTTTATTTATCATTCCGACCCTCAAATAAGCAAACTAGCAGCCGACTTATTAAGTACTTCTTATATTTTGAGTAAAATTTTTAAAAAGGGGGGTGTTTTTATCGAAACCGAAGAAATGAAACTGAAGCGCCTTGTTCCTGAAACGATTATTGCTTATAAACGGAAAATTCTGGAAGTTGCTCAAAGCACAGTTTCTGAAAAGTTAAAAGAAGCTCAGAAGAATAAGCAGAATCATGAAATATTAAATAACCTGCAAAAAGAATTTATGCAAATAACCTCGGCTATTAATGAAATTTCAAAAGTACGAGGCTGGGTAGTTTTTAAATAATCTATTCTTCGTATTTCTTAAGTGTAAAAGTAATTGTTGTTCCTTTACTGGGCTTACTTTCAATCGTAATCGTTCCGCCATTTTTATCCACAAACTCTTTACAGAGTATCAATCCCAGTCCCGACCCTTTTTCATCGGACAATCCCGGAGTGGTATGGTGTTGCTCTATCCTGAAAAGCTTAGGTAAGTCGTTGGGATCTATACCGATACCTGTATCTTTAACCGTAATGCTTATCCTGTCATTCTTTGTTTTAGCCAATATTTCTATGGTTCCTTTTTCAGGAGTAAATTTTACAGCATTGGACAGAAGATTCCTGATAACCGTTTTAAGCATATTTTCATCGGCATAAGCCTTCAGATTATCAGGCAATGCTGTATTTAATTCAATCTTTTTATGCTCGACTTTACGTCTAATCAATTCGATATTTTCATTTACCACAAAATGAATATCAACGGGTTTGGGATTAAATTCAACCTCACCGGTCTGTGTTGAAGACCAGTCGAGCAAATTTTCGAGCAAATTAAAGGTCGTTTGGGACAAACGGTTTAGTTGGGCCATAATGTTTTTTGTTTGTTCCCTGTTGAACATGTCGAAATCGTTGAAAACCACATTTGTTGAGCTAACCAAAGTACTAATGGGGTTTCGTAAATCGTGCGCAATAATTCTGAAGAATTTATTTTTTGTGGCATTGCTAACGGCCAGCTTATCCCGTTGCTCTTCGATTTCTTTCTTTTGTTGAAGAATTTCCTTTTCGGCCAGTTTTAATTTAGTGATATCCGAATCAATGGCAATAAGGTTTATGGTTTCCCCATTTTTATCCACAACCGGAGTAAGGGTTGTTTGAGCCCACAACTCTTTCCCTGCTCTTGATTTGGTTTTGAATTCATATACTACTGATTTCTTTTCTTTCAGACAGGTTTTAATCGCGTGATTAATTGTTGGACTGTCACTGCTTTGTTTTATGTTGCCACATTTTTCTTTTTTGTACTGCTCCAGGGTATAGCCATACATTTTGGAAAAAGCATCGTTTATCCATTCAATATCCCCGTTTTTAGTAAATACAGCAATGGCATTATCTGTTTCGCTGGCTACTTTCGATAATTTTAAAAGTTCCAGGTTGGCTTTCCTGAGCTGTATCGCCTGATTGGTTATTTCCCATTTTTGTTTTTCAAGCTCATCATTTTTAGCACGAACTCGCTCATTAGCATCTTTTAAATGTTCAGCCTGAACAAGAATTTCTTCCTTCTGCATTAATATTTCCTGCGTACGCTGAACAACAATCTCTTCCAGCTTATCTTTTTCCCGAATTAACCGGTAAGTATAAAGACGAACAATACCAATAATGAAAAGTATTCCAAAAATAATATACCCTAAAATAGCTGCAAAAGAACGGTACCAGGGAGGTAAAACTTTAAATTTAAAAATTGCGGGTTCGGACTCGATATTATAGATACTTTTTGCTTTTACATAGAAAACATAATTCCCCTCACGAAGATTATTATACTCTCTTTTTGTTTCTGTGGTCCAATCAGACCATGTTTTATCAAATCCTTCCAAATAGAAACTATACTGATTTTCTGATTCATCATCATAAAAAGGAAATGCATATTCAAAAATCAATGAATTATCCTCATAACTTATAACGGTACCCACGTCAATATCAGTTGATGGGCTTATACTCCTTTCCTGTACAGAGGTGTCTTTTGCATTTTCAATACCGGAGAAATTTGTGCCATAATAGAATACCGTATCTTTTGTGCTAACCTTCCGAATGATAGCAGGAAAAACATCATAATAGTTTTTAATATTATTATCCCGGTAGCGAAATACCCCTTCGGTGGTTCCAAACCAGATAGACGAATCGGTAAAAGTGGTTACATACATAGGGGTAATCATTTTATCCAAAACCTTATAAACAGATAGAGTATCGTAACTACTTTCAGTCTGGGTTGTATCTTCTGAAGTACTATTTTCGGATTGAATAACTCCATCTGCCAAAACAAAAGTATCTTTTTGGCAATCATATCTATAATAGTTATTTTCAGTATTAAAAAGCAATAACTTATTATAGCGGGCAATTCCAACAAAATTCATAGAAGGCAACCCCTTCCCCTCTCCATGAAAAATCACCTCAAAAGATCTATTGTCTTTAGGGAAAGGATTTCTTATCTCATAAAGTCCTTTATGACGGGCACTTAACCACAAGCTCCCCAGCGAATCTTCCTCAACAAGTCTTATTTGTTCGTTGATATCAAAAATACGCCCCAGGTTTATCCATTGTCCATTTGCATAATCTAAAACGGCAACACCATCTGCTAATCCTAAAACAAGTTTGGATGGATCCCGGCTATACTGATAAATTTTTAGAATTTTATGGTAATCAGAAATCTGTTTTGAGTAATTTTTCTCAATCTGAAAAAGCCCTCCGCTTGTCGCGATAAGTAATAATGCTTCATCAGAAGAGGGAGACTCCAGCGTTTCTAATTTCTGGATAATATTTCCATCCCCTTTAATTAGGTGTTTGTCGGGGATAAAAAAGTATAAGAATCCCCATGATTGTTCAAACTTACCCTTTACAGGAGAAAACTGATTCACGGAATAACTTTGCTTTGCTTTTTTATCTTTTGTATAAAAAACGCCGGAACCTGTAGCAATATAGGTATATTCATCCAAACTTGCCACATCGCGAATATTCCCATTTACGCCTAAGTCTTCTGTCCAGTATCGGAAAGGAGAAAATATATCAATCCTGTTGATTCCATTATCTAATGCCAGCCATAATGATTGATTGTTGTCAAAATATAAATAATATGCAGGACTTATAACTCCTGTTGATTGCTTATCAATAACATCAACAACATTAAAATTTGTATCAACAATTAAAACCTTTCCGTTTAATGAAGCCAGAGCGATTAGCTGCTCATTAATTTTTATTCCATGATAAAGATTGTTTTTAACAAAATAGTTATGCAAAGATTCGCCTGATTCAGATACCTGAGAAACAGGGATTACATCAACTCTAGAATGGGTTTGCTGATATAAATACAACCCCTTAGCCCTGGTTCCAACCAACAGTTTTTCGCCCAGGGAAATGATTGAATGAATCCGTTTATCCGCAAAAAAATCACCCTTTTTCACAAGTATAAGAGAGTCATTCTCAAATACCATTAATCCTTTTCCATTTTCATGAATATACAACCGCTGATTTACCTTAAAACTCAGATAAAATCGTTCGGCTGATTTTTCCCAATAACTAAATTGTTGATTTTTATATCGAAAAATAGTCTTTTCTGTAAGGAAAAAAACCTCTTCACCAATACAATGGGTGTTCCAAACGTCACCAAAATCAACGTACTGAGAATCAATTGAATGAGTTAATGTTTTGTAATGCAACTTGCCTTTCTTGTCGGGTGTTAACAGACCAAGCTCATTGTATGCACCAACAAAAATATTATTCTGTTGATCAACATCAAGGCTTCTGACATTTGATTGATTGGTAACAAAAATCTTTCTCCACGTTACTCCATCATACTCAAGTAAACAATTTGAATTCCCAAAATACATCAGCCCTCTTTGATCCTGAGTAACACACCAATTTTGTGGTAGAACATTAAAATCTTCTGAGGTATAATAATCAGAAGAAACCAATCCTCTTATCTGGGCACTGACCTGTAGGGTGCCAATTATAATAAAAAAAGAAAAAATGATTTTATAAAACTTATTCATCAGATACCATCAGCTTTACTAATCTGGTCTAACTTTTTAATAACCCCCTCTTTATATTTTCTTCCGATAGGAAGTTCTGACGTCCCAATATCAATCCCTGAAAGACTATACGCATCAATCTTATTTATTGCTACGATAAAGGAACGATGTATCCTTATAAACTGTGACTCAGAAAGCATCGATTCAAAATAGCTTAAGGGTTGTTTTGTAACAACTGTTTTGCAAACAGTAACTACTTTCACATAATCTTTAATACTTTCGAGATATAATATATTTTTCAGATAAACTTTCACCATCTTTTTATTTTCTTTCAGATAGAGAAAGTCTTTATCACCAAAACTTTTCTTCTCTTCAGATTTTTTTTCTACAATCCGGTTAACCGATTTTAATAATCGCTCGAAACTGATTGGCTTTAATAAAAAGTCATCTACATTTAAATCAAATCCTTCGATGGCATAGTTTTTATTGGCTGTAATAAAAATTATGGAGGGAGGGCTGGAAAGTGTTTTTACAAAATCAACCCCTGTTAATCCAGGCATTTCAATATCCAGAAAAATAAGATCAACAGCATTTTCTTTTAAAAACTCAAAAACAGGCAATGCATTATCAAAACACCCTACAACTTCTACGTAAGGAATTTTTTTTAAAAATCCTTCAATAATTGTTATAGCTAATGGTTCGTCATCAACCACAACACACCTTAAACCCATAAAAAACTTACAATTAGATGGTTAAGTATCTAAGATCAAATAATTTAGGCAGCAATTTATAAATAATTTTTTAAAAAGATTGAAAATAACCATAATTTTTATCAAATATCGATAAAAATTGATTTCTAGGGGTAGAAATTTGTCGTTTGTCGATATATAAATTTTCATTAAAGAAAAAAAACTACTTTCGTGTACCGTTAAGAAATTCAGTTGTGAATTTTTTCATGATGCAAACAAGCTAATTTTTAACCAAAAACTCACTCTATTTATTTATTAGCTATAAAAGGTGCTGAATAAAAGAAGCACCTTTTTTTATTTTTACTCATCTCCATTAATCTTTTCTTTCTTTTAAAGGTCATAGCTTATTTAGATAACTAATTCCAAAAAATCAGATGAAAGCATTTATTACAATCTTTATTAGTTTACTAACTTTTTTCGCTGGTTGTAATTCTAAAAATAATGTTCACACCGATCAGGATATTATTCAGGATATCTTTAAGGAGGCATTGTCCAGCAATGAATCGTACCAAAACTTGAATTATTTAACCTCTAATTACCCCAAACGTCTTGCCTGTTATCCACAAGGAACAGAGGCAGCAAAGTGGACAAAACAGATCATGGAATCAATGGAGCTGGATCAGGTTTTTTTGCAGGAAATACAGGTTATGAACTGGAAAAGGGGAAATATTGAAGTTGCTGAAATAAAGCATAAGAACGAAAAAATTCCTGTTAATGTTTGCGCGCTTGGCCGGGGAATTGCGACAAGTGAAAATGGCATTGAAGCAAGGGTTGTAGAGGTGAATGGTTTAGATGGTCTAAAATTATTCACAAAAGAACAGATAAAAGGAAAAATTGTTTTTTTCAATCAACCAATGGATCCAAATTCAGACCATCCGTTTCAGGCCTATGGAGAAGCTGCCGGCCAGCGATTTGCAGGACCTTTGCTGGCGGCAGAATATGGTGCTGTGGGAGCCGTAATTCGATCGTTAACCTCATCAATCGACACTTTTCCTCATACCGGAACGACCCGCAAAGCACCTGTTGACAAAACGGTTCCGTCTGTGGCTATTGCAACAAAACATGCCGACAGGTTAAGTAATATGCTAAAACAAAATCCAGACCTGACATTTTATTTCAAAACAAGCTGCAAAAACTTTCCTGATACCATCTCTTATAATTCCATTGGAGAGATTACAGGATCAAAATACCCCGATCAATACATTGTTGTTGGAGGTCATCTTGATTCGTGGGACAACAGCCCTGGCGCTCATGATGATGGAGGTGGTTGTATGCAATCCATTGAAGTGTTAAGAATTTTTAAAACTATCGGATATCAACCCAAACACTCAATCCGTGCTGTAATGTTTATGGATGAAGAAATTTCACAAGGTGGAGGCAAAACCTATGCCAGCGAAGCCAAAAGGAAAGGAGAAAAACATATTTTTGCCATTGAAAGTGACCGGGGAGTTACAAAACCTCTCGGCTTTTCGGTTGATGCCAATGATAAAGTAATCGAAAAAATAAAATCGTGGAATACATTATTTGCTCCTTATGATATAACCGTATTTGAAAAAGGTGGAGGTGGAGTAGATATTGGCCCCTTAAAACAGCACGGAACTCCCCTTGCCGGATTATTGACTGACCCTGCGCATTATTTTGAATGGCATCATTCGGCCAATGATACTTTTGACCATATTAAACGGGAAGAGATGCAAAATGGAGCTGCGGCAATGGCTGCCTTAATCTATTTAATAGATAAATATGGATTAGAATAAAAACCTCTTGTTATTCCAAGTTTGGTGATATCTCTTTACCAATATAATAATAAATAGCAAAAAGACTTTTTTCTTTTAATTGTATTATTTTTATGGTCAAAGAATAATATTTCTCAAGCTATCGTTTTCGTTGGAAGTATTTTTATCGTTTCATAGCTTACACTTCTCAATTATTATTAATTTTGAAATAAGGAGAATTCTAATACTTCGTTATAATGAAAAAGATATTTAAAGTATTTATTTGGCTGATTGTTGTTTTTATTTTATTAGTTATAGCATTAGCTGTAATATCAAAGCTTGCAGAAAATAAAATTACCGATATTGCCTTAAAAAAGGTAAGTGAAAATATTAAAGCACCAGTTACAATAGATGATGTTTCATTCAACCTCTTAAGGAAATTTCCGTATGCCACAATCGAATTATATGGAGTTACGTTGGGTTCTCCTCAAAAAATGAGTGGAGGTGATACTTCCAAAACCACACCAGATACAATTCTTCAATGTAAAAAATTATATGTTTCGGTTAAGTCAAAACCTTTATTGGAGAACAAATTTGAGATTGTAAAAATTGATATTGATGGCGCCATTATCCATTATCAAATTGATACAATGGGAGCTACTAACATTGATTTTTTGCTTAAATCTGAAGAGGATACAGTTGCGATTGATTCCGTGCCTTCCAAACCATTAAGCTTAATTTTAAATGATTTATCGGCTTGGAATATTGTTATTAATTATAATGATGAATTGTTAAAAACAAAAGCCAAAGTTAAAATACCTAACCTAAAAGTAAATGCAGAAATTCAAGGCAGCAAAATTCTTGCTTCGGTTGTTGGCCATGTTAATTTGACTAAATGTAGTTTTAACAAAACCAATTTGTATTTAATGAATAATACCGATATTGATTTGGATATCGACTACAGGGATGACTCTGTTAGCATCAAAGATTTTAAAGTGGATAGTGATGGTGCCGGGTTTAATCTATTAGGAAGTATTGTTTTAGGGGATGAAATGAAAACAGATATTAGAATTTCGGAAACAGAATTTGACTTAGATGAGATAATAAAATATGTTCCCAAAGAAACTTTAAAAGAATATGGAATTGAGCATGTAAAAGGCACGGTGAGCCTGGATGCTACAGCAAAAGGAGTTTATTCCGAATTTGAATGGCCAAAAGTAGACTTAAATATAAACTTTAAAGATGGAAACCTAAAAACGGCTGATTACCCCGAATTAAAGAATATTTCGTTTACGGGAAAAGCTACCAATGGTATATTAAGAAATAACCAATCAACACAGGCAAATTTTAGCTCCCTCCATTTTGAAACAGAAAAAAGTAAATTTGATATTGCATTTTCATTGCTCGATTTAGATTATCCTAAGTATGCCGTAAATACAATAATGGACATTAATGTTGGTGAATTTAAACGTTTTATTCCTGATTCCTTAATCAAAAATATGGATGGAAATATCAAAGCAAAATTTTCAACGAAAGGAGAATTGCCAGATTCAATTGGCGATGACTTTATAGATGACCTCATGGCAAACTCACAGGCTGAAGTTTATTTTAATAATTTAAATATTGATGTTGACTCAGAGCTTAGCATTAAAGATTTTTCCACAATCTTTAATTATAAACCGAATCAGTTTTCCATAGAAAAGCTTAATGTTGAAGTGCCGGCTTATAATGGAGAATTAAAAAACAGTTCATTTAATGTGGGCTTTAATGGGAGCATAAATAATATTTCAGGTATTCAGCTTAATATTAAATCGTATCAAATAGAAACAAAGGGTTCTGTAGTTACTGGTTATGGAAAAGTTAGCAATCTTAACAACCCAAGCTATGATTTTGAGAGTAAAATAAGAACAAACCTAAGAGAGGCTAAAGGAATGCTTCCCGACTCTATGTTTAAAATGCTAAAAGGAATTCTTGTTTTAAATGTTAAATCAAAGGCAACGTTAAATCTGGATTCACTAAGTACCCAATATATGGATATTTTGTTTAAAAAAAGTGAGTTTCAGATGACCTTAACGGATGTTTATGCAGAATTGTATGATTATCCTTTATATTCGATTGAAAAATTTAATGGAATAGTTAGCATGGCGCCTGAAGCAATTAATATTAATAATATGAGAGGTATTGCTGCAGGTTTGGATTTTATGATTGATTCAACCGAAATCTGGAATGCTTATGAGGTGTTAATGCTGGGCAATGAAAAAGACTTTATAACGGTACAAACCAATATTGCGCTTGGAGAAATTAATCATAGTTTTCTGGGAGCTTTTATAAGTTCTGATTCAATAGTATCAGAAACGAACCCTGAGGTTTTACCGGAAAAAAACACGGGTATTTCTGAACAAACGGCCCCCTTTAATGACAGTACTACAACTCCATTATTGCCAAAACTTAAAAAACTTGGAATTCCACATTTCCTTGTTCGTGGGAAACTGTCCATTGATAAAGTTGAGTACGAGAAAAATATTATTGATGACCTATCATTACTATTCCGGCTTACAGACAGTTTATATGTAGTTGACCAGTTTAAAATGAAAACATGCCAGGGAGAATTAAATACTTCATTTAAATTGGATGCTCGCAGGTGGGATAAACCCGTAATTGATGTTAAAAATTATATTACAGGTTTGGATGTTAAAGAATTATTGATGCGAAATGATAACTTTGGAGATACTACACTGACTTACGAAAAAATTAGTGGAATATTAACAAGCGAAATGCATGTAAGAGTGTTTTATGAGGAAGGGGCATGGCCGACAGATAGAATAAGGGCACAAGGCCACTTCATGCTCGAAGATGGGAAAATTTACGATTACGAGCCGTTGGTAGATTTATCTAAAAATAAAATATTGGGCGGTCTGAAAGGTTTAGATAAACTGGACTTTAATACCTTAACAACAAGCTTGTTTATGTATAAGGATAAGATATATATACCGGAAACTGATATTGTTACTTCATCTATGGATATTACAGCCTTTGCTATGCACAGCCTGAAAGATGAATATGAATATCATTTAAAAATTCATTTAGGGGATGTTTTGACCGGCAAGTCTGAGAAAATTATGAAAGAACAGGCAAAACAAAACAAAATAGATGGAAGTAACGTTGAAAGAAGTGGGTTAAAGCTTGTTTCTATGAAAAAGGACGGAAACAAAAAGAATGGTTTTGATAATGAAAAGTTAGAAACAGATTTTTTAAAAGATTTAAATAAACAACAAGGATGGTTGCAGTTATTATTTAATCCGTTTTTAGTAAACTTTAATACAGATCTGGATAGAACAAAAAGAAATCAGGAGATCATTGAAAGGTATGGCAGGAATCAATAAAAAGAAGTATTATTTGATTTTAATCGTTTTAGCAATCCTAATTGCTATGGCTTCATTTTTGTTCTTATTTAATGATTTTGATAAGAATGGAAGGAGTCCCGAAAATATCGTTTTTGAAAACGATTTAGACATTGTTTATGGAAAAGATTCAACGGATATAACCATATTTATGTTTTCGAGTTATAACTGTTTTTTTTGCAGAAAATTTTTTGAAAACGTTTTTCCTTCCCTGAAAAATGAATACATGAACCGTGGAAAAGTAAAACTAGTTGTAAAGCTTGTTGCGCTTGAAAAAAATGCCCCCGTAGTTAATTCATTAATGTTAGCTGTATGCATTAATGAATTTGGGGATTTTGAAAAATTAAACGAACTTTTATTAAAAGAACCTAAGGTAGTTTATACCGATAAATTCATGGCTGTAACGAATGAGTTAATTGAAAAAGATGAATTTGTTGCAGAATGCATGTTAAGTGGAGAGTCTGAGAAATATATATTACGAAATATGGTTGATTTTAGGCGATTGAAATGTACCGGAACGCCTACCTTTGTGATTAACAACAAGATATATAAAGGATACAGAGAATATAATGAATTTAAAGAGATCATTGAAAAAGAACTGGCATATGCTTTACATTAAATTTTTTATTCATTAATTTGCGGGTGAATATAAAAACGATTTGTAATAACTAAAAATAATAGCAATGAAAACAAAAAGATTCTTGATTTGGATAATGATGGTTTTTGCTGTTGCGATTATTGCTTGCGACAAAGAGGAGGATGCGGAGACATGTGATAGTGAAGATCTTACTGAAGACTTCTCCTGTCCGGTCGACGTCAATGCAATTGCTACATTTTGTAGTGATGGAGTTAATAATTCATATTACACTTTTAATGGGGTTGACTATTACTGTGATGGAGTAAGTGCATCAACTTGTGATGATGCGCTGAATGATATTGGTGTGGCTTTACTTGAAGAAGGGTGTAGCGCTAAAAAATCCGGAAGTATGAGTTCTTTAAAAATCAAGTTGTCGGCAATGGCGGAAAATTTACTCGAAGAGGTTAGGACCCAGTCTGTCTGCTATTAATTATCGATAAGAGCTAATTATAAAGCCGGTAGTATGAATTACCGGCTTTTTTATATAGAAGATTATTGTTTATTGATTAGTCTTTTGAAAAAAAAAAGAACTTTTTTTTCCCGCTGTTTTTTTAATGCTGATTCGAGATCATCTCCGCGTAAATTTATTCCCACAATAATTCCTTCGCCATCAATTAAAAAACTTGCAGGAATACTTTTTACATGATAAGTTTGCGCCGCTTCATTTCTCCATCCTTTAGTATCGCTTACATGATATGGCCATTCAAGGCCGTCTGTTTTTATCGCCTTTTCCCAGGCAGATTTTTTAAAATCCAACGAAACACTCAACACAGTAAAACCTTCACCATTTTTAAAACTTTCATCTTTATATTTCTTGTAAACTTCAACAATATTTGGGTTTTCATACCTACAAGGTTTACACCATGATGCCCAAAAATCGATTAAAACCATTTTCCCTTTTAATTCCGATAAATGAAACTTTTCTCCGGTTACTAAGTGCTGAGCAATATCTGGCGCTTTTTCACCAACTTTCAGGTCCTGCCCAAATGTTTGCTGAGCTATTATGATTGTAACTATTAATGTAATGGCTTTAAAGTTTATCATACAAATGTTAGCAATTTTCAATTTACAATTTTGCTAATATACATAAATATTAACATTTTCTTTTTGAGATTGGTTTTAACCTATCTTTTTTTATTAAAAAAAAAGAAACTTCCAAAAAAACAAAAAACATTCCTCTCATTAATTGGGCTAATCTTTTCCAAAGTTCAAAACTTTGGAAAAGATGATGTTAAAATAAATTCTCTTATTGCTATCCATTTGTTTAAATTTGTTTCTATCATAAAATTCTGCAAGGCTGGCTCACTCCCACAAGCCACAAACGCAACCCGCACGTGAACCTTCATGAATTTATTATCTGTTGTTTAATGATAAGGTATCACTAAAATAATCATTATCGTGCCTGCTTGTTCTCCTTCGGCGGATAAATTAGGCAGACAGGTGTGTCAAAATTAAAATTATCAGGAAGGGTTTCATATGTGTTAAAATAATAATCCAAATTTATAATATTTATGGTGTGATTAAAGGAGATGTTTCTGATATTGTGGACACTGAAAAGGCAGAAGGGCCATTAAGGAAGCTGTACGAAAAGTATTTAAAAAGGGTAAATTGATTATTCGTTTACTTAGCGAAACTTTGCAACCTCTTTGTTGTTGTCTGCGTATCAGTACTTTATAGCTGTGCCGCAAAATTAAACAAAAGAATCACGAACTTACCTGCTGCAAGCAGGATTCCACAAATACTTTTCGGACAGCCTCCTTAATTATTCTGACGGGCATCATTCGGCAATTGTCCTTTTTGACCATATTGGCCGGAAAGAGATGCTAAATGTTGCTGCCGCAATGGCTGCCTTAAGCTGTTTTAATTGATAAATATGAACCAGAAAAGTAATTTTATTTTTTAAAATACTAATTTCGCATAGATTATAATTTAAACTTTATACCCTAAATTTTGTTTGAAAAACATTAACCAAAATATAACATAACAAAATAATAATTAATTCAATGAAAAATATTAATCGTCGTATCGTTATTTTAACAGCCTTTCTTTTTATTGTAGGGTTAGCCTTTGGAATCATGAAGTTTCTAATTGCTCAAAAAGAAGAACCTTTTAGTCGACCGGCTGTCGTCTCCAAACGATATGTAAAAACAGAAAAAGTTGATTATTCAACCATTGTCTCTCCGGTTACTGCTCCCGGCCGGGTAAACTCTTTGGCTAATGTGGATATTATTGCTGAAGCCCCGGGAAAACTAATTGTATCAGACATTCCTCTGAAAACAGGAGCACAGTTTTCAAAAGGAGACATTCTTTTTACGGTATATCCCGACGAGGCTGCATTAGCTCTAAAATCAAGAAAAAGTCAGTTTTTAACTCAGCTGGCTAATTTATTGCCCGATATTACCATTGACTTTCCGGATTATGAAACAACTTTTAGAACATTCTTTAATACCATCGACATTAATAAAAATTTGCCTGAATTTCCGGCAATCAAGAATGAAAAACTTAAAATTTTCCTTTCCAGCCGGGATGTTTTAAGTACCTATTACAATATTTTAAAAGATGAATTACAACTTAGCCGTCATACAATTAGAGCCCCTTTTAACGGAACTTATAGCGACATCTACCTCGAAGCCGGAGCTTATACGAATACTGGAGGCCGTATTGCTCACGCCATAAGAACTGATGTTTTAGAAATAGAAGTCCCTTTAGAAAGATTTGATGCTGAATGGGTGAAAGTAGGAGATAAAGTAACCATACATTCCGATACTAAATCGATGGATTGGAAAGGAAGAGTAATCCGCAAAAGCCAGTTTGTTGACCCGCAAACCCAATCGCAAAACTTGTATATTCAGGTTAACAATAGCAAACAAAAGCCTCTTCTTGTAGGCGAATACCTTGAGGTTCATTTCCCGGGGCACCCCATAAAAAATGCTATGGAAGTTCCCCGTAATGTAGTTTTTAATACTAACGAAGTTTTTATTGTGGAGAATAATCGCTTAGAGAAGGAAGTGATTAACATCATTAAACTCAACGAAAAAACATTAATATTCAACGGGCTTGAAGAGGGAGAATTGTTGGTTGTTCAGCCTTTGGTTAATGTTCAGGAAGGAACATTGGTTGAGATCAATAAAAAAAACAATCAGAATAAATCATCAGATGCCCAATCTGTAAGTAAATAATAACAAAGTATCTTCAATCAAAAACAAGTATGAAGAAATTAATTGAACGATTTGTAGAGTACCCCATATATGCTAACCTGATTATTGCCTTTGTATTGCTAGCCGGGGGTATTAGCCTGCTATCCATGAACAAGGCCTTTTTCCCTGAGCGGGAAAGCCGGATCATTTCTGTTTCGGTTTTTTACCCCGGGGCATCGCCGGTAGAAATGGAAGAAGGTGTTACCTCCCGTATCGAAGAGGCTGTGAGGGGATTAATTGGAATAAAAGAAATAACATCCACCTCGGTTGAAAATAGTGCACGTGTTACGATAGAAACAACCGGCGAATATCCCATTGATGAAGTATTAATGGAGGTAAAAAATGCCGTAGATGGGATATCATCCCTCCCAACGGCAGCCGAACGTCCGATTGTGGCTAAACGCCGTTCGCGTTCTGGGGCTCTGTATATGACGCTGGTGCCTGATGATAATACAGATGTCGACCTAATGACCCTGAAAGAGTACGCACAACTTATTCAGGAAGACCTGTTAAATTCGGGAGTCATGAGTCAGGTTGACATTTCCGGTTTTCCGTCACCCGAAATCTCCGTAGAAGTAAAAGAAGAGCAATTACTACGCTATGAACTAACCATTAGTGAAATAATGCTTGCCATCCAAAATAATAACCGGGATGTATCGGGTGGAGAAATAAAATCAGAAGAAGAGGAATTATTGATTCGATTACGCTCAAGAAGCACAGACCCTAATAAAATTGGAAATATTATTCTGCGGGGAAAAGAAGATGGAAGCTTTATCCGAATAAGAGATGTTGCTGAAGTTAAGAAAAAATTTGCCGATACCCCAAGACAAACCTGGGTAAATGGTAAAAATACTGTGTTTATTGGTATCGACAAGTTGCCCGAAGAGGATTTGTCGGCTATTACAGAATATGCCAACAACTACATCGAAGAATTTAACCAGGAAGATCATGGAGTACAATTAGAAGTTTCCTTTGCTTTTCTTGACATCCTGCAAAGCCGTTTAGATCTTTTGGTAAAAAACGGGATTATCGGATTTATCCTGGTAATTATCGCTTTATCTTTATTTCTCAGTGTCCGCTTATCGCTGTGGGTTGCCTTTGGTATACCGTTTAGTTTCCTGGCAATGTTTGTTGTCGCCAATTTGATAGGAGTAACCATTAATATGATGTCCCTTTTCGGGATGATTTTAGTAATTGGTATTTTGGTTGATGATGGAATTGTAATTGCCGAGAATATTTATCTTCACTTTGAAAAAGGCAAAACACCTATGCAAGCAGCTGTAGATGGAACTGTAGAAGTTTACCCTGCTGTTTTAACCTCCATTGTTACGACTATTATCGCCTTTAGCCCATTGCTATTTTTAGCAGGTACACGCATGGAAAATATGATTCAGATGGCTGTTGTTGTTGTCCTGAGTTTAGGATTCTCGCTATTCGAAGCTTTTCTTGTACTGCCTGCCCACTTAAGCTCTAACCGTATCCTTAGCCGTAAAAGTCTTGAAAAAAAGAAAACCAAAGGGATAAAAAAATACCTGGAGCGATTTATTGTATGGTTGCGTGATGATATCTATCATTTTGCTCTTCATTGGCTGTTAAAATGGCGTCATATAGTAATTGCCATACCTATTGCCCTGTTTTTAATTACAGCAGGACTGCTGGCAGGAGGTCATATCAAAAACACCTATTTCCCTATGGTAGACTTTGACAGTTTTGAGGTAAACATTGCTTTTACCCCCGGAGATGGAGAAAAACAGACCAAAGAATATTTACGAAGATTTGAAAAAGCAATCTGGGAAGTAAATGATGAGATAACTGCTGAATTAGGATTAGAAGAGGATGTCATTGAACGTTTAATCACGTCATTAGGAAATTCTTTTAGCGGCCAGGAAGTAGGTGCACATGCCGGACAGATAAGAGTATACCCTATCGACCTTAATGAAACAAATTTAAGTGGCCATCAAATAGCCAACAAGGTAAGAGTAAAGTTAGGAAAGGTTCCTGAGGCCAGGAAATTTACCGTTGCCGGAAGAAATCGTTGGGGGTCACCTGTTTCAATTAGTTTAATGTCAAAAAACATCAAAGAATTAGAAGAGGCCAAAGACTATCTGATGAGTAGGTTAACAGAGCTTCCTCAATTAAAAGACATTAATGAGAATGTGGCTTTGGGAAAACAGGAAATACGACTAAAATTAAAACCTAAAGCCTACTTTTTAGGACTTGATGAAGGTACTATTGCACGGCAGGTTCGTCAGGGGTTTTATGGAGGACAAGCTCAACGCCTGCAAGAAGGAAGAGATGAATTACGGGTTTGGGTGCGTTATCCAAAATCAAACCGGCTTACCCGCGGACAAATGGAGAGCATGAAAATTAAAACGGCTGTTGGTGATTTTCCACTGTCTGAATTAGCTGATTACCATATGGAACGAGGTCCTGTAGCTATTAATCGCTACAACGGAAACCGTGAAATAAGAGTAGAAGCTGAAACCGTTGATCCTTATGCTCCGGTACCCGAAATTTTAGAACAAATTGACAACGAAATAATGCCCGAGTTAAAAGCACGGTTTACCGGATTACGATGGGAATACCAGGGGCAGCAAAAATATGGCCGGGAAGCCATTTCCAAAGCTTCAGGATATTTTCTTATTGCTTTTATAATTATCATTTTTATTATGATTATGCATTTTAAAAGTTTTAATCAAACCTTAATTATTTTGCTTATGATTCCTCTGTCGATGCTCGGAGTTTTCTGGGGACATGGGATACACGGAAAACCTTTATCAATTATAAGTTTGTGGGGCATGGTTGCACTTACAGGAGTAATAATTAACGATGCCATTGTTTTTCTGGCAAAATATGATCGTAACCTACTGGAAGGCAAAAAAGTGCATGATGCGATTGTTGCAGCCGGGAAGGTTCGTTTACGACCAATTATCTTAACAAGTATCACCACTACCATCGGATTGTTCCCCATAATACTTGAAAAAAGCGTCCAGGCACAATTTTTAATTCCTATGGCTATTAGCTTAGCCTACGGTATTGCTGTCGGAACCGTATTTATCCTTATTTTCTTTCCGGTGTTAATTATGATATTAAATGATATAAAAGTTTATTTGAAACTTTTATGGACCGGTGTTAAACCCGAACGCGAAGAGGTTGAAGTGGCCATTCAACTCCATAAACGCAGAATGAAATATGAAACCAATACAAGTGATGAAGATGAATAATATGAAAAAAAAGACGTCAATCATTCTTATATTTTCACTAATGTTTATCAATATGGGCCTGCAAGCCCAGGAACCATTAACTCTATCGAAAGCATTAGAGAAAGCACTGGAAAACAATTATGGAATTGTTATTTCCCAATCGCAAGTGGATATTGCCGAGATAAATAATAACTGGGGAACTGCCGGCAGATACCCAAATATTGGATTTGATGTTAACTCTTCGAATAGTAAAGAACTTATCGAAAACACATCATCCAACAGGATTGCAGGTTCGGTGGGTTTAAACTGGACCATTTTTAATGGATTTCGGGCCAACATTACCAAAGACAGGTTAGAAAAGTTAGAAAGTCTTGCCAAAGGAAATGCCGCTGTTGTAGTAGAAAACACCATTCAGGAAGTAATTCTCAGTTATTACAACATTTTATTACAAAAAGAAAAACTAACGGTACTCGAAAATCTGATGAAACTATCTGAGGACCGCTATAAATATATTCAATTAAAATTTGATGTTGGAGGTACCGTAACTTATGATGTATTGCAGGCTAAAAACGTATTTCTCGAAGATAAGGCTTCAACCCTCAACCAGGAGGTTGCCGTAAGAAATGCCGTTCGTAATTTTAATTTTCTAATTGGCGAACAACCAACAACCCGATGGAGCTTTGTAGAGGAGTTTAACTCCGACACTTCGGATTATGTATTGGCCGATCTGTTAGATAAAATGTTAGCCAATAACCAAACCCTGCAAAACCAATATACCAGCCTTGTTTTACAGCAGAAAGAAACAGCGCTTCAAAAAAGCACACTTTATCCCAGTTTAAACCTTTCGGCCGGGATTGAGAATTCTTATTCATGGATGAATACCAAAACACAAGGTTCCACATCATCGGAAGCATTAACTCCGTATGGGAATGTTTCCTTATCATTTGATATTTATTCCGGGGGAACAAGAAAAAGAGCCATTGATGTGGCTAAAGTTAACGAGGAAATCACTCAGATTGAAGTTGAGGAAATCAAACATAGTTTAACCAACCTGTTGTTTAACGAGTTTGACTTGTATAATCTGCGAAAGACGCTGCTTAATGTATCAGAGCAAAGCTTGGAGGCTGCTGAAATGAACCTGCAAATTGCCGATGAAAAATTTAAGTCCGGAGCTATTAATTCTTTTAATTATCGCGATATACAAATTGGTTATTTGAATACAGCCCTTAATCGCTTACAGGCCATTTATAATTTAATCTATTCAAATACAACGTTAACCCGCTTAACCGGAGGATTTTTAGAAGAGGAAGAATAACTCAATAAACTGATTTACACCAAAGCCTGACGGATTTTATAAACGATCAGGCTTTTTTTATCCATAAGCAAATCACCTCCGTTTTAAATTTTATCCCGGAATACTTTACAAATCCTGATATTTTCAATAACTTTCCTAAACAATACCTGAGATATACAGTTATATAAACAGGGACATCTAAAATGTAAAAAGGGAGCTATGCAATCTATATTTAATGGTAAATTTGTCGATTTTTATGAGTTAACCATGGCGCAGGGTTATTTCTTATCCGGGAGATATGATGAACCTGCTACTTTTGATTACTTTTTCAGAAAAAATCCTTTCGGAGGAGGGTATACTGTTTTTGCCGGGTTGTCAGATTTTCTGGATGCACTTAAGAATTTTACCTTTTCTGCTAAAGATTGTACCTATTTATCCAAAAAAGGGCTTGATGATAAATTTCTGAAGTATCTAAAATCCTTCTCATTTAAGGGTACCATCCACAGTGTCCAGGAAGGTGAAATTGTTTTCCCGCAAGAACCTGTAATGCGTATCGAAGGGAATATCCTTGAAACACAGCTCATCGAAACATTATTGCTAAACATCCTCAATTTTCAATCGTTAATTGCTACCAAAGCATCACGGATAAAACAGGCTGCAGGCAACCGTACTTTGCTGGATTTTGGCTTACGCAGGGCTCAGGGGCTGGGCGGACTGTCAGCCAGTAAAGCAGCTATAACAGGAGGATTTAACGGAACATCAAATGTGCAAAGTGCTTACGATTATAATCTAAACGCAACAGGAACCATGGCTCATTCCTGGATTCAAAGCTACGCCGAAGAAGAAGAAGCTTTTCGCGATTTTGCCCGTTTTTTCCCGGATAATTGTATTTTATTAATCGACACCTACGATACCCTTAAATCCGGAATAAAAAATGCTGTTAAAATAGCTAAAGAACTTGAAGGAACCGGAAAAAAGATGAAAGGGATCAGGCTTGATAGTGGCGACCTGGCTTATTTAAGTAAAAAATGCCGAGCAATCCTTAATCAGCATCATTTAGACTACGTAAAGATTTTTACTTCCAACCAGCTGGATGAATTTACCATAAAAAGCTTGCTGGAACAGAGTGCTCCCATCGACGGTTTCGGGGTAGGGACGAACCTGGTTACCGGGAGAGACGATGCCGCACTCGATGGGGTTTATAAGCTGAGTATGTTTAAACACAAACCTCAAATAAAAACATCCGATAATATTGAAAAGCAAACGCTGCCGGGAAATAAAAAAATAATTCGGTATTTCGATGATCATGATCAGTTTTATGCCGATGCTATTGCTTTAGATGAGGAAGAAAAACCTGAAATGATAATTCATCCCTATCATAAAGAAAAAACATGCAAACTAAAAGGTTATTCCAGCGAAAATTTATTACAGAAAGTTTATGACCGGGGAAAGAAAATGACCGATGATTATTCGGTAGAGCAAACAGCAACCTATGTTAAAAAAAGGCTGTTGCAGTTTCCCGATGAACATAAACGCTTTGAAAATCCACATATTTATAAAGTGGGGATTAGTAGAGGATTAGTTGAGTTACGATCAGATCTTATACAGCAAATACAAAATAATTATCATAAAAAGGAGGAGGTATGAAAGCTTTATTGATTGTAGATGTTCAGAATGATTTTTGCCCCGGTGGAGCATTGGCTGCTCCTTACGGTGATGAGGTAGTGCCGGTGATTAATCAGTTGATGCAAAAATTTACGGTTATTGTTGCTTCTAAAGACTGGCATCCTAAAAATTCGGCCCATTTTGAGAAATGGCCTTTACATTGTGTGCAAAATACCAGAGGAGCCGAATTTCATCCCGATTTAAACGACCAATCCATACAGAAAGTATTTTTAAAAGGAACATCCGGGAAAGACGACGGTTATTCGGCTTTCGAAGCCACCAACGAAGACCTTAAAAAGTATTTGCTGGACAAAAATGTAGATCAGCTTTATGTGGCCGGATTAACCACCGAGTATTGTATTTTAGATACCGCTCTAAGTGCTGTAAAAGAAAACTTTGAAACGATTGTGATAACCGATGCTATCCGGCCGGTAAATGTAAACGAAGGAGACGGAGAGAAAGCCCTGCAAAAAATGAAAGATGCCGGGATAAAACTGGTAAAATCGAATGAAGTTGAATAAAATTTATTTATTTTTCTCTAATTTAGTCAACATTTACTAGTTTTCGGGTGTATGAACTTTACCATTCGAATAGGGCTTGAAGTACATATTCAATTAAAAACAGCAACCAAACTGTTTTCGGACGAACCCGTTGCCTTCGGGCAGAAACCAAACCAGTCGATTAGTCCGGTTACTGTTGGTTTACCCGGTACGCTACCATCGTTCAATCAAAAAGCCGTTGATTTAGCCATTATCCTTGCCCTGGCAGCTAATTGTAAAATAAACCATCAAATTACATTTGACCGTAAAAATTACTTTTATCCTGACTTACCCAAAGGATATCAAATAACACAACAAAAGAACCCTGTTGGTTTACAAGGGGAAATTACTTACATCGATCATCAAAAACAGATCAAAAAACTGACCATAAAACAAATACATCTTGAAGAGGATTCTGCCAAAAGCATTTACACCAATCATCATTTAAGTATTGACTATAGCCGGGCAGGAATTCCGCTGGCTGAAGTGGTTACTGACCCAGCGCTTACCTCTCCCGAAGAAGCTGCAGCTTTCATAGAATATCTGAAAAACCTGTCGGAAGAACTAGGAATCAGTACCGGAAAAATGGAAACAGGTGCTCTCCGTTGCGATGCAAATATCTCGGTAAACACGCCTAATAAAAATTACGGGCACAATGAAATAAAAAATCTAAACTCAACCAAAGGTTTAAAAACGGCTTTAAAACTTGAAATTGAACGACAAAAAAACGAATTGCTTACAAAATCTTTCAAGCGTGGATATACCTTGCATTTTGATGATAAAGAGAACAAAATCATTTTCAGCCGTAAAAAAGAAAAAGCCCGTGACTATGCCTACATCCCGGAACCGGATATTTTGCCGGTACATATTGATGAAGAAACGATTCAAAAACTGGAAGCCGGTATTCATGAATTACCGGTCCAGAGATATCAGCGTTTTTTAGTTTCCTATGGGTTGCCCAAAGAAGGAGCCTGGGCTTTAAGCATAAACAAAGAATTATCGGTCTTTTTCGAAGAGCTGTACCCCTGGGTTTTAGACAAACACGAGTTTATCCATTTTTTAATGGGGCCATTCAGATTACTAAATAAAAAAGAAGCCGACGGTTTCTCCCTTCGTCAGGAACAAAAAGACCAGGTGGTTTCATTAATAAACATGATTACCCAGGGAGAAGTTTCAAGAGAAACAGCTTATCAAAATATATGGCCGACGCTTTTAAATTCAGAAAATAAAACTACTTTTGACATCGCAAAAGAAAACGACTTGCTCATAAATAATAACGATGCAGAGCTGTTGGAGGTGATACAAAAAATCATCTCAGAATTTCCGGAAGAAAAGGATGCGTTTCAAAACGGAAAATCAAAAATTATCGGTTTTTTTATGGGTCAGATAATGAAAGCAACAAAAAATCGTTTTCAACCCCAGAAAATCAAAAAGTTATTGTTGGAAGAATTAAAAAACAAAGATTATAAATAGCAACAAAACAGGTGTTTAACTAAAACATTATCATTCGATGAAAAAATTATTTTTTTTAATACTGGCAGGAATTATTATCACTTCATGCGAATCAGAACCGGAGCATTTCACCGTTTCGGGAGAGATAGAAAATGCCAATGGAGCAAAATTGTATTTTGTAGCGTTGCAAAAAGATCAATTAAACTATCTCGACTCTATCATTTTAAATGATAAAGGAGATTTTCGTTTTACCGGGAATACCGAAATACCCAAATTTTATGCAATACGTACATCACCTAATAATTATTTATCGTTAATTATAAATCCAAAAGAGCAAATTACCATCCATGCCGATATAGAAAACCTGAAATCAACAGCCCGGATTGAGGGATCTGAAGAATCACAAAAAATTCTGGAGCTCAGCAGGCATTTAGATCAAGCCCTTGCACAAATTGATTCTATCGGGCTTTATTATCAGTCGATCATTGGTACCCGGGAATTAACCCGTGAGGTTAAAGATTCGCTGACCCAATTATCTGAGACAATAACTGCCGAACACAGACAACGTACGATTGAGTTTATTGAAGAGAATGCAGGTACTTTGGCGGGATTGATGGCGCTGTATCAGCAAATTGCCCCACGTCGTTATATTTTAAACCCTGTTGAAGACATTCAATATTTTGCATTCGTAGACTCTGCCCTCGGTTCAAAATATCCAGCATCAGAGCCAGCAAGAATATTAAGCACACAGGTAAAAGATGCAAAACGGCAAATTAAAGCCAAAGAAATGGCCAATAGCAGAGTAGGTATTGGAGCTCAGGCACCGGAAATTGAGTTACCTAATCCTAATGGAGACACAATGAATCTATCATCCCTAAAGGGAAAGTATGTATTGGTAGACTTCTGGGCTTCGTGGTGCCGCCCGTGCAGAGTAGAAAATCCGCATCTGGTTAAGGTTTATGAAAAATACCATTCCCGGGGATTTGAGATATTTCAGGTTTCACTCGACAAGAAAAAGTCAGCCTGGGTAGAGGCTATAGAAAAAGACCAGCTTGACTGGATCCATGTAAGTGATTTAAAATACTGGAATGCTGCCCCCGCAAAACTTTACCAGGTGCAAAGTATTCCGGCTAACTTTTTATTAGACAAAAAGGGAAAAATAATCGCTAAAAACTTAAGAGGCGAGCAACTGGAAGTCGAACTTTCGAAAATATTTGATTAACTTAGAGCCCTTTTAAACGTTTCCTGAACTTTATTTTTTCAGGTTGTAATTATAAAAATATAAAACAAAACAAAATTGAATGAAACGTACTATTTTTTATTTGGCAGTTTTTTTACTATTAGGAGCATGTAACTCATCGGAAAAAATTGACGTTAAAGGAACCATTAAAAACGGTCAGGATAAAGAAGTTCAGTTTAAAGAATTAACCGTTTCGGGTACTACTGAGTTGGACAAAAAGAAACTGGGTAAAGATGAAACCTTTAAATTTACTACAAGGTCAGAACATCCAAGATTTTATCATGTGGCATTATCCAACCGTAATTTTTTAACTTTACTCCTTGAGCCGGGAGAAAAAGTAACGGTTAAAGCAGATGCTTCCAATTTAGGGAGCGCTGAAATTTATGGCTCCGAAGGATCTGTTTTGGTCCAACAATTAGAAGCTCGTTTAAAAAAGACAAAACATAAGCTCGATTCGATTGGCCGTATCGTTGAAGAAGCCTCAGAATCGCCTGATTATGAACAACAAATAGAAAGACTTAACCGGGAGTATGTAAACATAATTGATCGTCAACGAGACTCATCTATAGCATTTATCCTGGAAAATATGAATAGCCTGGCCAGTATTATGGCCTTGTATCAGAAAATTGATGAAGAAAATTATGTGCTTTACAAAAACCGGGATTTACAATATATCAAAATCGTTTCGGAAGCATTGGAAAAAAAGTATCCCGAGTCACAACACGTGAAAGCTTTGATAGCAGATAAAACCAACCTGATGAAAAAGTATGAACAGGCAAAAATGAATGCACAAATTCAGGAATTTACCCAGTCAAATCCTGTAAACAGGATACCTGAAATAGCTCTGCCAAATCAAAACGGAGATACTATAAGTTTAAATGCTGTTCAGGCTAAATATATTTTATTAAGTTTTTGGGCATCATGGAGTAAAGAAAGCATTAACAAAAACCTGGAACTCTTGGGTTTATACAAAGCTTATCATCAAAAAGGATTTGAAATCTATCAGGTTTCTCTCGATACGAAAAAAGATAACTGGATAAATTCGATAAATTTTGACCAGTTGCCCTGGATAAATGTCATTGACACCAACGGAAGAACCTCATATTATGCCCGGATATATAATGTTCAAAAGATACCTGCCAGTTTTCTAATCAATCCCGAAGGAGAGATTGTTATGGTTAACCCTTCACAAAGGCAATTGAAAGAAACTTTTGAGTATGCCCTAAAATAGTTGATTTTGACAAAGAAGAACAAAATATATTTCGCATCAGATGTACATCTCGGGCTTCCTGATTATAAAGAAAGCTTAGTGCGCGAGAAACGTTTTGTTCAATGGCTTGACAGAATAAAACATGATGCCCGTGAGATTGTGTTATTGGGCGACATCTTTGATTTCTGGTTCGAATATAAAAGAGCGATACCCCGGGGTTTTACCCGCTTTTTAGGAAAGCTTTGTGAGCTAACCGATTCGGGAATACCGGTACATTTTTTTACCGGGAATCATGATATGTGGATTTTCGATTATCTGCCCGAAGAAACGGGTGTTATTTTACATAAAGAACCGATTGTTAAGGAATACTATGGTAAGAAATTTTACCTTGCCCATGGCGACGGCTTAGGCCCGGGAGATAATTCGTATAAACTTTTGAAAAAAATATTTGCCAGTCGTTTTTCGCAGTGGCTTTTTGCGCGTTTTCATCCCAATGTAGGTATATGGATTGCCAATACATGGTCAACTCATAGCAGGTACTCCAGAGAAACAAAACCTTTTGAAGGTGAAGATAAAGAGTGGTTAATTTTATATTCAAAAAAATTATTGAAATCACAGGATTTTGACTATATGGTTTATGGGCATCGCCACCTACCTATGGATCTGAAGATAAAAGAAAATACCAGATACATTAACCTGGGCGACTGGATTACCAATTTTACCTATGCTGTTTTTGACGGGGAAAAGATGGAACTAAAAAAATTTGAAGATCATTCATGAAAATCGTTAAAATCACATTAATGGTTGTTTTGCTTTCAGGCCTCTATGCCTGTTCCGATAATCGATGCCTTTTAGACACCGACACGCTGTTAAACGTTGAGATGAGTATTTCTGATCCATCAACCCCGGAAGAATTTATAGACAGCCTTTCTGTTTTTTCGCCTGAATGGTCAGATAGCATTTTTTATAAAAACAAAGGGAATAATAACAGTTTAAGGCTCATGTTGTCGCCTGCAAAAGACACTTCTACATTTATTTTTACCTCAAACCTGGTTGAGGGAAGTGATACCCTTACTTTTTTTTATCAACGAGATTTTACCTTATTATCCGTCGAATGCGGCTTTGTAACCCACTATACTATCGACAGTATTTTATATACTCAAAATTATATCGATTCATTATCTTTAGTTAATAATAGTATCACAACCAATGATGAAGGGCTTGTTAAAATATATTTCTAGTTTTATTTTTTTGTTGTTGTCAGCCTTCCCCGGTCAGGCCCAGAATGAAAGTCAGAGGGAGATACCCGTTGAGCAGGCAGAAAAAAAAGAACCTTTAACTTTTTATGGGTTTAAAACAGGAATTAACATTGGCCGTTTTTCAGATTTTATTTTCAAACCCGAACGTCTTTCCCTGGAAGGTTCGTTTGATTTAAATTTTGGAAATAAATATTTTGCTGTCGCAGAGATTGGATACGCCCGAACAAATCTGGAAAATGAAAGTTATAATTATAGTTCACAAGGATATTTTGTTAAGCTGGGGATGGATTATAATATGCTCAAAGCATATCCTTCCGACTTTTTAGGGGTCGGTTTACGCTTGGGCAGATCGGCTTTTAAACAGGAGGCTAAGGATGTTATTATTGCTAACGAATACTGGGGCAACATTCCTATTAATATTCCCACAGAAAATATCAGCACTTATTGGCTGGAGGGCTCTTTGGGATTAAAAACCGAACTGTTTGAAAATATCTACCTGGGATGGAGTGTTTTACTAAAAGCGAAGCTCTCAGGAGGAAGTCCGGATTTTCAACCCTATAATATCCCCGGATATGGAAATGGAATTAATGCTGTAAATCTGGGCATTAACTACTACATCTATTACAAAATTCCTTATAACCGGGGAAAATAAATTCCCATATTAAAATTTAAATACTAGTTGAAAAGCCAACTACTCTTTATTCATTCAAAAAATAGACACTTAACCGGTTTTGTTCCGTTTTTGTTCAGCCTTTAACAAATGCTTAATTGTAATATTTTTTTAATTTTTGCTGAAGCACTTCCTTGTTCACTTCATTAATTTCGTTGACAATCGTTTTTATTTTATCTGTTCGTTCCAGCCGGGTTTCCAGGGAGGTGAATTTCTCATCGGCAAATACAATTTTCTCTACCTGATACCCCTTTTCATTCAACGACATAGCAACGGCAGCATTAAAATTATCAAAAATAATTACGGAAGGGAGCTTGTTTTCTGCATATTGAGCCATCGCTTTTAGAACCATACTTTTAATGTATTTTATCTGAGTTTCGCCCAAATAGTTTGCCCCGAGCAATATCTTTATCAGATCAATCTTTGCCAGCTCCTTTTTTAAGGAACTTTTGCGCATGCTTTCATATTCCTTGTTGCTTGTATTTAAAAACCGTTGAATAAAATCATCCGGAATATCTTTTAAGTCGCCTAAATTGTTGTTCGATTTTTTCTTTTTATACTCTCTGATTGCATATCTCTGATGTACAGGTACATAATATTCCCACCTTCTGGTTCTTTTATAAGAATCGGTCAAAGGTTTAGGCTTCCAGTTAGTTTCAGGCCTTTGCATAAGCGGAGCTGTAATATCAAGGTATCCCGTTTCTAAAGAATATAAAAGGCAATTAACAAAGTGCACCCATCCTCCTCCAAGTGTTTGATGCAATGCACTCCACAAGGTTTTATCCGACTCATCATTTGTATATTCATTAACGGTGGTATCTATTTGCTTCCCTTTTAATCGTTGCACAAACTCATTGTCCAGCCGGGTAGGAATATAAGTAAAAGATTCAGACTCCTGTTCGGTCATACTCGTGTGATGTAATTCTTCAATATCCATAATATAGTTAGAGTCATTTGCCAGGGTAATATGGATGTAGAAATCTTTATCCCAATGCATATTTCTAATATTTTGTGCAAAGGAATATTGGCAGGATATTAAAAGAAACAAAACAATAACAGACAATTTTTTCATGACCAGGATGATTTATTTTATCCTTTTAAAGTTAATGAAAAATAAATTTACTTTAAATCTTTTTATTGATTTTATGGAGCACATAAATTAAAGCTTTGTATAAAAAGAAGCCCGGCACAAACAGGCCGGGCTTCATATTCATTTATCGCTACATTATTCATCTTCAAGCATTATTTCCAACATTTTTATGGCTGCAACGGGTATGGAAGTACCCGGGCCAAAAACTCCGGCAACACCGGTATCGTAAAGAAACTTATAATCCTGCGTTGGAATAACACCCCCGACAATAATCATAATATCCTCGCGACCCAGTTTTTTCAGTTCTTCAATTACCTGAGGAACTAATGTTTTGTGTCCGGCAGCTAATGAAGAAACACCTAAGATATGAACATCATTTTCAACAGCCTGTTTCGCTGCTTCTGCTGGGGTTTGGAACAACGGTCCTATATCTACATCGAAGCCAAGGTCGGCATAACCGGTAGATACTACCTTTGCTCCCCGGTCGTGACCGTCCTGTCCCATTTTCGCAATCATAATACGTGGCTGACGGCCCTCTTTTTGGGCAAATTGTTCTACCAGTTCTTTTGCTTTCTGGTAGTTTGCATCATCTTTTGATTCTGACATATATACTCCTGATATTGATCGTATAACGGCTTTATATCTCCCGGCTGTTTTTTCACAGGCATCGGATATTTCTCCCAGTGATGCCCGCTTTTTAGCAGCATCTACAGCTAATTCCAATAAATTTCCTTTGCCGGTAGCAGCGCATTCTTCTATTTTTTTCAATGCTGTTTGTGTTTCCGCCTCGTTCCTTTCCGCTTTTAATTTTGCCAGTCGCTTAAGCTGAGCCTCACGTACTGCCGTATTATCAACATCCAGCGTTTCAATAGGATCTTCTTTTTCCAGTTTGTATTTATTTATACCAACAATAATATCCTTCCCGGAGTCAATTCTTGCCTGTTTTCTTGCGGCAGCTTCTTCGATACGCATTTTAGGAATCCCCGTTTCAATAGCTTTTGCCATTCCTCCCAGCTTTTCAATTTCCTGAATATGCTCCCATGCCTTATGTGCAATTTCATGCGTAAGTTTTTCTACATAATAAGAACCAGCCCATGGATCAACTTCCCGGCATATTTGTGTTTCTTCCTGAATGTAGATTTGTGTATTTCGAGCAATACGCGCTGAAAATTCTGTTGGCAAAGCAATGGCCTCGTCCAGGGCATTGGTATGTAACGATTGTGTATGCCCTAATGCAGCACCCATGGCTTCAACACATGTACGGGCAACATTGTTAAACGGATCCTGCTCTGTTAAACTCCATCCCGATGTCTGCGAGTGTGTACGCAATGCCATCGATTTTGGGTTCTTGGGGTTAAATTGTTTTACCAGCTTTGCCCAAAGCATCCGTGCTGCACGCATTTTAGCAATTTCCATAAAGTGGTTCATCCCAACGGCCCAGAAAAATGATAACCGTGGAGCAAACGAATCGATATCCATTCCTGCATTTACCCCTGTGCGCAAATACTCCAAACCATCGGCCAGTGTATATGCAAGCTCAATATCAGCAGTAGCTCCGGCTTCCTGCATATGGTATCCGGAAATACTGATGGAGTTAAACTTGGGCATATTTTTCGAGGTGTACTCGAAAATATCGGCAATAATTTTCATTGAGAATTCTGGTGGGTAAATGTAAGTATTACGTACCATAAATTCTTTTAGTATATCATTCTGGATAGTACCGCTTAACTTCTCCAGGGGTACTCCCTGCTCTAATCCGGCAACAATATAAAATGCCATAACAGGAAGCACGGCACCGTTCATGGTCATGGATACCGACATTTTATCCAGAGGAATCTGGTCGAAAAGAATTTTCATGTCCAGAATGGAATCCACAGCCACCCCGGCTTTCCCCACATCGCCAACAACTCTTTCGTGGTCAGAGTCGTATCCACGGTGTGTTGCCAGGTCGAAGGCAATAGATAATCCTTTTTGGCCGGCTGCTAAATTCCGGCGATAAAATGCATTCGATTCTTCGGCCGTAGAGAATCCCGCATACTGACGGACTGTCCATGGACGCATGGCATACATGGCAGAATAAGGGCCTCTTAAATAAGGTGCCAGTCCTGCAGCATAATTGAGATGCTCCATGTTTTCCAGGTCATCTTCCGAATAAACATTTTTTACATCAATCTTTTCAGGTGTTGTCCATTCGGGTTTAACATTATTTTGTTTTTCCCAATCTTTTACCGAACCATGTTCCGGTTGGGGAAGATTTAAATCTATATGGTTAAAATTTGGTTTCATCTTGTTCGTATTTTGATTATTAGTAATCAGACTGCCTGCATCAAACAGGCTCATATCTATTTATTCGATTCCTAATTCTTTTTGAAAACCTTTTAATGTTTCCATCAGGTTTGATTTTATATGAATAAAATGCTTAATCCCTTTAGCTTTTAAATCATCTACACATGCAGGATAACCGGCAACTACCGTAATGGCTTTGTTACCCACTTTTTCATTCACTGCAGGTGCTACCTCGGGATACTCATCATCGGAGCTACAAACCACAACAATATCTGATTTTTGCTCCATTGCAGCTTTTACTCCCTCTTCAACCGAATCAAAACCAAGATTGTCGATAATATCGAAACCTGCACAGGCAAAAAATCCGGAAGCAAAACCGGCTCTTGCTTTTCGCATTGCCGGATTTCCAATGGTTAATAAGAAAACTTTTGGCGTTTTAGCTGACTGGTCGGTTTTCAATCGGAGCAATTCAATCTCTTCGGCTCCGCGGTAAGGTTTTAAAGGTTCTGCAATTGCATCATCCCTTCTATTTACTTTAGTGATAATCGTATCTGCATCATATTTAGCATCCATCTTTTCTGAAGCATTTGGATATTGATTTACCCCAAGAATAACTTCTTTGCGGGATGCTATGCTGTGATTTCGCTTATTAGCTGTTTCATTAACTTTCTCCTGTATGATTCCGGCTTTAAATGCTTTAATATATCCTCCCTTATGTTCTATTTCTTTAAACAGGTTCCATGCATGTTCAGCTATGGAGGCTGTAAGATTTTCAATGTAATACGAACCTCCTGCCGGGTCTACCACTTTATCAAAATAAGATTCTTCTTTTAAGATAATTTGTGTGTTTCGGGCAATCCTTTCAGCAAACTCCGTTGGCTTCTCAAACGGAACATCGTAAGGTGTTACCGTAAGTGAGTCAATTCCTGAAAGTACTGCCGACATCGATTCGGTAGTTCCGCGAAGCATATTTACATAGGGATCGTAAATCGTTTGGTTCCACTTAGAAGTCACTGCATGAACATTCATTTTCGCTACTTCTTTACTTTTGGGTTCGTAAGCTTCCACGATTTTAGCCCAAAGCATTCGAGCAGCTCTGAATTTGGCTATTTCCATAAAATAGTTGGTACCTACGCCAACATTAAATTTAATATTCTGAGCTACCGTATCAATATCCAGTCCTTTATCGGTTAAAGTGCTCAGGTATTGATTCCCCATGGATAAAGCAAATCCTAATTCCTGAACGATGGATGCTCCGGAATTACTGAACATCTCCCCGTTAACACCTATTGTACGAAAGTTCGGAAGATCTTTCGCTTTTTCAATCAGTTCCTTTGCTGTTTCAAACACTTCATCCTTCGCTTTGCAGAAATTTCCACGTAACGAAAGATGGGCTAAAGGATCGAAGCAAACAGAACCTTTTACCAGGTTACCATCAATGTTTTCAGACTTAATTTTATTTTTTAGAAAATCAACAAACGGATGGGCAGCAATCGGTCCCAGAATGTTGAGTTCAATACTTTCTATACAAATATCTTTTAATAGGTTTTCAAAAGCGTAGTTTGAAAACTCTTCAAGGGGCGTTAAATCAAAGCCTAACGAATCAACGCCACGCATTAATACGTTTAATGCTCTTTTATTAGCCTCACCGGCATCTGTAGCATCAATATTCTGGCGGATATACCACTCATTTGATTTAACTTTATTTCCTCTGACATAAGGAAATTCGCCGGGAACATATTTCAGGTGCTTCAGGTTTTTAAGGTGTTCGGCACGATAATATGGACGAACGCTGAAACCTTCCATGGTTCTCCAGACCAGTTTCTTTTCATAATCAGCACCTTTTAAATCCGCTTTGATCTTATCTTCCCAATCCTGTGTTGAAACAGGAGGGAAATCTTCGAACAATTTTGTTTGTTTCATTTTATCTGTCATAACAAATTGTTAATAGTTAAATTTTGTACAAAATTAGTGCATTCCATATTAAAAATCATGACTTTTAGCATAATTATAGTATGCTTTACAATAGGTTTAGATTTTAAAATCCAAAGGCAAGATGTAATCCCAATGATGCATGAAAATCTTCCGGATTAAAGCTAATACCGAAAATAGGCCCCAGGTGGAAACGTCCTGTTTCGAATTCATATAATCCTTCAATATGCAGTGCCGGTTTGGCTGATTTTTTTTCGGAAGATAACCATACAATACCTGGAGCCAAATTTATAGCCCAATGGTCAACCGGACGATAATGGAAAATCACATTTAATGCATTATGCTGGTGTTCGTCGAAAATGCGTTCATAGCCCAAACCCAATCCAAATGGATGGTTCCTGCCAACAAGTTTTATAAAATGGGCATGTGCAACAAAAGCAAGTTCTTTTTCAGTAGTATTATAAACAACACCATTAGAAACACCCATTTCGTAGTGATGATGAGAGTGCTCGTACTGGTCATCATGGTCATTTTTCTGGGCTGAAGAAACCACTGATATAAACAGGAAAACAAATAAACTAAAATATCTAAGGGTCATGAGATCATTTTTTATAAAAAAATATGTGACGATTACCTTCCTCTAAGCGTTCCGCCACCTGCTGGATAACCAATTGGCATGATATATAAAGGTTCTTCATTATCGGGAATCATCAATACGTTGCGTACCATTCTGTTGTCGAAAGCACCCACAGGGCACGTCCCTAAATTCATGGCCACAACCTGTAAACAAACGTTTTGAGCTGAATGACCCAGATCCATGCAAACGTATCGTTCTTCCCCCCGTTTGCCATACTTGCCTGTTGTTCTCGAATAAACTGCCGTGTAAAATAAACTTGCCGGAGCTTGTGCAATAAAATCCTGATTTATGGCAGCCTCTGCCAAATCATCTCGTACATCTTTATCGTATGTTTTCATTAACTGATGTCCTTGGGGCAGGTATTTATAAACCCCTCGATCAAGTCCATTAATATTACCAGCTACAACATAAATTTCGAGAGGATAAAGGGCACCTGCTGAAGGTGCTGTTTTAAATCCTCCGCGCAAGAATGAAGGAGAATTCATTTCCTGTGTAATTCCATAGGCTGCCCATAAAATTTGAGATATCTGCTGCATATGTAATGCTTTGGATTCAAATTCACGCACCGATCTGCGATTGAGCATTGCTTCTTCGACAGATATATCCCCTTTAAATTGAGGGTTGGGTAGTTTTATGGTTTGTCCCGAAGAATTTTTCATACCAGTTAATGTGAAAATCAATATGAAAATACAAAGTGAACCTAATGCCTTTTTCATCTTTTTTGTACCCAATATAAAAAAACTTTGCGGGTAAAAAAACTAGTACTGAAAAAAGGAATAATCATCATTCTGTTGTGATTCGTCAATATGCCCGTATTTTTCGGCTACACTGTCCAGAGTCTTCAGCAATTCGTTTACATCCAGAGAGGTTACCAGTTTCATTCTTGTTTCTTTAAAATGAGGTAACCCTTTAAAATAATTCGAAAGATGGCGACGAATTTCAAAAACACCTCTGGGTTCTCCTTTCCATTCAATCGACTTTTTTAAATGAAGTTTTGCAATTTCCACCTTCTCTTTTATGGTTAAGGGCTTCATCACCTCACCTTTCTCCAGGTATTCTTTAATTTCTTTAAAAATCCAGGGTCTTCCAACGGTGGCTCTTCCAATCATTATTGCATCTACCCCGTACTTATCAAAAGCTGCCTTTGCAGATTCGGCATCTTTAATATCGCCATTACCAATGATCGGGATTTTTATTCGCGGATTATTTTTCACTTCACCTATTAAGGTCCAGTCGGCATCGCCTTTATACATTTGCATTCTTGTACGCCCATGTATGGCCAGCGCAGCAATTCCTTTATCCTGTAATTGCTCAGAAAGTTCAACAATTATTTTACTGTCATCATCCCAGCCCAGGCGGGTTTTTACGGTTACTGGTATTTTTACGGCTTTTACAATCGCCTCGGTCATTTCGAGCATGAGCGGAATATTTCTTAACATCCCTGCTCCTGCCCCTCGGGTGGCTATTTTTTTAACCGGGCATCCAAAATTCAAGTCAATAAAATCAGGCTTTGCCTCTTCGGCCATTTTTGCAGCCTCAACCATCGAATCAATCTGGTGACCGTATAACTGAATGGCAGCAGGCCTTTCAAAATCGAATAATTGTAATTTCTTATAACTTTTTTTGCAATCGCGAATCAACCCTTCTGAAGCAACAAACTCAGTATAAACCATATCAGCCCCAAAATGTTTGCAAAGATACCGAAAGGAAGGATCGGTTATATCTTCCATGGGTGCTAAAAAAAGAGGTTTTTCACCTAACGCTATATTTCCTATTTTTACCAACTTTTAATTTATTGTATTAAATTTAGCGCAAAAATATTAAATTTTAGATAAAAGCAAGTCTCATGAAAAATTTATTGGAAAACATACACCCTTTCTCAAAATTCATCTTTGCGCTATTTATTATCCTTGTTTCATTTTTAGTTGTATTTATTATAGGCATGGTTGTTGGTATTCCACTGTTTAACATAAGTTTTACCGAACTCCCTTCCGTTGTAACCAACTATTCAAACCCCGATAATCTTAGATTTTTAAAATATTTACAATCCATCCAGGCCATTGGATTATTTATTGTTCCTGCTTTTATTATAGGTTATTTTTTTCATCAAAACAGTTTACGCTACTTAAAGTTTAATTCAATCCGTTCTTATTCTGCTTTTCTGGTCATTTTTATTATGATAAGTGCCATCCCGGCCATCAATTTTTTTGCCATGCTCAATTCAAAAATGCAATTGCCCGCTTATTTAAGTGAAATAGAAAATTGGATGAGGCAGAAGGAGTCGAGTGCACAAGCCCTAACAGAGGCATTTTTAAAAATGGATAGCTTTAGAAGTTTAGTATTTAATATTTTTATGATTGGTATTTTACCTGCTATAGGTGAAGAATTAATATTCCGGGGGGTCTTACAGCGCATATTTGCAGAGTGGACCAAAAATATTCATTGGGGAATTTTTATTGCCGCTTTCTTATTTAGTTTTATGCATATCCAGTTTTATGGATTTATCCCCCGAATGATTCTGGGTATTCTATTTGGTTATCTGTTTTATTGGAGTGGAACAATATGGATTCCTATTTTAGGGCATTTTGTGAACAATACAATGGCCGTAGTTTTTTACTATTTTTATGCAGAACAAGTTAGTGAAGAGGTCGATACTTTGGGTGCTGCAGAAGGTTCGTATGGATACTTGCTTGTAAGCATTATACTCCTTACTTTATTCCTTTATTCATTTTATCAGCGAGAGAAAAATAAGATAGAAACTTAAATTATTTTCGCCTCATCGTTTCTAAAAAGACTGATCCGGCCGATCTCATTTTTTCGATACACATATACCAATCCATATTTTTGGGCTTTTTCGCGTTTTAAATCATCGGGTAAATTTTTAAAAGTGTCTTCTACTTCATTCCAAACGTTTAAAATAATATCATCCGCATCTTCTCTTAATTCGGCAAGATGATTCAACGCTCTGCCGTTATTTTTTTGTAAGGTTTTCTGGAATTTATAGGCTTCCGAAAAGTTATCATAATGAACCTTAACTAACGCTATGGTAGGATTGGTTATGGGGGTATGACCTTTTAATTTTCGTTCTCTTGAACCTTCAATTAACTTTTTACCCCATTCAATAATATCTGTCTCTGTATTTAATGGGGGTAACTTCGATTCATAGTCTTGTAATTCAAAGAAATCTCTGACTGCAGGCTGTAATTCTCCACGCATAATAGCCATATTTAAAACCTGGATAAAATGTGAAACATAGAGCCTTGCTTTTTTTAACTTCTTAAGATATTCTTTATTATTTCTGGTTTGTATGTCATACGTGTTTTTATATTCAGTCATAGCCTTTTCCCATTTAGGGAGAAAAGATTGAACCCGCTGAAATGTACTTTGTTTAAAAGCCAGATCCATGGGAGTAAGTTCTTTTCCTTTGGTAAAGGCATTTTTTAACGCCTTTTGTCTTGAGTTATCCGTATTGGGAAGTCTTCGGTAAGGCATGATGTTTATTTTTTAAGAATATTGTTAATAACCTGTTGATAAAGTGCGAATATAACAAATAAATCGAAAAATGCAAGTCTATTCGTATTTTATTTTATCATTAGTACCCCCTGATATTGTGAAAGTTAATGTTTGTAACCCGCAAACGTTCCGACCATTCTAATTTATAAAAATATTACCGTTTATTTTTTCATCACGAATCAACCTTCATCAAAAAAAGAGAGGCTTATTATAAAATGGATGAAATTTTTCCGTCCTTTGTTTTTTGAAAAATCTGGCGTAAATTCGTTTGAATTTTCAACGTATTAATAATCAATAAATTTATATATTATGTTCAAAAAAGATGTTTATACTGAAAGACGTAATCGTCTAAAAAACAAGCTCAAAGGAGGATTAGTTCTTTTTCTGGGAAATCAAGAGTCGGCGATGAATTATCAAAGTAATGCATATCATTTCAGACAAGATAGTTCTTTCCTTTATTTTTTTGGTTTAGATATGCCCAATCTGGCAGGTTTAATTGATTTAGATTCAGGAAAAGAGTATTTGTTTGGGGATGATTTCACGATTGATGATATTATATGGATGGGTCCTCAACCTACAATAAAAGAGCTAGCTTCAGAGGTTGGTGTTGAAAATACTGAACCTTTTAATCAGTTAGGAAATTACTTACGGAATGCAAAAAATCAAGAAAGAAACATCCATGTCCTTCCATTTTACAGAGGAGATTCAATTATCCAGTTTAGTAATTTACTGGAAATGAGTCACAACGAAGCTGAAAATTTTGTTTCTAAAGAATTAATAAAAGCAGTGGTAGATTTACGCTCTATTAAAGACAAGTATGAAGTTGAAGAGTTAATTAAGGCTGCAGCCATAGGCTATAAAATGCATACAACAGCTATGAAAATGGCTAAACCCGGCGTTTTCGAGCAGGAAATTGCAGGAACTGTTGAAGGCATTGCTTTAGCACATGGTGGAATGTTATCATTCCCCATTATTCTATCCCAAAACGGGGAAACATTACACAATCATGATCACAGTAATATATTACAAGAAGGTAGATTAATGCTTACCGACACAGGAGCTGAGACAACCATGCATTATGCAAGCGACCACACACGAACGGTTCCTGTAGGTGGAAAATTCTCCCCCAGACAAAAAGATATTTATAATATCGTTCTGGAAGCAATAAATCATGCTACATCGTTAATAAAACCAGGAATTCCTTATCGGGATATCCACTTAGAAGCAGCAAGAATTATTGCGGAAGGATTAACCAACCTTGGAATTATGAAAGGGAATCCACAGGATGCTGTACGCGAAGGGGCCCATGCTATGTTTATGCCTCATGGCCTTGGCCATATGATGGGACTTGATGTTCATGATATGGAAGGATTGGGTGAAGATAATGTTGGATATGACAATGAAATTAAGCGCGCTACACAATTCGGACTTAAAGGATTAAGACTTGGACGTAAACTCCAGGAAGGATTTGTGCTTACCAATGAGCCTGGAATTTACTTTATTCCTGACCTTATCAAAAAATGGGAAGCAGAAAAAACAAATGCAGATTTCATTAACTTTGATAAAATTAAAAAAGAATACATCGACTTTGGTGGTATTCGACTGGAAGATGACTTACTGGTAACAGAAAACGGATCACAATTACTTGGAAAGCGCATTCCTATTACCGTTGAGGAAGTAGAGGAAACCATGAAAGCGTAAAAATAATATGTTTAAATTAGAAAACCCTGACAAGTATTGCTTCGTCAGGGTTTTTTATAAAAAAAGTTTAATTATTCTGCTTCAGTAAAGGATGCACATAAATACTCCCGGTTTAAACGAGCGATATTTTCAATAGAAATACCTTTGGGACATTCTGCTTCGCAAGCACCTGTATTGGTACAACTACCAAAACCCAACTCATCCATTTTAGCTACCATATTTAATGCTCTGCGCTTAGCTTCAACTTTACCTTGGGGTAATAAAGCCAATTGCGATACTTTTGCAGCCACAAACAACATCGCCGATGAGTTTTTACAGGCTGCAACACAGGCTCCACAACCAATACAAGCTGCAGCATCAAATGCCTTATCAGCATCGTTTTTAGATACTAAAATAGAATTTGCATCTGTTGCCTGACCAGCATCTATTGAAACAAAACCCCCTGCTGCCATAATTTTATCAAAAGCATTGCGATCAACAATTAAATCCTTAATAACCGGAAACCCTTTTGCCCTCCAAGGTTCAATGGTAATGGTTTCCCCATCTTTAAATGCTCGCATATGAACCTGGCATGTAGCCACCTCTTCTGCTGGCCCGTGTGGACGCCCGTTTATATATAAGCTACAGCATCCACAAATTGCTTCGTGGCAATCGTGATCGAAAGCAACCGTTTCCTTACCTTCTTTTATTAGTTTTTCATTTAACGAATCAAGCATCTCAAGGAACGACATTTCGGGATCAACATCAGCTAACTCATATTTTTCGAATCTGCCCTTGGCTTTAGCATTCGCCTGTTTCCAAATATTTAACTTTATTTTCATTTTTTTATATTTTAGATTTTAGTATCAATTATCAAGGTTTTGAGTCTAAAAGTCTCATGTCCTGATACTACTTATAACTTCTAACTTTTACTTCAACATTTTCGAACTTAAGTTCTTCTTTATGAAGCTTTGGCTCTTTATCTTCTCCCTGATATTCCCAGGCAGCAACATAAGAGTATTTATCATCGATACGCACTGCTTCACCACCTTCGCTCTGACTTTCTTCGCGAAAGTGTGCACCACAAGATTCTTTACGGTTCAATGCATCCTTAACAATTAAGCTTGCCAAATCAATAAAATCAGCAACACGAGTAGCTTTCTCTAATTCCTGATTTAACTCATCGGTTTTACCCGGAATTTTTAAATCACTCCAAAATTCTTTCTTTAAATCGGCAATTTCTTCTAACGCTTTCTTTAAACCTTCTTCGTTACGTTTCATACCTGCATGCTCCCACATGATATGCCCCAAACGCTTATGAAATGATGTGGCTGTTTTTGTTCCGTTTATACTTAAAAACTTATTCAGACTTTCTTTTACCTTTTCTTCTGCTTCAACAAATTCAGGAGAATCCGTTGAAGGAAGCTTAGTCGAAATTTCATCTGCCAGGTAATTACTTACGGTGTAAGGTGCAATGAAATAACCATCTGCAGCACCTTGCAATAATGAATTTGCACCTAAACGGTTTGCTCCATGGTCAGAGAAGTTTGCCTCGCCAATAGCAAATAATCCGGGAATAGTTGTTTGTAGATTATAATCTACCCATAAACCACCCATGGTATAATGACCGGCAGGATAAATCATCATTGGAGTTTCATAAGGACTTTCACCGGTAATCTTTTCATACATATCAAAGAGATTGCCATATTTCCCTTTGATTACTTTTTTTCCATGTTTAGCAAGCGCATCCCTAAAATCAAGGTATACCGCTAATCCTGTTTTACCCACACCATAGCCGGCATCACAACGTTCCTTTGCCGCACGCGATGCAACATCCCGCGGAACCAGATTACCAAAAGCAGGATAACGACGTTCTAAGTAATAATCTCGCTCTTCGTCAGGAATCTCGTCCGGTTTACGCTTGTCTCCTTTTATTTTAGGAACCCATATTCGTCCGTCGTTTCTTAACGATTCCGACATTAATGTAAGTTTCGATTGATATTCGTTTAAGACCGGAATACTCGTCGGATGAATTTGAATAAAGCTGGGGTTTCCAAAAAAAGCTCCTTTTCTGTATGCTTGCATTGCTGCCGATCCATTTGATTGTACCGCTAATGTTGACAGGTAATATATGGTTCCGTATCCACCCGTAGCCAAAACTACTACATGTGCCGAATGACGTTCAATTTCTCCGGTTAACAGGTTACGTGTAATAATTCCTCGTGCTTTACCATCGATTAAAACAATGTCAAGCATTTGTCGGCGGCTAAACATTTTTACCTTACCTAAACCTACCTGGCGTTTAAGTGCCGAATAACCACCTAGTAGAACTTGTTGCCCTGTTTGTCCCTGAGCATAATTTGTACGCGAAACCTGCACGCCACCAAACGTTCTGTTGGCTAATGTTCCACCATACTCCCGTGCAAAAGGAACTCCCTGGGCAGTAAGCTGGTCAATAACCTGACTACTTACTTCCGCAACACGATAGACATTGGCTTCTCGTGCACGATAATCTCCTCCTTTTATTGTATCATAAAATAAACGATAAACACTATCGCCATCGTTTTTATTATTTCTTGCAGCATTAATTCCTCCCTGAGCTGCAACCGAATGTGCTCTGCGAGGAGAATCCTGGAAACAGAAAACTTTTACATTATATCCCATTTCACCAAAAGAAGCAGCAGCAGGAGCTCCGGCAATACCTGTTCCTACAACAATAATATCTAATTTTTTTCTATTGTTTGGACTAACTAGTTTTTGTGTAGCTTTATATTTGTTCCATTTTTCGGCCAATGGGCCTTCTGGTATTTTTGAATCTAATTTATTCATAGTGTATATATTACTATTTTACATTCGATTAATTATTTACACAACATATTTTACAAGAAAATAAATTGGAATTAAAGCAAACCCGCCGGCGATAATAATGGCATAGATATATGAAATGACTTTCAATCTGTTTATCCATTTATCATTATCCCAACCGATTGTTTGAAATGCTGACCAAAATCCATGGGTAAGGTGGAGGAACAGAAAGATTGCCCCTAAAATATAAATGACATCATACCACCACCATCCTTTAAAAAGTCCTGCTACAAGGCCATATACATCGTGCAATTCACCTCCTCCATAAGAAATAGTGGGAACCGTTCCAAACTTTATTTTCCAAAAGAAATTCGTCAGGTGAATTACTAAAAAGATAAAAACTAAACCCCCAAGAATAAACATATTCTTAGAAGCCCAACTAGCCTTTGAGTTATTTGCCACTTTATATTTCTGTGGCCTGGCCATTTGGTTTTTTAAAGTAATATAAGCTGCATAGATAATATGCAAAATAAATCCGATGGCCAGGATAGGTTCAATGATTTTCATAACAAAATTACTACTCATAAAATTGGCAGCAACATTAAATAATTCACCATCGCCAACAAGCAATAAAGAATTAATGGATAAGTGGACAACTAAAAATAACATGAGAAATATACCTGTTATACTCATGAAAAATTTTTGTCCAATGGAGGAAGTGAAAAATTTGCTCATAGAATTTAATTTTAATAGAACATTAGTTATCTTGCAAAAAACTGCAAATTCCAGTATATAAACAAATATAGTTTTTTAAATATGTAAACTCAATGTTTCATTATACATTAACAATAATTTAAAATTATTCTAAGTTATGAAATGTCAACAGCTGGAAAGCACGCTATTTGTGAAAAACCGAAAGAAACTGATTAAGCTTTTACAACCCAACTCTATTGTATTAATCCATTCAAATGATGAAATGCCTCGCAATGGAGACCAATTTTTTCCTTTCAGGCAAAATTCCGACCTGTTTTATCTGACAGGTATCGAACAGGAAAAAACAATGCTGACGTTGTGTCCCAATCATCCGGACAAAAGCCTGAGAGAGATATTATTTATCTTGGAAAGCAATGAGAAAATTGAAACCTGGGAAGGTCATAAATGTAGTATTGAAGAAGCTCAAAAAATTTCTGGCATTGAAACCGTAAAATATATTTCAGCTTTTGATACTGTTTTCCGGGAACTAGCTATAAAAGCAGAAAACATCTATATTAACCTCCCGGAGAATCCTAAGTTTAAACCGGAGGTTAAATCTGCCGATGAACGATTTATCTCAGTCCTGGAAAACGAGTTCCCGGCTCATGATCTTCTTCGGTTAGCTCCACTGTTAAAAAAACTTCGATTGGTTAAAGAGCCTGAAGAAATTAAATTAATGCAGCAGGCCTGTGATATAACGGGAAAAGCATTTAACAGAATGCTGCAATTTGTAAAGCCCGGAGTAACGGAATACCAGGTTGAGGCCGAGCTTACCCACGAATTTTTGTGGAACAGGGCAAGCGGCCATGCTTATCCCCCTATTGTGGCATCCGGGAAAAATGCTTGTGTTTTACACTACAATCAGAATAACAGTGAATGCAAAGATGGAGATTTGTTATTAATGGATTTTGGAGCCGAATATAACAACTATGCTGCCGATTGTTCAAGAACAATTCCCGTTAACGGAAAATACACTGCACGCCAAAAAGAATGTTACGAAGCCGTTTTAAGGGTTATGAAAAAAGCCATTGGATGGCTTACACCCGGGACAACGATTAACCGGGTAAATGAGAGGGTTGAAAATCTTTTACAGGAAGAACATATCAAATTGGGTCTATATACTAAACAAGATGTACAAAACCAGGATCCTGACAATCCGCTGGTAAAAAAATATTACCCTCATGGAACCTGCCATTTTATCGGTCTGGATGTTCATGATGTTGGGGACAGAAACGTAACTCTTGAAGAAGGAATGGTGTTAACTTGTGAGCCGGGAATCTATATCCCCGAAGAAAATATAGGGATTCGTATTGAAGATGATATCATAGTCGCTCATAAACCGGTTAACCTAATGGAACATATACCAAAAGAAGCCGATGAAATTGAAAAAATTATGGGTAAAAAATAACCGCTGAATACTAATTTATGTTTTAGCCATGAATAATTCTTAACTTATTATTCTTTAAATCAAACAACATGACTTTCTCAATTCAATGGCAAAAAAAGGGGGTGTTTATAACCTTCAGAGGAATTGTTAAGGCACAAAACCTTATTGATGCAAACAATTACCTGTTAAGCAATGCTGATTTTGACTCATTAGACTATCAGGTTTTTGACTTTTCTAAAGTAAAAGATTTTAAGGTCACAACCTATGATATGAGTATTATTGGATCAATGAACAGCTCTCAGTCCGTTTTTAATAAAAAAATTAACATCGCTTTTGTTACTTCCAACAATTATATCAAAGAACAAATAGAAGAATATAAATTATATATGAAAAAAACAGATTGGGAAATTCAAATTTTCAGCAATCTTAAGGAAGCAAAAAAGTGGGCCCGGAACGAATGAGTAGATACTTAACAATTCGCAATAAAAAAATACATTACATTGATATAGGGAAGGGATATCCGGTTATTCTGCTTCACGGATACCTTGAATCTATTTCTGTCTGGTCAGGTTTTGCTCAACAACTCTCGAAAAAATTTCGTGTTATTGCTTTGGATATTCCGGGTCATGGGAAAAGTGAAAGCCTGGATGAAAAGCATACTATGGAAAAAATAGCAACACACATTTATGCCGCGCTAAAAAAATTTAAAATAAACCAAGGTGTTATGATTGGGCATTCTATGGGTGGCTATGTTACATTGATGCTGCATCATCTTTATCCCGAATTGCTTTCCGGTTTTTCACTCTTCCATTCACATCCTTTCGCCGATACTGAAGAAACGAGAAAGAACAGAATACGGGAAATCGACCTGGTAAAAAAAGGAAAAAAAGATATTCTGGCTAAAATAAATATCCCTAATGCTTTTGCTCAACATCATCTTTTAACATTTAAAAATGAAGTGGAAAGAGCCAAGGCAATTGCATTACAAACCAATGACAAAGGTATAATTGCTAATCTGCATGCAATGATGAACCGACCTGATTTTTCAGATGAGCTTGCCCAAACAGAAACACCTTTCCTTTTAATTGCCGGTAAACATGATAACTATATTCCTTTTGATACAGTAATTCCCAATATAAAACTTCCTGAAAACTCAACTTTTTGTGTATTAGAAAATTCTGGTCATATGGGTTTTGTGGAAGAAAAAGAAAAAACGTTGGATTATGTAGAACGTTTTGTGTCCACAATTGAAGAATTAAGGTAATATATTTTTTATACTGAACGCTTTAAAAATTGTACCCCAGAACGATAAAGTGTTTTGAGAATAAGCATTATAAAAAAATCCGATGCTTTTATAGCTGCATCGGATTTTTATTCAAACAACCATCTATAAAAGCTGTTGGTTCACAGCTTTACTCTTCATCTACAGGATAATTTGAATATCTATATCCATACCCGTCGCCATAACCTCTTCCGGCATCACGATAATTTCCATAACCTCCGCCTCTTCTGTTTGCGCCACGATTATATCCTTGTCCACGAGCCGGCATAGCGTCAAAATAAACTTTTTGCTCGTCGGTTAACTCCTTGCGCACATCCTGTCTGTGTTTTGCTGATTTTTTCATCATTTTATTATGGACATCCGTCATCTGGTCAATAACAGAATTCAACTCGTTCATGTCTGCCTGTGGAGTGGTGTTTAATGTTCTTTTCCTCGCTCTCAATTCATTCATTTGATTACGGTAGTTCTTCATCACCTTCCAGTGACTAATCCTTAACGCTTCAATGTTGGTTTCCTGCTCAGTTGTTAAATCAGGAATTCTCCAACAGGTTTCTCTATTCTGATAAGGCCTGTTTACATTATTCTTAAAATTGCGTCCTCGTTGAGCAAAAGTTTGTACTCCTGCAAGCATTAAAAAAGCAAGCATCAATACGGTAATTTTTTTTACATCTTGTGTTTTCATCTTTTTAAATTTTTATGTTTAACCAATTTTCTTTCGAATTTCTACCCTTTGGACACCCATAATTTTAATTTATTACAGGAGGTGTTATTAATTTTTTATCTTTTCTTTATGTTTTGATTTCTAGAATGATCTTTGGAGTTTATATATCCGCTTACTAAAATCAGCACAGAGAAATTAGAATCAATAGAAATTTTTTTTACTTTTATTACCCATTATAAACAGCAACACTCATAAATAAAAAAGGATATAAATATATTATGGAGCCACTTATTATTGGAGCATCTGAAGAACGACCGGGAATTAATTTTGACCCCCAGCTTAATAAGTTCCTGATTTTTGGAAAATCATTCCCTGAAGAGGCCAAAAAGTTTTATGAACCTGTGATTCTGTGGCTAGAAGATTATACTAAAAATCCAAACAAAGAAACAAATTTTGAAATACGACTCGATTATTATAACTCATCAACATCAACCGTATTACTTGAAATTTTCCAACTATTAAATCGCCTTTACACCAAGGGACACGATGTAAAAATTTCATGGCACTATCTTGAAATAGATGACGATATGCTTGATGCAGGAAAAGAATATAGCGAAATGACAGATGTCCCCTTTGAATTTATTCCTTTTGAGGATATATAAAACAAAAATTGATAAAAAAGTTCCTCAAAAATTAAAACTTTTTGAGGAACTATTTATTTTTATTTACCAAAAAAATCAGGGTGTTGTTGATGAAAATCAGTAGCTTCCTGATATTGTTTAACAAAGTTAAGCAATGCAGCCTCATCATATAAGTTTCCGAAAAAACTTATACTCGTAGGATGTTGCTTATCGTCGAAACCATTGGGAACGACAACACAGGGGTTGCCTGTCAGGTTTGTCATAAGCAGTTGGTCTCCACCATAACTGGGCGTTACAATTACATCATACTCTTTAATTGCCTGATACAATTCTTCTATTAGCATATCACGCACTCTGCTTGCCTGGATATATTCGGTTGCAGGAATAAAGCGTGCAGATCTGAAAATGTTTGGCCAGGCATATTGATGTTGTGCGGTTAATTCATCATCTCTGTTACTACGTGTAAGGTCATCAAAAGCTGCAGAAGCTTCTGCTTCTAAGATTATGGACAATGCACTTACGGGCAAATCATTCGGAAGCTGAAGTTCGTGGAGGGTGACACCCAACTCTTTTAAAACATCAAGCGTAAGACTATCATTCTCTTGTCCCCTGTATTCTTCCTCAAAATATGATTTTAAATAGCCCACTTTATAATCTGTGATTTTAGTCTCTTGATAATTAAACGGATAATTAGTTGTTGACGGGTCTTTTTCATCTACTCCCCGAATAACATCAAAAACCAGTGCACAATCGTATGCATTCCGAGCAATGGGCCCTACTTTATCCATGGTCCAGCTTAGGGCCATTGCGCCAAAGCGGCTAACACGACCAAAGGTGGGTCGTAAACCGGTAACTCCGCAACGGGTAGAAGGAGAAACAATAGAGCCCCACGTTTCGGTCCCAAGGGCAAACCCAACCAACCCGGCAGCAGTTGCTGATGCTGAGCCGGCAGATGATCCGCTGGAACCCTGATTCAAATCCCAGGGGTTTTTGGTTACCCCACCAAACCAAACATCACCCATGGCTAAGGCACCCAGCGTTAATTTGGCGACCAAAACAGCTCCTGCCTCTTCCAATTGTTTTACTACAGTCGCTGTATGCTCAATTTGTTGATTTTTATAGGGTGCTGCACCCCACGTTGTTTTGTAGCCCTCAACGGCAAATAAATCTTTTACTCCGTAAGGAATACCATGTAAGGGCCCGCGGTATATCCCCTCTGCAATCTCGTCGTCGGCTTTATGCGCTTGTTTTAATGCCAGCTCTTCGGTCAATCGAACCACACATTGAAGCGTATCACCATATTTTTTTAGTCGCTTTAAATACATTTCTGTAAGCTGTACTGATGTAATTTTACGGGATTTAATAAGTGCCGCAAGCTTTGAAACCGGGTAAAAAGCCAGCTCCTCCAAATTTTCAGGAGGCTCCACATTTTCGGGTAATTGCCACCGGTTATTTTCTTGCTCAACCGGAATATTAAATTGTTGGGGTCTGGGATCGAAATAAAGTCTGGGTGAAATTTCGTTCCCAATTGCCAGAGTTCTTATTCCTTGGTAACTCTCGCGATAATTATTCAGCGACTCGAGCATAGAATCGATTTCTGTTTCAGAAAACTCCAGGTCAATAATTTTCTGAGCCAGTTGAATGGTTTTTGAATCAATTTCCTTATGATCCGAATTACAGGAGAAAAGAACAAAAAATATGAATAAAATTGAAAGAAAATAAATTTTTGTTTTCATCATTTAAATGGTTTAATGAATAAAATGACGAGAAAGGTATAAAAACATAATGGGATAATCAATAATCCTCTAAGAGTATTAAGAATTGAAAAACAAATTCATCAATTTTTTGTTAATTTATAAGTAATTCTCTAAATAAATTGAAAACCGGCCTGAAAATTTTTATATTTGGCCACGTTAAAAATCTTGCTTCTTCTCGGAAATACTATGAATAAGGGCCCTCAGGACAACAATAAAACCAGCTTAAAATGGAATGATGAGACATTCAAACATCTCATCAAAAATTCTTTCGACATCATTGTTCTCCTGGATGAAAAAGGGAATCAACATTATGTGAGCGAATCGTGTGAAAAGATTTTAGGATACAAGCCTGAGGAGTTAATGAATATTCCGGTTATTGAAAAAATGGTCCATCCGGAAGATCAGGAAAAAACTGCAGCAGAACTACAAAAAATGATTGTTGGTACCAGTACCGGAGGAGCTCAATACCGCCACCGGCACAAAAACGGCGGATGGGTATATCTTGAAACATTTGGTTCGAATCAAATTCAAAACCCTAATATCCGGTCCATTATTTTAAATGTTCGGGATATAACTGAACGAAAAAAAGCTGAACAAGCCTTAAGAAAAAGTGAAATCCAATTAAGCGAATTAAATGCTACGAAAGATAAATTCTTTTCTATCATCGCTCATGATTTATTATCGCCCTTTAACAGCATTGTAGGTTTTAGCAACCTCCTTGCCAGCCAGATCAAACAGAAGGATCATGAAGGAATCGAAAAATATGCTGCGATAATTAAGGACTCATCAGAGCAGGCACTAAATCTGCTTACCAACCTTTTGGAGTGGTCGCGAGCACAAACCGGGAAAATTAAATTTAATCCCGAATATTTTGAGTTGGTAACAGAAATTAACGAGGTAATTGAATTATTGAGCAACACGGCACAACAAAAATCAATAATGATCCAAAAAGATTTACCTCATAACCTTCCCGTTTTTGCTGATAAGCTTATGATTCATGCTGTTTTAAGAAACTTAATTTCCAATGCTATAAAATTCACTCAAGTTGACGGTGACATAAAAATTTCTGCAGAACAAAAAAACAATACCATACTAGTTTCTGTTGATGACAATGGCGTGGGAATAAAAGAAGAAAATAGAGATAAATTATTCCGTTTAGAAGGCAGTTACTCAATGGCCGGCACCCAAAACGAAAAAGGGACAGGTTTAGGATTGCTGCTTTGTACAGAATTTATTAAAATTCATGGAGGAAATATAGACTTTGAAAGTGAAGCTGGTAAAGGCAGCCGGTTTTATTTTACATTACCTTCAAAATAATTGACACATTAAATTTTTTCATATCAATCTACTATTACTTCAATTAGCCCTTTGTATATTTGCCCTTACAAAAAAAATGAAACAATGAGACAAATACTGATAATTATTTTATGTCTTTTGCCTTTGCATCTGTTTGCTCAAATTGAAAACAATGTAACAGATGATAAATCACCACAATTAAATCACCTTACTAATAGCAAGTTATCGGTGTTTCTTGATTTGGAACATTGGGCAGATGATGATTATATCCGACAGGAAATACCGGTGGTTCACTTTGTGCGTGACAAAGAGCATGCTGACCTGCATATCATCATGACAAGCCATGATGCCGGGCAGGCGGGAACAAATTATGTAATATCATTCATTGGCAGACAAGATTATAGCGGTATAAACCATGAATTGAAATACTGGTCATCGGCAAACCAAACCCAGCACGAGATTAGAAAAGGCTATACCCGAATGATAAAAATCGGGTTAATACATTATATGGCTGACAACGAAAATTTCCTGGAAAGAATTTCCATCCAATATCTTGTAGACAGCCTTGAATTAACGGATGAAGATATAGAGGTGGTTGATCCCTGGAGGAGTTGGGTATTTGAAGTTTATGGCGGGGGATACTTTGATGCCGAACAAACGCGTAACTCATTACACATTCGATATGGTTTTTATGCCGACAAGGTTACCGAAGACTGGAAAATACGAGCAAGGCCTTATTTCAATTACAACGAGAAGAGTTATGAAATTGAAGATTCAACAACAATAACCACCACCTCACGAAGAGATGGTTTTGATGGATATCTGATTAAAAGCTTGACTGACCACTGGTCTTATGGAGTTTTTACAGAAATGTTATCCAGCACCTATCACAACATGGATTTTCAGCTTGAAATCTCACCAGCCCTTGAATACAGTCTTTTCCCCTACAGCGAAGCTACCCGGCGATCGATTGCCATTGCTTACAAAATCGATTATTCGTACAATGATTATATACAAAGAACCATTTTTGATGAGACAGAAGAATTATTGTGGGGTCATTCTGTAGTGTTATCTGCCGATTTTCAACAACCATGGGGAAGCATTAGAGCCAGGATGACCGGCAAACAGCATTTTCATGATTTCAGCTCGAACCGGCTTGAAATGTATACTCAATTAAATTTACGGCTTTTTAAAGGATTTGCATTAACGGTAGCTGTTGAGTTTGACTACATTAACGACCTGGTTGAAATTCCTATGGGAGAAATGTCTACCGAAGAAATCCTTTTGGAGCAACGTCGAAGGTCAACCAATTATCAACTCGACGGGCATATTGGTTTTACCTATACTTTCGGATCCAAATTTTCGGCGGCATATAATCCCCGGTTATAAACAAAACAGATCATTTAGTTTTATAACCGAGTTTAGTATAAAAAACCAAATAAACCCAATGGAATTTTATTACCCTGGGCATATTCAATGTTATCTGCAGCAATATAGGCATTATTAATATTTTGAATATTGAAAAAACTTATCCATTTTTGCAAAGTGTCTATGGCAAAATCATCAAAATAGTTTCAAATACACATTGCAATTAAGGTTATTTTATTATTATGTTACAAATTTCTGTCAGAAACAAAAGTCCGCTGCCAGGCATTTGAACTTCATTGATCTTTTTATTTTTATACTAGTCTTTTAACTTTTTTAATGTTTCCATCTGAAGGATCATTTCATTAAGATATTGTTCATCCCTCATTAACATTCTAAACTCCACCAACATCTTACCTGCCAACACCCTGGTAGGTATCTTCGTTTTGAAAGTATGATTCTGCTTCCCTGCATTTATTAATTTTATCAGATATTGTTCAACAATATCTTTCATCCGGAAAATTGAATTTTTTATTTCCTCATCTCTTTTTTTCAACCCTTTATCGAAGATAATTGACAGGTAATAGGGCTTCTGCAAGAATACATTATACAGACTTTTAAAAAATGTTTTAAACTCTTTTTCGGGCGGCTCATTATGATCACTCAATTCGTGAATAAATTCATTTAATTCTTTTTCAAAGTGGTCAAACATCATTAAAAGAATATCATCATCGTTCGAGAATAGATGATAAAGCTCTTTTTTATCTATAATCAGTTCGTTTGCAAGATTAGCAATGGTAAGATGCTCTACTCCTGCATTCATAATAACCTGTGCAGCTTTTTCAATTATTTCGTTCATTTTAAATTCCATAAGGTTGATTGTTACGTTCGTTAATTTGTTTTTGCAAAAGGGTAATCATTTTAAGCATACTTTTTCTATCGGCATTAATCTCAAATTCAAAACTCCTGTTTTGTTTTAAATCAATGACAAGAATGTATTCAGGTTTATAAAACAGGGTGCCGGTTAATGCTTCAACAATTATTACAGCTTCGAATTCTGCATATTTCCTGGAGTTATTTATTTCAATATCCCTGTAATCAATTAAAGATAGCCTTGTTATATCTTTTATATTGATTAAAAACTTAAAAGTGGGAATAAACAAAAAGTACGTTTTAGTGATTAATATATTATCGGATTTAATTTTTAAAAATGAAGCCCGGTTAAAAATAAGGGTCATCATCATAAAGCTGACGATGAAATATATCACAGGCATGTTGGGTGTATAAAATAACAACAATCCTGACACCGCCATTATGAATATCCAATGGAATAATATTTTATTATTTAGCCTGGTTTTCATTTTTCTAATCTTTATTTAACCGTTTCGTTATAATTCTTTCCCAGGTAATTTTTTTACTGAAAAACAACTTGCTTCCTTTTGCTTCGAGGGTCTTACCATTAATTTTAATGACCGTTAAATCTAAGGTTAGTCCTTTTTGTGGAGCATAAATGGTCCCGTTTATCCACTCACCCGACTTTTGATCATACTCAAGGCCGGAAATAATAATTTTCCCAACGAGTTGGTCATTACGTTTCGATTTGTCGGGATTATGTATGTCTTTTTCCTGTCCGTCATTAAAACCGTATACATCGGTTATTTTCCCAAAATACTTGTCCCCTTTTTTAAAAATTTCTATTTCCAGATTATCAGGTAACAACCAGTTACCTAATATTTTATCTTTTTGTTTTACATGATACCCCGATGATAATGATAAAGTTGAAATAATAAGTACAAAGAACAATTTTGACTTGGTTGATTTTTGTTTCATGCCTGGAATTGTTATTGTTTTCATAAATATTTAGATGTTAAAATCTTATTAATTCTGTCATAATCCCAACTCTGACAACATTTATCGTATGGGTGAAATAGATATTATAGTAATCTTTCCCGTATGAATATTGAAGGAACAATACAATATCTTCGAAAAAATCAGGATGATAGGTAAATGTTCCGGAAAAGCTTATCCGGTCGAAATCCAAAAGCCGGGTATCATCAAAGTCGCCAAACAGCCAGTTAAGTTCTGCTTTTAAAGAAATATTGGCACGTTTTGACTGGTTGAATTCCTTCGATGAATTATTTAGCTTAAAAATATACAACAGGTTGTTCCAGCGGTAAAAACTATACCTGCCATCAAGCTCCGGATCTGATAAAGCCGGTGGGTTTACCTGGAATGATGTACGGTACATTTTTACTGCTCCAAACCTTTTGTTCATCGATGTTTTAATGATTCCTGCCTCAAAATAGTTGGTCGAAAAATTTCCTGACTTATAGTTTATACTTCCATCATCAAGATAAAATTCGCCCTGTTGCCCGTTCGAATGATGGGCTAACCGTCCAAACAAATTCATACTTTTGTACTTATTCTGGTTATACAACGAATAGTAAACGGTAATTTGTGGCATATAGCTTGGTGTACGCACAGGGAATGACTCTTCCTGGTACATTCGCAGAATAACCTGTGATGTTAAAACGCCAAGTAACCTTGAGTCTTTGCTTTTACGAATATAAAAGCTGGGAATGAGGTTTGCTTCGAACCACAAATCCTCGATTTTTCCTACTCCTTCGAGAATGGTTACGTAGCTGTTTCCCTGATGTGCCTGCGCTATGGTTGTTAAAGAAATATTATTCGCAGTATCTGTTTGTTCCTGTGCTTTTATATCATTAAACAGCCACAAAAACAAAAAAACGATTCCTATGATTATTTTATGTATCATCATTTGATTATTTATAAATAACTATACCAAGACTGAAACTAAAAATATCTTCTAAAGGAACAGAAGCATTAGAGAACTTGCTGGTAAGATAAATTCCACGGGTAACGACGCGATAATATATTCCTATTTCGGAAAACATGTTACGCGAATCGTTGAATTTATATTTGAACTGCCCCTCAACAAATAGCCCACCTGTCCTTCCCGGAGCCCACCAGTAATAATCTTCGGGATAGTAGTCGGGTAAAGCAATAAAATACTCACTCCCAAAAGTATGATGAACAAAAAAACCAATATTCAAAGGATAGTATTCTGTTTTATTATCAGGCTTTATTCTTAAAGGTTTACCCGTAAGTTGTAAACTAACGCTGTGTAAATCTTCTTTTGAAAACCATTTAGGCACATAACCATAAAAGTAGGAAATATCAATTCGCTCGTTAAAAAAGCCATAGCCAATACCCACAGACAAAAAACCTATTCCTCCGGCATACTGTAATTTATAATAATCAGGTAAAAAAGTATACCCTAAACTATTCTTATTATTTTCCGGAATGGTATCAGCATGGACAAATACCGGAAATACTAAAAAAATTATGAGTACCACAAAGCCTAGTTTTCGTGTTGTTTTCTGGTTAAAACCCGATAGGATCGACTGTAAATTCATGATTGAATATTTTAATGATAACAAACTGTTTTTTTTCAGGACTGGGAGTATTCACAAAAGGGATCTCGTCGACATAGGGATAAGAAAAGTTAAATCCGTGCAAATGCCCATGCGTTACAAACAAAACATTATTAAAGCGGGTAAGAACATCTACAAAAGGTTCCTCAAGCTCCGAATCAAAATCATTATCGAAGGGTGGTGTATGAAAAACGACCACCGCTTTTTCAAAATCTTCTGAAGGTGAAATCTCATTTTCAAACCATCCTATATCGGGCACTTCCCCATTAAAAGCATATTCGCGGCTATTGGTGTTCATAAAAACAAATTTGTACCGCCCGTAAACAAACGAAAAATTATAATCGCCAAACATTTCCCGGTAGCTGTCGTTTCCGTTACTCACTAGATCGTGGTTGCCTACTACCACAAAATAAGGTGCATTCAGTTTTGAAAAAATATCATTCCCCCACTGGTATTGGCGGGGTATACCAAAATCGGCAATATCGCCGGTATGAATAAAAAAATCAATATCATAATGATTATTTATGGTACTTACCACCTCTTCCGATTCATCATAAAACCGGTGACTGTCGCCGGCAAGTGCTATCGTAAGAGTGTCAGGCACCTCATTTGCTAAAAGAAGACTAATATTCTTTTGTGTCAGGTTGGTTTCATGTTCATCAAAATCAATGACATAAGGCGAATACTCAAAAAGATCATCGCATGCCTGCAATGGCAAGAACAACATTATCCAAATGATAAACCGATACTTTTTCATGATTTAGCCTTTCTTTTAAAAACTGTATTTCAATTTCATAAATACCATATCGTTTTTATCGTATTGCCCAAAACGACCCGAGTCGCCAAAAAACAGATTGGCTCCTGCCAGTACATCTAATCCGTCGGATATGCTGTACGTAAGTTTGGGCCTCACCAAAGCGTCTCCGTTATTTAGCCCTACATATGAAAACAGCTCTAAAGTCAATGTTTCGCGAAAAAATGTTTCGTTTACCAAAAAGGTCATGGTATTTTCAAACTCATCATTCATGATATCATCAGAATAATCCAAAATATACTCCTGGATAAACTGGGTACTCATGGTTATTCCGGCAATCGAAAAATCTAAGCCCACCAAATAATGGAGATAATCCTTTTTTATTAACCCCTCATTCAGGAAGATATCTGTAGCAAAATGCTTGTCCATGTAGTAAGCTCCTTCACCTCGCAAAACCGTTCCACCCATGGTTGTTGAAAAGCTTCCGCCTGCAACACCCATCCGGTGGTATTCCGGATTGATGTCAACTCCAACAATGTTGCCGGTTAGCGGATTTACTTGTGGAGACTTGTGTGCAGCAAAATCATCATCCCATAAATAGCCGGCCATAATTTCAAAATCAATAGCCGACGAAAGCATGGAGTATTTAAAAAATAATTCACTGTTTTCCAGGTTTACATCCACATCTTCGGCATCATTAAATGTTAAAGGAATCTCCTGATCCATCAACTGTGGATACCAGATAGAGTTTTTATCCGGCAATTTGGTCGGTGTAAACACCGGAATCCATACCAGCTGAAAACTGTTTCGATTCAGGTA
>DATFIZ010000102.1:0-2747 GCA_035269575.1 Bacteroidales bacterium | reverse complement strand
GAAGCCATCCAGGATTTTTTTGCCAAAATGCCATCGAATACAGGGTTGGCATTTGTGGTAATACAGCATTTATCACCGGCACATAAAAGTATGATGGACGAATTATTGGCCAAGTATACAAAAATGAAAATTCTTGTAGTAAAAGATGGCGTAAAGGTCCAGCCCAACCATATTTATTTAATCCCACCCGCCAAGAAAATGACTATCTTTCATGGTAAGCTGTTTTTAACAGGATTAGATTATAAAAAAGGGATAAATCTTCCCATTGACATATTTTTTCGTTCACTAGCCAAAGATCACGGTAAAAATTCGGTGGGAGTTATTCTCTCCGGTACAGGAAGCGATGGCACCCTTGGAATAAGAGCCATTAAAGAAGCCGGGGGTATGGTGATGGTGCAGGACGATCGCTCGGCAAAATTTGATGGAATGCCACGTAGCTCAATAGCCACCGGAATGGTCGATTATGTGCTGAATCCTGCGCAAATGCCAGAAAAGCTTCTCGGATATGTTCAACATCCTTTTATTAATAAAACCAAAGATTTTAAAGAAGAACTGGACCAGGCCGAAGATGCATTGTCTAAAATCATTATGCTGTTACGCGAACATTGTGGTGTAGATTTTTCGTATTATAAACCGAACACCATAATCCGACGTATCGAAAAACGATTGGGAATTAACCAGGTTGAAAAAATTGATGATTATATCGATTTTCTGGAAAAAAATACCCACGAAATTGATACCTTATATAACGAACTGCTTATAGGGGTTACCAAGTTCTTCAGAGATAAAGATGCGTTTGATGAAATTTCGGAAAAAATCATTCCGGCTATTTTTGAAAATAAAGATGAGCAATCTGAGATAAGAGTCTGGTGTGCGGGATGCTCTACAGGCGAAGAAGCCTATTCTTTAGCCATGCTTTTCCAGGATTATATGGATCAAAATAAGATTTTTACTGACATTAAGATTTTTGCTACCGACCTGGATAAGAATTCCATTGAGTTTGCCGGTATTGGTATATATCCGGAAAATGTTTATTATGATATTTCACCCGAAAGTTTAGCGAAGTATTTTACCAAAAAGGACGACCATTATCAAATCAAAGAGAGCATTCGCAGAATGGTCGTTTTTGCTACCCAAAACATTACCAAAGACCCGCCATTTTCTAAAATTGATTTAATAACATGCAGAAATTTGTTGATATATCTTAACCAGGAAACCCAGCGAAAAATACTTTCCATGTTTTATTTTTCTTTAAAACCATCGGGTTATTTGTTCCTGGGTAGTAGCGAATCTGTGGGTGAATTTTCGGGGTTTAAATCACTCAATAATAAATGGCGGATATTTGAATATGTGCAGGGATATCAACCTGAATTAAATGATGCATTGTCCTTGCGGTTAACATCTAATAAAGAAAGGTTGCCAACTTCACGAAATGTGAACGTACTTAAATCGTACGAAAAGATTTTTTCCGATGGTTTACTTAACCAGGTGCTGGAAAGTTATTTGCCCCCTTCGGTTATTCTCGATGACCAATACAATGTTATTCAAATTATTAATGATGTAAACCAATTTCTAAAATTACCACAAGGGCAGTTAAGCTATAACATCTTAAAGTTGATAAAAAGTGATTTATCGGTGATGATTAACAGTATTTTGCGTAAAGCAAAAAAAGAAGAGCAACAAGTAACTTTTGAGAATATTGTTATTGATAACGAAAAGGAGAAAAAGCTCTTTATCGATATTAAAGCCGGTAAATTTTCTGATTCAAGAACAAAGCAAACGTTTTTTATTATCAGTTTTGTGGAGAATAACAAAACCCCCTTAGAAGTTTCTACTATCAATAAATTTGATATTAAAAGCCAGTATCACGAACGCCTGGCTGAACTGGAAAAAGAACTGCAATTTACCAGGGAAAATTTACAGGCAACGGTGGAAGAATTGGAAACATCCAACGAAGAGTTGCAGTCATCGAACGAGGAGCTGGTAGCTTCCAATGAAGAGTTGCAAAGCACCAATGAAGAGTTACAATCGGTTAACGAAGAGCTTTATACCGTTAATGCCGAACATCAGAATAAAATTCAGCAATTGACCGAAGTAAACAACGATATGGATAACCTGCTTAAAAGTACAGGTATTGCCAACATATTTTTAGATAAAGATTTATCCATTCGGAAATTTACGCCCAAAGTGCTGGAAATTGCTTCTATAATGGATATGGATGTTGGCAGGCCTATAAAACATCTTTCGGTAGGGAATATTTATAAAGATTTTATCAAAGATATTGAATTTGTGCAGGATTCTTTGAAACAATTTGAGAAGGAAATAAGCATAAAAGGGAATTTCTGGCTGGTTAGGATTTTACCCTACCGAACAAAGAATAATGCTATAGATGGTATTGTTATTTCATTTGTGGATATTAATGAGTTGAAAAAAGAAGAACAAGCTAAAGAGCGTGAGAGGGATCTGGTTCTTAGAATTCTCGACAATAGTCCAATGGCCAAAACAATGGTTGACTGTAAAGGGAAAATTGTTTTTGCCAACAAAAGGGCTGAAGAAATATTCGGGTTTACCAATAAACAGCTAAAAAGTAAAAAATTCAACGATTATGACTGGCAAATAAAAGACGAAAACGGAAAGGACATTCCGGCAGATAAGCTTCCTTTCTCATTAATTATGCAATCAAAACAAAATATTTACCGGTTTAAGCACTCTATTACCAGGCCTGATAATACGCAGGTACTTTTATC
>DATFIZ010000101.1:0-26305 GCA_035269575.1 Bacteroidales bacterium | reverse complement strand
AAAAAAGCAAAATCGGCAAACCCGGTTTATATTCTCGATGAAATTGACAAGGTAAGTAACGATTTTCGTGGAGATCCGGCCTCGGCGCTGCTCGAAGTTTTAGACCCTGAACAAAACAGCTCGTTCCACGACAACTACCTGGAACTGGAATTCGATCTCTCCAACGTAATGTTTGTGGCAACTGCTAATACTTTATCAACCATTAGCCCTGCATTACGCGATAGAATGGAGATGATTGATATCAGTGGTTATATTGTCGAAGAAAAAATTGAGATTGCCAAAAGACACTTAATTCCTAAACAATTAAAAGCTCACGGGGTAAAAAAATCGCAGGTTTCTTTCAGTAAAAAAGTGCTCGAATATATTATTGAAAATCATACCCGCGAATCGGGAGTAAGAACCCTGGATAAGACCCTGGCAAAAGTAATCAGGAATATTGCCCGAAAAATTGCATTGGATGAAAAATTTAACAAATCACTAAGCATTAGTGATGTTAAAGAAATATTAGGGCCTCCGGAATATTCAAAAGAAAAATACCAGGGTAATGATTTTGCGGGTGTTGTTACCGGACTGGCATGGACTGCTGCAGGGGGAGAAATCTTATTCATTGAAAGTAGCTTAAGTAAAGGAAAAGGAAAACTAACCCTTACCGGTAATTTGGGTGAAGTAATGAAGGAGTCTGCTGTAATTGCTTTAGAATATATTAAATCGCATGCCGACGAGTTAGAAATACCTCAATCGGCTTTCGAAAACTGGAATATCCATATTCATGTACCCGAAGGGGCAATCCCAAAAGACGGACCGTCGGCCGGAATTACGATGGCAACATCTATTGCTTCGGTTTTTACCCAACGAAAAGTAAAAAATAAGATAGCCATGACGGGTGAAATCACCCTTCGTGGAAAAGTTCTTCCTGTAGGTGGTATCAAAGAAAAAATACTGGCTGCTAAACGAGCCAATATAACCGATATTATTTTATCGGAGGATAACAGAAAAGACATTGGTAAAATTAAAGATATTTACCTGAAAGGATTAAACTTCCATTATGTAAAAGAAATTATGGATGTTCTCGATATTGCTCTTTTAAAAGAAAAAGTAAAAAAACCATTAAAAATTAATATCAATGAATAGCTTGACAAATAAATTTTATTCATTAAATTTATCTGCTTAACAGATGTTTAATTCTTAAAATTATGAAAATGGGAGCAGGTCTTTTTTGGGGAATTTTACTCATCCTTATTGGCTTAGGAATAGTTATTCGTGTTGTTTTCAACATTGATTTCCCCCTGATAAAATTTATTATTGCCTTTTTCTTTATTTTTATTGGCATTAAAATTCTTATTGGGAATTACAGTTTTTTACATACAGAAGCCGGTGAGGATACAACGATCTTTAGCGAAAGTAAAGTGCAGGGACAGGATGAAAGTTTCAAAGAATACAATGTAATTTTTGGAAGTACGATCATTGACTTAAGAGATATCGATTTGACAAAAGGCTCAAAGGAAATAAAAATCAATACGATTTTTGGGAGTTCGATAATTAAACTGGATGAAAAAACAGCGATTAAAGTTAAAGCTGACGCAGCTTTTGCTTCTGCAAAATTACCGAATGGAACTACGGCCGCCTTTGGAACCGGATACTTCGAGAATGAGTCTTTTCAGAAAGATACAAACCACATCTACATCAAAGGAGATGTTGTATTCGGAAGCCTTGAGATAAAAAGTTATTAGTTAAATAAAATAGCATTAAAAAAGGGAGTCTTCATCGACTCCCTTTATTTTTTCATCATTTCCGCATATAATCAAAAGCCTTATTAATTGAATCTTTTACTACGGTTAAACCTTCTTCGAGACCTTCTTTCATTTTTTGCCAGTTTCCGTCTTGTGATTTTTTCAAGTCGGCAAACTTTTCTTCTAATGATTGTTTATATTTTTTAATTTGCTCAACCTGATCATTAATTTTCACTTTTAAATCTTCGCTGGCATGATTCGCTTTTTCTTCCAGTTCATCAATCTTTTCTGTAGCCTCCTGAATCCATAATTCTACTTTTTCGTAGAACTCTTGTTTGTCAGCATCTACATAGGCCAAAAACTCCTCAAAATCAGCCATCAGCGATTCCCATTTATCTTTACCGGCTTGCTTTAACTCGTTAAATTTTTGCTCCAGATCCTCTCGTTGTTTTTTTAAAGATTCTAGTTTTTCATCTATTTCTTTTACGCCACCCTCAGCGTTCAATCTTGCTTCGAGGGCCTTAGCCTCCATATTGTAAATTCTAGACAGAAGTTTTTTTACTATAATTTCTGCTCTTATTTCATAATCTTTTCTTTCTTGATCTTTCTTCTTCTCCATGGTTTTTATTTTTATTGTTTAGATGTTATACTTTACTAAAATATTTTCAAAATATCAAGTTTTTAAACATTTAATTTGCATTGCGATTTGTTTTTATATTATTTTAAAAAACTAAATAATCGCTACAATGCTTGTAAAAGATCAGATCGGACATGATATTATAGTAAACAAGATACCCCAGGCAATTGTTTCTCTGGTACCCTCAATTACTGAATTATTGTTTGATTTAGGCTTGAAAAAAGAAATAGCCGCAATAACCAACTATTGTATCCACCCTACAAAAGAAGTGAACCAAAAGCTAAAAATCGGCGGCCCAAAAAATATGGATATCCAAAAAGTTTTATCATTAAACCCGGATTTAATCATCGCTTCGAAAGAAGAAAATAGTAAACAACAGATTGAAACGCTCATGAACCATTGTAACGTTTATGTCAGTGATGTTAAAAATCTCAATGATGCGCTTGCGATGATTCATGATATCGGAATAATTACCCTCCAACAGAAAAATGCAGACCAACTAATACAGAGAATTAACAGCAATTTCAGTCCGTTAGAAAACTCATCATCACAAAGAAAAAGAGTTGCTTATTTAATTTGGGAAAGTCCATACATGACCATCAATAAAAATACATTTATTCATCATATCCTTTTCCTGGGTGGTTTCGATAATGTTTTTGCAGATAAAAAAAGCCGGTATCCGGAAATATCTTTACAAGAAATTCAGACACAAAATCCGGATTATATATTTCTGTCATCCGAACCCTATTCATTTACAGATATTCATGTTCGTCAATTTAAAAAAGTTTTTCCAGGCGCAACCATTAAATGTGTGGATGGGGAAATATTTTCCTGGTATGGCTCACATTTGATAAAAGTACCTGATTATTTCAAACATTTGTTATAAGTTTGTTGCATATTTGATAAATATAAACAACGATAAATATTCACTAAAAATAATGATAATGAATAAAACAGCCATTTTCCCCGGATCATTCGATCCTTTTACTGTTGGTCATGAATCGATTGTTAGCCGGGCGTCAAAGCTTTTCGATAAAATATATATTGCCATTGGCAATAATGCCCAAAAAGATGCTTTATTTTCATTAGATGAGAGAATTAAATTTATAAACCAGGTTTTTGAAGACAACCCCACTATTGAAGTCACTCATTTTGAAGGACTAACGATTGATCTATGTAAAAAATTGAATGCTAATTATATTTTACGGGGGCTACGAACATCAGCTGACTTTGAATATGAGCGGGCGATAGCACAAGTAAACAAAGCCATGTATCAAGGAATAGACACGGTATTTTTTCTTACCATGCCCGAACATACACCGGTTAATTCGTCGATTGTTCGAGATATATTACGCCATGGAGGCGATGCAAGCAGATTTATCCCCTCAAAAATGAAAATTAAAAATATCCATAAAAAATAAATAAAATGCGGGTTACGTTTTTTTGGGTGCTATTCATTCTCTACCCTATGTTTATTCATGGTGAACAGGTTATGTTAAAAGGAAATATTTCCGAATACACGGATAAAGAAATTTCTTTTTTTACCTACGATGATCAAATTACCTATACCGAGAAAAAACTTTGCTCAACCCTTATCGACGAAAATGGAGATTTTACCTGCACATTTGAAATAACACAAACCACTCCTGTTTTTGTACATTTAGGAATTTACGAAGCATATGTATTTGTTGAACCGGCTAAAACATATGAACTTCTGTTTCCCGAGATACAGGAAAAGAAGCTTATCGATGAGTTAAATCCTTATTTTGAACCTGTATTATATCATCTTGGAATCGAAGAAACTTCGGAAAATGAGTTAAATTATCAATTAGCATTTTTCGATGAGGTATACAGTAAAATGATTAATGAAAATGCTTATTTAATCTATTCCAAATCAAACAAACTGGATGTCAGTAAAGAATTAAGTAAAGTAGATTCGATATTTGCCGATTTTGATCATCCTTTTTTTAATGATTTCAAAACATACCGGTTTGCTTCTTTCAGACATCTTTCGTATCAGGAAAAATCAAAAAGCATTTCCAATACCTATTATCTAAACAACGAAATTTTATATCACAATCCGGCCTACATGGAGCTGTTTAACCAGGTTTACGATGAATATTTTCAATATTTTAGCCGTACAAATTATGGTGAGCAGATTTATAAAGATATTGAAGAGTTAAAAAGTATCACCGCATTAAAGAATACCTTAGGCCGCGATTCTGTTTTAACCAACGATACATTAAAAGAACTGGTAATTTTAAAGTGTTTGCACGATGAATTTTATAATGATGATTTTTCACGAAGTGCCATGTTGGTTGTCTTAGATTCCTTAGCCATGCAAACGAAAAGCCCGGAACACCAAAAAATAGCACAAAACATAAGAACCAAAGTAACCAAACTAATGATTGGCTTTAAACCCCCTGCTTTTAATTTATATAATAAAGACAGCAATTTGATTTCGCTCGACACATTCAGGGGGAAATATGTTTATCTAGGGTTTTGCACTACCGTAAGTTATGCCTGTATACAAGAATTTGATAAGTTACAACGGCTCGCTGAATTACACCAAGAGCATTATGAAATTGTAGTCATTTCTATGGATGAAAGCTTAACCCACATGAAAAGGTTTGTGGAAAAGAAAGATTACACCTATACCTTTCTCCATTATGGCAATCAACCCGAGGTTTTTAAAAATTATGATATCAGGGCTTTTCCAACGTATTATTTTATTGATAAAGAAGGCAGACTTTCTATGTCACCGGCTCCGGCCCCCGATGAAAATTTAGAACAGTATATTTTCCAAAAATTAAAGAACGCCGGAGACCTCTAAAGCATTCTATTATTTCTTTATTCCTCCGGATTCTAATACCTCAACAATCGAAGGGAAAGTGTTATTTATTATCTTAGGAAGATCAGATTTAGTCAACCACATCACTTCAGTAATCTCCTCTTCAATCTGTGGTGTTAACTTACCATTTCCACTATAAGCCATATCGTACCAGTATGTTTTTTTTAAGATAGGTTGATTAGCTAAAATATAAGTATGCCAGGTTATGACCAACAGCTTTTTTAATTGTAAGTTAGAAACTCCACACTCCTCTTCTACTTCACGCAAGGCAGCCTTTTCCGGGGGTTCACTCTTTTCCAGTTTTCCTTTGGGTAAATCCCACTTTCCTCTTCGATAAATAGCTAAAAATTTCTCATCCGGAGTTTTTACCAGTCCTCCGGCTGCTTCAACAATAGAAAAAAGCGACATAAACTGACTAAAAACAAAATCTATATCAGGATGAATAATATAAAGCGCTTGAATATTCTCATTTTTACCAAATCTACCCAACACCTCCTTAAACCGTGATTTATTTTCAAAAAAATGTTTTATGCTCTTTGTATTTTCTTTCAGATGGTTAGCATCATCAACAAAAAAAACGATTCTTTGATTATAAAAAACTTTATACATTTGTGGTATGGAATATTTAGAACAAAAGATTGCACAATCGTTATTGCAAATTAAGGCAATAAAGTTACAACCTGCAAATCCATTTACCTGGGCTTCGGGTTGGAAATCTCCAATTTACTGCGATAACCGAAAAACCCTATCATATCCAGAAGTTAGAGATTTCATTAAGGAAAGTTTTGCACAGGTGGTTACCGAAAAATTTGGCCAACCCGATTTTATTGCCGGGGTAGCAACCGGAGCTATTGCTATAGGTGCCTTAGTTGCTGATACACTAAACCTTCCTTTTGTGTATGTTCGGCCAAAACCTAAAGAACATGGCTTAGGGAACCAAATTGAAGGAGTAATTTCCGAAAAGAAAAAAGTTGTTGTAATCGAAGATCTTATTTCAACCGGAAAAAGCAGCCTTAAAGCGATTGAAGCTCTCCGTAACGAAAACATTGAAGTATTGGGAATGGTGGCCATTTTCACCTATGGTTTTAAAATCGCCGAAGACAATTTTAAAAATGCAAACATATCCCTGGCAACGTTATCAAATTACAACCAGTTAATTCAATTTGCTCTAGAAACAGGGTATATCAAAGAATCTGACATAAAAACGCTAAACCAATGGAGAGATAATCCTGAAGTATGGGGTAAATAAAACTTTTGCAACTAAAAATTAAAAAATGAGCAAGTATACCAGTAAGATTGGAAAAATAAATAAGCAGGATCAGTTAATTTTTAATTTCTTATCTGATTTCAGAAATCTAGAAAGTGTAATTCCCGAAGATAAAATTTCAGATTTTGAAGCAACAGAAGATCGCTGCAAGTTCACAATTGAAGGAATTGGACAGGCCGGACTCAAAACCGTTGATAAAGACCCCTATAAATTAATTAAAATTACCAGTGACGGGAAAGCACCTTTTGGCTTCAGTCTTTGGATTCAGCTAAAACCTATTGAGCCAGAAAAAAACACTACAGCTCTTCGTTTAACGATTGATGCCCAGCTCAATCCCATGATGAAGATGATGGTTGGGAAACACCTGCAGAAAGGAATCGATTCACTGGTTGATCACATGGTTACTTTTTTTAACGAAAAAGTAAAAGAAGAATAGCCTGTTGGTTAAATTAGAAACTCAATTTCTTTCAATTCAAATTCCTTTGTCTCGTTATTGGAGGTTAAAATCTGCAAATGACCGTAGTTGTTTACTCCGGTAATTTTGGCACGAAATACCCGGTTATTCCAACGATAATTGCAGAACTGATTAATCCGGTACAAATTTTCAATATACATTCGATTAATTTCATTCATATGTCCGGTTTTTAGTTTTCGGTAATATTTTTTAATATGCTGCCTGATTAATACCAGCTCATCTTCAACAGAATAATTTTCCCCTGTGATTTGTTTTAATGAAACCGGATTAGGAGCATTGCTCACAAATTGTTCCTGGTTTAAATTAAAACCAATGCCTGCAACAGAATAATTTATCGTAGATCCTTTTATACTATTTTCAATAAGTATTCCGGCCAGTTTTTTATCCCTATAATAGATATCATTGGGCCACTTAATTTTAATATCATCAATTTTAGATGATACATATTCAAAAAGTCCCAGGGATATTACTTTCGAAAGCATATAATGATGTTGAACGGGTAAAAAATCAGGGAATAAAACAATACTAAAGGTAAGGTTTTTCCTTTTTTCACTCTCCCAGCTATTTTGCCCTAAACCACGGCCTGCTTTTTGTTCGTAAGCATAAACAATGGTTCCCTCATCAACATTTTCCGATTTTAATAATTGAACAGCATAAGTATTTGTTGAATCGGTCAAAGGTAATGTTATGATTTTATCCCAGCGTTTCATTCAAATATTTTTATAAATGTATGACGAAGTTACAAAACAATGACAATATGGTAAAAAAACTGACAAATTCTTAGACAAAATCAACGTAAGTTGTAAAATAATGACATTTTTACGCATCAAACAAAACCATGCTCCCGTTGTTGTAAAAGGAATGGTTTTTGATAAACTGAACAAACAATAACTTAAACACAAACAGAGTTTTAAAAATATAATCTAAAATCATTACCTTTGTCAAAAATTAATTTTTAATGATCAATAAACAAACAGAAGATTACAGTACCGAAGAGTTAGTAAATGCAATAGTTGAAGGGATATATAAGAAAAAAGGGAAAGACCCTGTAAGTTTAGACCTAACCAATATTGAAAATACATTTTGTAGCAATTTTATTGTCTGCCATGGAGATTCGAACACCCAGGTAGAAGCACTGGCAGACTCGGTTGAGGAAAACGTAAGAGAAACACTGGGACTAAAGGCCTGGCATAAAGAAGGCCTTGAAAACGCCACATGGGTACTGCTCGATTATGCCGATGTAATTGTTCATATATTCCAGCATGAATATCGAAATTTTTATAAACTGGAAGATCTATGGGCAGATGCAAAGCTTACCCGGTACGAAGATGTTGTAAAATAATTTTAAAGGAGAATCAAAAGAATGACAGATAATAACGGATCGTTAAATAATAACAATCAGAACAATACGAATAATAACAATAAGAAAAGCAACCCCAATAATAAAGGAGGAAAACCTAAATTTAATATCTATTGGGTTTACGGGTTAATTGCTTTGGTTTTTTTAGGGGTACAGCTATTTAGTTTCTCGCCCTCTCCCAAAGAAATTACCAGACAGGAGTTTGAGCGCGATATGCTCAAAAATGGAGATGTGGAGAAAATTGAGGTAATCAATAAAGAAAAAGCATATATTTATATTAAGCAAGACCGACTGAATGATGCACGGTATAAAGATTTGTTTGACAATAAATTTTCCGGCGTTTCGCAGGAAGGTCCGCATTTTTTCTTTACCATTGGATCTATCGAATATTTTGAGCAATGGCTAAGAGAAGCACAAAAAAAATACCCCGATGGCGAATATATTGAAGTAAGTTATAAAACACAACCTAACTATTTGCGCGATATTATTGGCTGGTTATTGCCTATTTTCATCATTCTGGCTATTTGGATTTTTATTTTCCGCAGAATGTCCAAAGGTGGAGGCCCTGGTGGTGCTGGTGGAAATATTTTTAGTGTAGGAAAATCAAAAGCCCAGCTTTTTGATAAGGAAAGTAACATCAAAATTGATTTTAAAGATGTTGCGGGACTGGAAGAAGCTAAAATTGAAATACGTGAAATTGTGGACTTTTTGAAAAAGCCCAAAAAATATACCGATTTAGGAGGTAAAATTCCCAAAGGGGTATTATTAGTTGGCCCTCCCGGAACCGGAAAAACATTGCTTGCAAAAGCAGTCGCCGGTGAAGCCAACGTTCCTTTTTTCTCTATGTCGGGCTCCGATTTTGTTGAAATGTTTGTAGGTGTTGGTGCTTCGAGAGTTCGCGACCTTTTTAAACAAGCCAAAGAAAAAGCACCCTGTATTATTTTTATTGATGAGATTGATGCCATAGGCCGTGCGCGTGGAAAAAATCCAAATTTTGGGTCAAATGACGAACGGGAAAATACATTAAACCAACTATTAACCGAAATGGACGGTTTTGGGAACAATGTAGGTGTAATAATTATGGCTGCTACCAACCGAGCGGATATGCTCGACCGTGCTTTATTACGTGCTGGCCGTTTCGACCGGCAGGTCCATCTGGAACTACCTGATATTAATGAGCGAAAAGAGATTTTTAAAGTACATCTAAAACCCATTAAACTGGAAACCAATTTAGACATTGATTTTCTGGCTAAACAAACTCCCGGATTTTCCGGTGCCGATATTGCCAATGTTTGTAACGAATCGGCGTTAATTGCTGCACGAAAAAGTAAAAAAGTAGTTGAGCGGCAAGACTTTCTTGATGCTGTAGATCGTATTGTCGGGGGACTTGAACGTAAAAGTAAGATCATTTCTAAAGAAGAAAAAAGAACCATTGCTTTTCACGAAGCAGGTCATGCCACGGTAAGCTGGTTACTCGAACATGCAAGCCCGCTGGTAAAAGTTACCATCATCCCACGCGGAAGAGCTTTAGGGGCTGCATGGTATTTGCCCGAGGAAAGGCAAATTACTACCCGCGACCAGTTAGTTGATGAAATGTGTGCAGCACTGGGTGGACGTGTTTCTGAAGAACTTATGTTTGGTAAAGTATCTACCGGAGCAATGAACGATCTGGAAAAAATTACCAAACAAGCCTATGCAATGATAGCCTATTTTGGCATGAGCAAAAAAGTGGGACATGTTAGCTTCTACGACTCTACCGGACAAAGCGAAATGTCATTTACCAAACCATATAGTGAAAAAACAGCTGAATTAATTGACCAGGAAGTTAAAGATTTAATTGAAGAAGCTTATGTCAGGGCTTATGGAGTGCTTAAAAAACATAAAGATGGTTTAACGCAACTTGCCCAACAGCTGCTTGAGAAAGAAGTTATTTTTACCGAAGACCTGGAAAAAATATTTGGGAAACGACCATGGAAAACTGCTCATGAAAAGAAAGAAGAAATGGCTGAGAAACGAAAAGAAAAGAAGAAAGAATTAAAAGAAGAAAAGGATAAAAAAGATAAATCAGCAGAAGAAAAATCTGAGAATGATAATAACGGATAAAATCCCAAGAACCTTGAATAACTTAATACAACGCACCATTACAGGAATCATTTTTTTAACCCTTGTAATTGGTGCTATTGTTTTTCATCAAATTAGTTTTTTCATATTATTCGAACTAATCATTATCTGTTCGATGTATGAATTTTATTCATTAGCCGAAAAAGAAAATTATAAGCCTCAAAAATTTTATGGTATCTTTATAGGTGCAATCGGTTTTGCAGCTACCTTTTTTTATGTGAACCAATATATTGGTGTAAAAGTATTTCTTCCTTTAATAATTCTTACGGCAGGAATCTTTATTTTTGAACTCTATCGAAGATCAGAGCATATGCTGGCTGATGTAGGATTTACATTGCTCGGCATTATCTATATTGCATTACCCTTATCTTTAAGCAATTACATTGTTATTGAAAATGGGGATTACCACTGGAAGCTCCTTTTAGGATTTTTTATTCTAACATGGACTTTCGATACTTTTGCATATATTTCCGGTGTATCATTTGGTAAACATCGCCTGTTTGAGCGTATTTCACCCAAAAAATCATGGGAAGGATTCTTCGGCGGTTTAATTTTTACAACGATTGCATCCTATCCTGTCTCTTTAATTTTTTCTGAATTAAATCTTATGCAATGGGCAATAACAGCTATAATAGTTTCAGTTGTTGGAACCTATGGTGATTTGGTTGAATCCTCAATTAAGCGCAGTCATGATAAAAAAGATTCCGGGAGTATGCTCCCCGGACATGGAGGTATGTTAGACCGTTTCGATGCTATCTTATTTTCTTTACCCGTGTTTTACATTTTTCTTCAATTATTTTATTAAAATCCTTAAATTTGTATCAAAACATTATCCGATGAAAATTCATAAAGAAGGTATTTCTATACTCGTTATACTCTTTATTGTTTTAATAGGGATTAACCTGGGAGTATACTATCTGGTTGGAAGTAATACAATTTACAATTGGATTACATTTAGTATTACTTTTTTATTTTATGCATTTGTAGGGTTCTTTTTCAGGAAACCTAACCGTAAAATAATCGTTGATGAAAATAAAATATTTGCTCCTGCAGACGGGACGGTTGTGGCTGTTGAACAAACAAATGAAGGCGAATATTTTAAAGACCAACGGATTCAGGTATCTATTTTTATGTCGGTATGGAATATTCACATTAACTGGTTTCCCCTGGGAGGTATCATAAAATACTTCAAATACCATCCCGGCAAATATTATGTAGCCCGCTTGCCAAAGTCTTCCACTGAGAATGAACGAACATCAGTTGTTATTGAAGATGATAAAAAACGTCAGATTTTAGTGCGACAAATTGCAGGGATCGTTGCCCGAAGAATTATATCCTATGCCCAAGAAGATATAAAAGTACAACAAAATGCTGAACTTGGATTTATCCGTTTTGGTTCACGCTTAGATGTTTTTTTACCGCTCGATGCGAAAGTAAAAGTTAATCCCGGCGATAAAACACAAGGTTCACAAACAGTGATTGCAGAATTTAGCTAATGGTGGCTAATCAAAATAGTTGTCAATATTAATTCGGTGCAACTTATTATTTTCAAAAATAAAGGTATACTTTGTTCCGTCGCCAATCATCTCGAGCGTATCAGTGGCCATATTCAATTGATTTGAAAACCGGTTTTGGAAATCTTCCTTTGAAAGTCCAACCTTTATATCATTTGTTAAAACAATCTGCTTATTTAAAATTTTTCCGGCAAGTAAGAACTCCTGTCCCAAATGGGTTTTGTAAAAAAATATTTCTGACTTTCTGTATCTAAACTGGTAAATGGTATCTGTTTTCTCGGGATAGTGTTTATTCTTTCGTAATAATTTTTGAGTGCCAAATCTTGAAGAAGTATTTTCTGAGAAACTTTTAATATCTTCTTTAAAACCAAATGGCTGTTCAAGAAACTCCTCCTGACTTATTTTCTCATAGTCAACCTCTGCAGATTTATTTACAGCGTTACACCCAAAAAACAATACAAGAAAAACAATATATATAATTCTTTTCATAGTAAACGATTTTTGAGCAATTTACAAAAAAACGTTTACAAAAAGAATAAAGCAACACCGCCTACAGCTATAACTGATCCAATAATTTCTTTCAGGGTAACTTTTTCTTTAAAGAAAAGTACAGCAGGCGGAATAATTAATACCGGTACAATTCCCATAATAGTGGATGCAACACCTGTAGTCGTATGTTTTACAGCCAGCAATGAAAAAGATACTCCTAAAAACGGACCAAAAAATGCTCCAATCCCTACTCTGCTCATGGCTTTTTTATTTTTAATGGCTTCAAATACTTTTTTCCATCGTTTGAGAAAGATAAATAAAATGGAAAAACCCATAAATCCGGTAATCACCCTAATCTGAGTGGCAGCAAAAGGGTCCATATCCTGCATTCCGAATTTGCTCAATACCAGTCCCGTACCCTGCCCTACAGCACCTCCAAAAGCCAACAAAAGTCCGGCAACAGGATAAGAGAAATTAATCCTCTTCTTTTTCTTCTTGGATGATTCGCCCAGTTTATTTGACTTTCTTTCTATTACCACCAAAACGATACCGGTTATCGTTAAAATCATTCCAATAATATTTTGTGTCGTCAAAATTTCACCCATGATTAACCAACCAATAAAAGCTGTAATAGGAGGTGTAAGCGACATAATTAACATCGAAACTCTGGAGCCAATGACTACATAAGCTTCGAATAAAAGCAAATCACCAATAACAAATCCTACAAGCCCGGACAGCGAAAGCCATACCCAATTATGAACCGAAGCGTCAAGTGGGATAAATGATCCCCGGGTAATTAAACCATAAGTTCCAATAAAGAAGAAAGCCATAAAGAGCCTTATAAGGTTTGTGGATAGAGAACCCACTTTTTTCCCTGCAGACTCAAAAGCAATACCTGTTATGGTCCAGAAAACAGCTGTTAACAATGCAGCAAATTCCCCCAAATGTGTTTGAAACATAGAATTTTATTTTATTTTGTATTCAAAAATGCTTTTATATCCCCAAAATGACTGTTTAATTTTATAATCTGCAAAAAAAACTTAATTTAGCCTAACGTTATCATAAATATTATCTTTTCAAACATCTTTGAATAGCACAGGTTGAAAGAATAATGAAGATAAGCTAATTATAATAATTATGATTTCTAAGTTAAAAAGTTCGTTCAGATTTTTAATAAAACATTCCTTTAGATGATTTTTTTGCCCTAAAGTTTAACTATGAATGGAAAACTAAAATATTTATTTATCGCTATCGGTATTGCCATCATTGGTTTTATATTATGGTATTTTAAATCTATTGTAGCATACATACTTATTGCAGGGGTACTATCACTTATTGGAAGGCCGCTGGTTAACTTTTTAGATAAACTTCATATCTTAAAAATTAAAATCCCGTCAGCTATTTCTGCGCTAATTACGTTAATTGTGATGTGGATCATGATTTTTACATTTTTTAGAGTTTTTATTCCTCTGATTGCTGATCAGGCAAAAGAAATATCCAATATTGACGCAAATTCATTAATTGTAAAATTCCAGGGACCAATTGACAGCATTGAACAACTGTTATTAAAATTTGATATTCATGCCTTTACGGATAAATCCATTGAACAATATTTATCTGAGAAACTCATGTCTGTTTTAAATATATCTTTACTGTCCGGATTCTTTAGTTCAATGGCCAGTTTGCTAGGCAATATCTTTATCGCTGCTTTTTCTATCTCATTTATGACCTTTTTCTTTTTAAAAGATAAAGGATTGTTTTATGAAAGCATATTTTTATTTGTTCCGGATAAATATTTGAAGAACTTCGAACGCGTACTTCAATCAATAAAAAAGTTATTAACAAGATATTTTATAGGAATTATTGTCCAAATCACATGCATTATCCTTCTGGTATCCACCGGATTAACCATTGTTGGATTAGATTTTTCAGATGCTTTGTTAACCGGACTTGTAGTAGGTATTTTTAATATAATCCCTTATTTGGGTCCTATAATAGGCGCAAGCCTTGGATTAATCATGGGTATAGCCACTCATATAGAACTTCCTTTTTATACTGAATTACTTCCTTTGTTGGGGTGGATGGCACTTGTATTTATCATCGTTCAGGTAATTGATAACATTGTATTTCAGCCGGTTATATACTCAAGCAGTGTGAATGCACACCCCATGGAAATATTTATTATTTTATTGATGGCTGGAAGTATGTTCGGTATAACAGGAATGATACTGGCTATACCGACTTACACTATCATAAGGGTATTTTTAAAAGAATTTTTTAATAATTTCAAGCTGGTTAAAAAATTAACCGAAAAAATTTAAGATTATAAAAGGGTATTTTATATATTTACGTGAATAAATGAATTTTAATGACGAAAGCAAAACTTTTTATTTACATCCTGTTTTTTATAACCTTATCATTAAAAGGTTATGCTCAAATTGATGCTGTTACCTTTAGGTTTATAAATACGGCTGCCAGTTTTGAGGTAAAATGCCAGGCACAAAAAATATTGGCAGGCGACACTTCCGATTTTACTATTAGCGATACCGTAGATTATGCTTTTAACTGGTCGGGAGACGAACTCCCTTTTGAAAATAGTTTCCCCTCAGCTTCATTCTTTTTCGATGCTGCAGGAACCTATTCTTTCTCTTTAGATGTTACCGACAAAGCTTCTGCAACTGTATATAGTGAAACCAGAACTTATACTATTCAGGATACACTAAAAATACCTAATGTTTTTACGCCAAATAACGATGGCATAAATGATCTTTTTATTGTTGAGTCCAATGGTATTATTCCTCTGGAAATTTCCATTTTTAGCCGTACCGGAACACTAATTTTTAAAACGAAAGCACCAATCATTGTTTGGGACGGACGAAACACTTCGGGTTCAATGGTAAGCCCTGGTATTTATTATTATATTTTAATTTCCGACGACCCGTCAATGGATACGCAAAAAGGATTTATTCATGTTTTCTCCGATGCGAAAAAATACAATTAACTTTTAGAAAGCTCCATTTATATATTCCTTAAAAGCATCCTGTTGCTATTTTCTTATTTTTTTTATCTTTGGTAAGTAATAATCCCTTTTAATCATTCATGATGAAAAACAATATTTTCAAACGGATTTTTTTATTCTATTACGAAGGATTTAAAAGCATGACTTTAGGCAAAAAATTATGGGCATTAATCCTGATTAAACTTTTTATCATGTTTGTTATATTGAAACTTTTCTTTTTTAAAGATTTTTTAAATGAAAAATTTGATACTGAAGAAGAGAAGAGTGAATACGTATTAGAACAACTTACAAAACCTAAAAATACAGATAATGATTGAAAATCTTGATTTTGCTTTGGTAAACTGGTCGAGGGCACAATTTGCCTTAACCGCTATGTATCACTGGCTATTTGTTCCTTTAACGCTTGGTATTACCTTTATCATAGCGTTTATGGAAACCATCTACGTAAAAACTGGGGACCCTGAATGGAAAAAAACTACCAAATTCTGGATGACCCTCTTCGGAATAAACTTTGCTATTGGTGTAGCAACGGGAATAATTCTCGAATTTGAATTTGGAACCAACTGGTCCAATTACTCCTGGTTCGTGGGTGATATTTTTGGTGCTCCATTAGCTATTGAAGGAATCATGGCCTTTTTCCTCGAGTCAACCTTTATTGCCGTAATGTTTTTTGGATGGAATAAAGTAAGTAAAAAATTCCACCTGTTATCAACATGGCTGGTAGCCATTGGAGCTAATTTATCGGCTCTGTGGATTTTAGTAGCCAACGGTTGGATGCAGCATCCGGTAGGGATGCATTTTAATCCTGAAACAGCAAGAAATGAAATGCTGAATTTTTGGGATGTTTTCTTGTCTCCGGTCGCTGTAAATAAATTTTTACACACCATAACTTCCGGGTTTGTTTTAGCCTCTATTTTTGTTATTGGAGTGAGTGCCTGGTTTTTACTAAAAAGCCGTGAGCAATTAATGGCTAAACGCAGTATGATTATTGCCGGAGTTTTTGGTTTGCTAAGCAGCTTGTTCCTCATTTATACCGGCGATGGATCGGCGTATCAGGTGGCCCAAAAACAACCCATGAAACTGGCTGCTATGGAAGGATTATATGAGGGTTCTGAAGGAGCCGGATTAATTCTGATTGGCATGCCCACCCCTGGCAAAGAATACGATGATGATAAAGATGATTATGTGTTTAAGATTGAAATTCCAAAATTACTTTCATTTTTAGGATACAGGGATTTCAATGCCTTTGTTCCGGGAGTAAAAAATTTGGTCGAGGGAGGTTATCCGATGACTGATGAAAATGGAGAAACCCGGACGGCAATTTCCGCCACAGAAAAAATTAAAAAAGGAAAGCTATCCATCAATGCCTTAGCTGAATATAAAGAGGCCAGAAAAAACGGGAATGATACTATTCAAGAACAGTCGTTAAAAATTTTTAGAGAAAATTTCCAGTACTTTGGTTACGGATTTTTAAACAACCCCAAAAGTATTATTCCAAATGTTCCTTTAACATTCTACAGTTTTCACATTATGGTGGCTTTAGGATTTTATTTTGTGCTGTTATTTATGATTGTTCTTTATTTGATTTATAAAAATAAGCTGGAAGCAAAAAAATGGCTTTTACGATTGGCAATACTTACCATCCCATTAGCGTACATTGCCAGTATGTCGGGATGGATTGTGGCCGAAGTAGGCCGGCAGCCATGGACGATTCAGGATTTATTACCTACGGTAGCAGCTGTTTCGAATATTGATGCCAGCGCCGTACAAATTACCTTCTGGCTGTTTGCTATAATTTTTACAGCACTGCTTATTGCAGAAATAAAAATCATGACCAAACAAATAAAAATCGGACCTAAAGAAGGAGGACAATAAAATGTTTGAAACATTATCACACTTTACATTACAACAATATTGGTGGGTTATTATCTCACTACTTGGCTCAACGCTTGTATTTCTGCTATTTGTTCAGGGCGGTCAAACACTAATCTATTCTTTAGGCAAAACCTCTAATGAGCGCCGCATGCTGGTAAACTCTTTAGGCCGAAAATGGGAATTTACATTTACCACGTTGGTAACATTCGGAGGTGCTTTTTTTGCATCATTCCCTCTGTTTTATGCCACTAGTTTCGGAGGTGCTTACTGGGTGTGGATGCTTATCCTTTTTGCTTTTATTATTCAGGCTATTTCTTACGAATACAGGTCAAAGCCAAATAATTTTTTAGGAGCAAAAACCTATGAAACATTCCTTTTTATTAATGGTGCATTGGGAACTATTTTGCTGGGAATCGCTGTAGCAACCTTTTTTACCGGATCGGAATTTTATGTGAATGATATGAACTCATCCTTCTGGGAAGGTTCTGCCCGGGGGTTAGAACTGGCGTTAAACCCACATAACCTGTCACTCGGGTTTGCCGTTTTCTTCCTGGCCAGAACCCTGGGAATCCTCTATTTCATGAATAATATTGATGAAGAGGGAATGATCTCTCGTGCAAAAAAGAAGTTAGTATTTAATGCAATACTTTTTGTAATTTTCTTTTTGACTTTTGTTATATGGCTGATGTTTATCGATGGTTTTGCCTATCATCCGGAAACAAAAGAAGTTTTTATGGAGCCTAATAAATACCTGCATAATTTTTTACAAATGCCGGGAGTAGCAATCCTTTTTATTGCAGGGGTAATATTGGTTTTATTTGGAATAGGGAAATCAATTCATAAAGCATGCTCCAACGGGATATGGTATGCAGGGCCCGGCACAATAATAACCGTTTTTGCATTATTCCTGGTTGCCGGATTTAACCATACCGCCTTTTATCCCTCAACATTTGATTTACAAAGCTCATTAACCATTGAAAATGCCTCATCAAGCAAATACACTTTAACTGCGATGAGTTATGTTTCATTAATGGTTCCTTTTGTTGCTGCATATATATGGTATGCCTGGAAATCAATTAATAACAAAAAAATTGATAAAGCAGAAATGGATGAGGATATCCATGTTTATTAATTCTAAATAACAAAATTTATGATATATTTAACAGAAATCCTTTGGCTCATCAGTTGGCCGGTACTTATCTGGGTTAGCTACAAACTATCGGTTTGGGCGGTAAAAAAATTTGATGAACAGCTGGCTAAAGATGAATAATCGGTATAAACTTAAAACAGATATAAATCGTTTCATTTATCGTATCAACCGATAAAAATGACAAAACTTAAAAACATCATACCGATTCGAGAATGGTATCCCGGGCTTAAAAACACACCCTTACTCATTGCAGGCCCTTGCAGCGCTGAAAGCGAAAAACAGGTTATGCAAACAGCTCTTGCCATTGCTAAACTGGACAAAGTAAATGTTTTCCGTTCGGGCATATGGAAACCAAGAACACGCCCCGGAAATTTTGAAGGTGTTGGGGAGCAGGGACTCAAATGGCTGCAACAGGTAAAAAAAGAAACCGGCCTGTTAACTACTGTTGAGGTGGCTAATCCGGAACATGTTGAGTTAGCTGTTAAATATGATATTGATCTCTTATGGGTTGGTGCACGAACAACATCCAACCCTTTTTCTGTGCAGGAACTGGCTGATAGTTTAAAAGGATACGATAAACCTGTAATGGTAAAAAACCCGATAAATCCGGATATTCAATTATGGGTTGGCGCTTTGGAGCGTTTCTTTAAAGCAGGAGTTCATAAACTGGCTGCCATTCATAGGGGTTTCTATCCATTCGAAGCCACTACCCTGCGAAATATTCCCAAATGGGAGGTTCCCATTGAATTGAAAAGTATGTGTCACAGCTTACCTATTATTTGTGATCCCAGCCATATTTCAGGTAATACAGAATTTATTCCTGAAATAGCCCAAAAAGCTATGGATTTAAATATGAATGGATTGATGATTGAAACACACATCAACCCTTCGGCCGCATTGAGTGACATGAATCAGCAGCTAACACCCAATCAGTTGAATGATTTGCTGAATAAACTAATATTCAGATCAATATCGGTAAAAAATAACGAATTCATCAGCGTGTTAGAAAGTTTACGTGACAAAATCGACTCCATCGACCAGCAATTGCTCGAACTTCTTTCGCAGCGAATGGATATTGTTGAGGAAATCGGAAAGTATAAAAGCAAAAACGAGGTAACCATCCTTCAGTTACGACGGTGGGAAAAGATTATTAATACACGGCTAAAACAGGGTAAAAAACTGGGTTTATCCGAAGGTTTTATCAAAAAATTACTTCAGTTGGTTCATAAAGAATCTATTCAAAAACAAACTGAAGTGATGAATAAAATTACTGATTCGGGAAAAAGAAAAAATAACTTTTAATTATTTTATTTCTTTAAGCGTATAATCATATCCTTCCATTACCGGGTTGGAAAGAATCTTGTTACAAGCTTCATTCACTCTTTCCATTGCAATTTCTTCGCTTTTGGCTTCAATTTCGAGAGTAATATGCTTGCCGATTCGAACATTAGATACTTCATTAAATCCAATATTTTTCATACTATGGGTTACAGCCTTGCCTTGAGGATCTAATAGTGCTTTTAAGGGCATTACATTTATTTCTGCTAAAAATTTCATTATGGTAAATATTAATCTAAGTTATAAATCCAATTATTTATTGCTGATAATAAAATATATAATATGATAATAAAAGGGATCGCAATTGATTGCAATAATATTAATAAAATGGCAGATAATCCAACAAAAATAAAACGAATTTTATTTCCTCTGAATCCCAAATTTCTAAATTTTAACGAAAACATCGGGAACTCAGCGACTAAAAGTAATGAGAAAACAAGGATTAAAACCAGTAGAAAGATTTTATTTTGAATTAAATAATGTACCAGGTAATTTTCACTGACCAGCGTAATGATATATAGCGAAACAAAAAACAAAGCATTGGCAGGTGTAGGCAGTCCGATAAATGAATTACTTTGTCTTTCATCAATATTAAATTTTGCCAGGCGGATACCTGAAAATACCGCAATTAAAAAAGGTGCAATCAAAAACAAAATATCGATTACCGGTAATTCAGCCAATGTGGGAATGTAATGTGTATTATAGAGTGCCCCTTTCATCAAGAAATACACAATAACCGATGGAGCTACACCAAAGCTAACCACATCAGCCAATGAATCTAACTCTTTTCCAACCTTAGAATAAACATTTAACAAACGGGCAGTCATCCCGTCCAAAAAATCTAATATCGCCGAAAAGAAAATCATATAAACGGCTAACAACAAATAACCTTCAAAAGAGAGAACAATAGATAAACACCCCGAAAACAGATTTAATGAGGTTATAAAGTTTGGAATATGTTTTCTTACAGATAAGCTCATAGGTAATATTTAATTATATTCGTACAATTTTTTATACAAAAATAAGTTAAAAATTATAGTTCTGCCTTAAAGGATTGAAATAAGATTTTGTTTTTTCTTTATTTTGCAGGTAAGGTAATTATTTTTGATAGTAATGTTTAAAAATAATATAGCACTTTTTTTATTACTGTGGTTTACCATGCCACTCTTTGGTCAAACAGCCAAATATTCCAACGAATTTTTATCCATTGGAGTAGGGGCACGTTCTTTAGGCCTGGCCAATGCTACCGTAGCAAATGTGAATGATGTTACCTCAGGGTACTGGAATCCGGCTGGTCTTACTTCTATTGAAAACAGTATTGATGCCAGCCTGATGCATGCCGAATATTTTGCCGGAATAGCTAAATACGATTATGCAGGAGCTGCAATGAGTATAGATACAAATAGCTGGCTGGGAGCAACATTTATTCGTTTTGGCGTGGATGATATTCCCAACACCACCGATTTAATCGATAAAGATGGAAATATTGATTATGGCCGCATCTCAAAGTTCTCTGCTGCCGATTATGCGTTTATGATTTCGTATGCACGGAAATCGCCAATTCCCAATCTTTCATACGGAGCCAGTGTAAAAGTCATATACCGTAATATTGGCGAATTTGCAAATGCCTGGGGCTTTGGACTCGATGCCGGAGTACAGTATCAAAAAAATAACTGGCGATTCGGTCTTTTAGCCCGCGATATAACCTCAACCTTTAATGCATGGAGCTTTAACGAAGATGAGTTGTTGGTTGAAGTCCAGGACAGCGTTTTTAACTTTGCCCCTGAAAATGCACTGGAGATAACCCTACCTAAATTACTGCTGGGTGTTTCGCGAAATTTTAACATTTACAATGATTTTAGTGCCATGATTGAGCTTGACGCCGACTTTACCTTCGATGGTAAACGTCATGTTCTTCTTGAAGGCGACCCGGTGAGTATTGATCCCCACATGGGAATTGAAATTGATTATCGAAAACTGGTTTTCGTACGCTTTGGAGTGGGGAACTTTCAGCGAATCGAGAATTTCGACTACTCAAAATCATTAACCTTACAGCCCAACTTCGGAATTGGAGTTAATATCTACGGATTAAGCATTGATTATGCATTGACTGATATTGGAGACCAGTCGATTGCTTTATACTCAAATATTTTTAGCCTCCGATACTCTTTTAACAGAAAAGCAGAGTAAAATTCTTTTGCCCGAAAATATTCACTATTTTTGTCGTTAGCCTAAAAACATTTTTATGAAAATTGCAGTAGATTTCGACGGTACCATTGTCGATCACGAATACCCGGAAATAGGAAAACCCAAACTTTTTGCTTTCGAAACACTCAAAGCGTTGCAGGATAAAGGCGTTTTTCTGATTCTGTGGACATTCAGAGCAGGAAAAGAACTCGATGAAGCGGTTGAGTTTTGCAAAAAAAACGGCATCGAATTTTATGCCGTTAATAAAAATTATCCCGAAGAAATATTTGACGACTCTATGAGCCGGAAAATTAATGCCGATATTTATATTGATGACAGAAACATTGGCGGTTTCCCCGGATGGAGTGCCATCTGGCAAATGCTAAATCCTGAATTGTTTGAAGATGATATCAGTAAACAGATGGAGAAAATCCCTGTATCCAAACGTTCCTTTTGGCAAAAATTAAAACGTACACTGGCAAGATAATTACCTATATAATTCATAACCTTTCCTAAAGATGAAAAGAATACTAATATACAGCATAATAACAATCTTTTTTCTGGTTACTAATGCTTGTAAAAGCGACAAACAACAAGAAAAAAAGGAAATTAAACCCGGTGAGGTTACCAAGAGGGTATCTGTAATTGAAGTAAAATCGCCCAGAGCTGGCGAATTATTTACTCTGGGAGAGATGGTAAAGGTTGATATCGCTTTAAAAGATATCGAACAAAGCATTGATTCAATGATCATCCAAACAGAAAACACACAAGCCACTTTATTTACTGAAAATTTAAATTATTCATGGAAAACCCAAAACCTGAAAACAGGTAACAATACGCTTCATATATCTGCTTATACCGGTGGCAAAAAAATTGACACCTATAGTCTTAAGCTGCGATTTAAATCAGATATCAAGCCCGATTTATACGAATGCCGAATTGTAAATACTTACCCACACGACACCAAAGCCTACACGCAGGGACTTTTTTATGATAGTGGGATTATATATGAAGGAACCGGACAAAAGGGTGAATCATCACTACGAAAAGTGGTACTCGAAACAGGGGAATTAATACAAAGTTTAAGTCTGCCTGCCAAATATTTCGGCGAAGGGATAACTGCTTTTGGTGATAAAATCATCCAGCTAACCTGGACCTCGCAAACCGGATTTGTGTATGATAAAGAAAGTTTTACGTTAATCAATACCCTTCAATATCCAACCCAGGGATGGGGCATAACTACTGATGGCAAAAAACTTATTATGAGCGACGGGTCACAAACCATTTATTTCCTGGAGCCTGAATATTTTTCCGAAATTGGCAGAATTGAAGTATACGACCATGAAGGTCCTGTTCGAAACCTGAATGAACTTGAATATATTGATGGTTTAGTATATGCCAATATATTTCTAACAGAAGAAATGATTGCTTTCGACCCCCAAACCGGAAAAGTAGTAAAAAAAATCGATTGTCGTAAAGTCATTCCTGACGGATACAGGAACGAACGAGATAATGTACTCAATGGAATCGCATACGATAAAAAAAAGGATCGCATCTTTATTACCGGCAAACGATGGCCACATTTATACGAAGTACAATTCCAAGAATTTTAAATTTTAATAACAAAAAAGTTGTAATCAAATATTCATTGGGAAAAACAAAATCTTACATTTTTTTAACTCTCACCTCGACGTCTTCATCTTTCAACAATTCAACCAGTTTTGATATGTCGGTATCTCCATAATGGTAGGGATAAAGAATTTTGGGATTAAACATTCTGGCAGCATCGGCTACCATTTCGGGGGTCATGGTATAAGGAAGATTCATGGGTAAAAATGCAACATCAATATTCTCCAGTGTTTTCATCTCCGGGATATTTTCTGTATCGCCGGCTACATATACTTTCTTATTGTCAAACTGGATAACATATCCGTTTCCTTCTCCCTTAACATGGTATGGATCTCCGTTTTCTCGTTTATGTTTTATATTGTATGCCGGTACAGCAGCAATTTCCAGCTCGTTAATATTCAAAACATCCCCATTTTTCATTACAATTACATCGGTAAGATATTCGCTCATCTCTTTGCATTTTTGTGTAAGCACAATTTTTGTATTGTCTTTTTTCAGCAATTCAATTGCATTCTGATCCAGATGGTCGCCATGATGGTGGGTTATCAGTATTAAGTCGGCTTTAGGATAACTTTTATAATCGCCCATCCTGGACACAGGATCAACATGAATAACGTTCCCATTATATTCAAAGAAAATGGAACCGTGCTGAACAAACTGGATTTTTAATTCGGCTTTATCGGTTTCAAAAACATCAGTCTGTAAATCTTGTGCATTTCCCATCATCATAGTAAAGCTAAACGCCAGTAGTGATAATATTATATTTTTCATGATTTTAAATTTTTTAATGAAGGATAAAGGTATTGAATAATATATATACAATCAAGCTAAAATAAAAAACATCAGCTCTATTAAAGAACAGATGTTTATTTATAAAGTTCATTTTTAATTATAGAGTTTATACTCCAAATCGATATGAAAATTTGATTAAGAAAACATTTTGTGGATGAATGTTGAACAGGCCATCAAAATCGTCGATAAATGAAAAGTCTCCAACAGAAGTTGATCCTGTTTTACTTTGTGTCCAAACAAGGTATAGCAAAGATCCTGGTTTATACTCCCATCTGATTACAAGATTCGATCTGAATTGTCTGAAATTAAAATCATAATCATTTTCATAATCCTCGGTCGAAAAGCTGACATCCGTGCTATATCGATCGCTGAAATGATCAGCTTTAGGATCAGTAATATATTTAGGTTCGGAATAATTAACAGCGCTGATAAATGGAGAACCATAATACTGAATAGATAAGTCGGGAGTAATACTGTAATCAATTCGTAAGGTAAAATCAGTGGTAACCTGATTTAGTTTAGTGAATATATATCTATCTTCACTATTGTATTCTTCCGTATTGATATATTGTAATTTTTTTTCCGAAATTGAGAAGTCTGGCATAAATGAAATGCGTAACTCATCAAGAGGCCTATAGATTATGTCTGCACCATAATTTTGATGTTGTCTTGAGTTCTCGAATCCAAAATTGTTGCTTGCACTAAGATGCAGTTGAATTTCTTTTCTCCCGTCAGTACCCAGATTAACCCAGTAACTATAACTTCCGGGAGTTTTAATAGACGGCCCACCTCTAAGCATATCATTCTGAAGGCTTTCTCCTTCGAAGTTTGTTCCTACACCCAATGACCAGTGATTGGTAAATTGCATAAACATATTAATATTCCCTCCATAAAAATTGCTATTTGCTCCAAAATCCCAGCCAGACCATTGATTCAGGCCAATATTCATAAACCTGAAAATACTAAATGGTTCTGTAAAACGATATCCTGCCCAAAATACCTGAAAGATAGCATCAGAGTGGTGTAAGAAACCAACATCATTGGTTTCAAATTTTGGTGATCGCCATGTTGTCCAAAATAACCATTGCCATTTGCTACCTTGTTTTCCAAACTGTACTGTTCCTGCATGTCCTGTTAATGATGTTAATGAAGAATCAAAAGTATTATAGTCATTATCGGGTCGTTGAAAATAACGACGGGAAGATTCCTGCTGGTATATCATGGCGATAGAATCACCTTTGATATGACTCATTGCATATTTTAATTTCAGATAATAGGTTTTGTCTTTCCAGTATTGAGTATAATCAATTCCTCCCGTATATGCTTCGGAGTTTAAATAGTCCAGATGTTCATCTTTGTCATCAATAAATCGATTGGTGGATGTAAACATACCCCCAACAATTGAATTATTATTGTTAAAATCTTTTTGTACACGTCCTATAAAATAATTGGTTAAAGGCTCCACTGTTTCTGTTGACTTTACTCCTTGTCGCGAAACCTCGGCATTTTCTTCTGCTGTAACACTCTCAATTATTCCTATCGAAAGTCCGTCTTTCGTTTTTCCGGTAACTTTTAATGCCCCCAGTATTTTTGTATTTTCCGGCACATCTGCATATTCATTGTTATCGTTATCCACATCAGGATAATATTGTGGCGCCCGCCCAATTCTTCTTGAATAAAAAAGATTATCGAGTGCAAACGAGTTTCCTCCATCGGAAAGCTGGAAGTTTGTAATATTTCGTCCCTCGATAAAAAATGGCCTTTTCTCTTCAAAATAAGTTTCGAACGCCGAAAGATTTACTACAGACGGATCCGCTTCTACCTGTCCAAAATCCGGATTAATCGTAAAATCTAAAGTAAAATCGTTGGTT
>DATFIZ010000100.1:0-2130 GCA_035269575.1 Bacteroidales bacterium | reverse complement strand
GCTGATCAGGCTGAATTAATCATATTAAAAAATAAAACCAAAGACTTGCTTGCAACTATCGGGTTTAAAGACGATTCTGCAATCTATAACCGGATTATGGAACGTTTAATGCTTTTAGGTGAAACCGATATTCATTTACTTTTATCTATAGAAAACAAGATGCTACATCTTTTTTCAAAAAAAAATAACAATAATCTTCACAGGCAGTAAGTTACCTTCTTGCCGATTCTAATAGATTATAAGAAAAAATTTTACCAGCAGGTTTACGCAGATTATATTGCGAAGCCATAACTTCACCATAAGCACCGGCTGAATAGATAGCCAGCAAATCCCCTCGTTTGGTTTCCGGCAGCTGTATATCTTTTCCGAAATAATCGGCTGTTTCGCACAGTGGACCGGCAATATCGTACAGCATTTCACCGGATTCTGAAGAAATATTCATTATTTTATGTGTGGCTTGATATAATGCAGGCCTCAACAACTCAGTAAATCCGGCATCGACTATAATCGTTTTTCTGCTGCCATTTTCTTTTACATAAAGTACCCGGGTTATTAAGGCTCCTGCCTGCCCGACAACAGCTCTGCCGGGTTCAAAATGAATTTCCTGCCACGATTCCACCTTTAAATGTTGAGAAAAAACATTAAAATAAGCCTGAAAATCAGGAATTTGATTTTCAGGCTCTGAGTAATCGATCCCCAAACCTCCACCCAAATTGATATGTTGAATATAAATATTATTTTGAGATAAATTATCCAAAACATTATTAACCACATTACACAAATCCCTAAAAACGTTTAGATTAGTGATTTGCGATCCGATATGGAAGTGCACTCCATCCATTAACAAGTTCGAATATTTTTCCTTGTTCTCAATAATATAATCCACATCCTGCAAAGAAAGGCCAAATTTATTGTATTGTAATCCTGTAGTGATATGGGCATGGGTTTGCGCATCAATATCAGGATTTATACGCAGAGCCACACGCACTTTTTTATTACGGATACCTGCAAAAGTATTAAGGATTTCGAGTTCCTGTAGTGATTCACAATTAATACAAAAAATATTTTTATCAATCGCTAATCGTAATTCTTCGTCGGTTTTTCCTACTCCAGCAAATACAATCTTTTTAGGTTTAAAGCCATTTTCCAAAGCTTTCTGCACCTCATTTCCACTAACACAATCGGCACCAATTCCATAATCAGAAATCATTTGCAGAATACGGCTGTTTGCATTAGCTTTTACAGCATAATGCAAATGATACCCCAAACGATTAGCTTCATGGATTATTGCATTCAAATTTTTGCTTAAAAAATCTGAATCATAATAATAAAAGGGTGTTTTTAGCTCCCTGAACATATTTTTTAATTGACTGGTAAACATTTTTTGGCATTAAATAAATGATTATTCAGTACTTGAAGTGTTTCCATTTTATTTTCAGAATCAACAACTAATGAGAGGTTAATACGACTTGCACCAAAAGACATCATCTGAACGGATATTGTATCAAGTCCCCCGACAATTTGGCCTAAAACAATATTTTTTTGTGATTCAAAGTCGCCCACTATACAAACAATACTTTGATTATGAATAACTTCAACTTCACCGAGTTTCTTCAGATGATCAATAATCTCAGTTATATATGTAGAATTATCAATAGTCATGGCCACTGATATTTCAGATGTTGTAAGCATATCTACGGGTGTTTTATACTTTTCGAATATTTCAAAAATCTTTCGCAAGAAACCATAGGCCTGTAGCATTCTGCCCGATTTAATTTTAATAATGGTAATCCCATCTTTGGCGGCTACTGCTGTTAATCTCCTGGATGAGGAAAAATTATTAATCTGTGTACCAGAAGCAAAAAAATTCATTGAATTTTTGATTACAATCGGAATATTACCTTGCTGTGCAGGAGTAATACTGGCAGGGTGCAAAATTTTAGCTCCGAAATAAGCCAGTTCAGCGGCTTCATCATAAGACAGATGGCCTATAGGAAACGTTTCGTCAACATATCGAGGATCATTATTTTGAAATCCGTCAATATCGGTCCATATTTCCACTTTTTCTGCATGCATCACTTGGGCAATTATAGTTGCTGAATAATCACTTCCTCCCCGCCCCAGGTTGCT
>DATFIZ010000099.1:0-42258 GCA_035269575.1 Bacteroidales bacterium | reverse complement strand
CCAATCTCTTTCGATAAATTTTTAATGGTTAATCCCTGTATCCCTTTTGCTGCAATTATTTCAACTGCAGTAGTTAGTATTTCTTTCTGTCGTTCTGATAACATAATATTGTTAGTTAGTATTCACTTACAAAAGTAAGGTGTAAATTTCGATTTGTCAAATTATTTTGGAATTATTTTAAAATTTTGTTGTTAAAAATCAGATATTCAGCGTTTTAATTTTGTAGCTTTTTTGTTTTATTTTCTATATCTATACTGTAAATTAGCAAAATAATAATAAAACAAAAAAAATTATGAAATATATCGGAGCTCATGTAAGCGCAGCCGGCGGAGTGGAAAATGCACCGGTAAACGCCCATAAAATTGGTGCTAAAGGATTTGCACTGTTTACCAAAAATCAGCGGCAATGGAATGCTAAACCGCTAACCGACGAGAACATTCAAAAGTTTAAGGAAAACTGCGAGAAATTTGGCTATGGGAAAGGAACCATTTTGCCTCATGACAGCTACTTAATTAATTTGGGACATCCTGTAAAAACAAATTTGGATAAATCAAGAAATGCCTTTCTGGATGAAATGCAGCGCTGCGAACAATTGGGTATCGACCGCCTGAATTTTCATCCCGGAAGCCATTTGGACAAAATTTCAGAAGAAACGTGTCTGAAAACCATTGCCGAATCGGTAAATATTGCCCTGGATAAAACCAAAGGTGTTGTGGCGGTGATTGAAAATACGGCAGGGCAGGGAACCAATATGGGCCATACTCTTAATCAAATCAAATATATTATCGACCATGTGGAAGATAAAAACAGGGTGGGGGTTTGTATTGATACGGCACATGCTATGGCTGCAGGCTACGACTTTCTTTCAGATGACAGCTACAAAAAATTCTGGGACGAATTGGACAAGATCATTGGCTTTAAATACCTGAAAGGCATGCACCTGAACGATTCCAAAAAAGATGTTGGCACCCGTGTTGACCGCCACGCAAGTATTGGTGAAGGATTTTTAGGCAAAAAAGTGTTTAAAAATTTAATGAATGATAAACGGCTCGATGAAATCCCACTAATCCTAGAAACGCCCAATAACGAATTATGGGAAAAGGAGATTGCGTTTCTATATGATCTTATAAAATAATAAAACATGACTGTTCAATTAATTATTAATGCCATTCTCTTTATTTTCATTCTAATTTCTGGTATCTGGCTCAGTAAACTGGGTAAACCTTACGGAACCGTTCTGTTTACAATTCATAAACTTATTGCTTTAGCTTTTATCGTTTATGTTTTTATCCTTAGCAATAAATTATTTAAAATAACAGAGTTTAACCCTGTCATTTGGATTTTTATGGTTGCAGCAGCCCTGTCAGTTGTATTAATTTTTACAACCGGAGGAATATTGAGTAACCATGAAGAGGTTAAAAACTCGCTGGTAACCGTTCACAAGATTTCATCGGGGGTGCTGATTCTTTCACTTACAGGATGGTTTTTTATGGCACTGAAGTAAAGGGACAGAATAAAATCAACAGGATTTATTTTTTACCTTGATTTTTGGTAACATTGCGAAAATTTTACGCCATGGAAAATACAAAAAAATCATACTTGTCGCTGATTCTCGGGGCTATCCTTATCTCCTTTTCTCCCGTACTAATAAAAGCTACCGGTGCTCCGGGAACGGTGAGTGTGTTTTACAGGTTATTTTTTGGCACACTGGTTTTAATCATCCCTTTTGCCTATTCAAGAATAAGAAATAAAGAAAAGTTGAACCTAAAAGGGGTTTTGTTTGCTTCATTGGCCGGTTTATCTTTAGCCATCGACATGTCTATGTGGGCTACGGGAATTATGAGCTCCAATGCAGCGATGCCCACTCTTACAGCTAATCTTACACCACTGTGGGTTGGCATTGGTGGTTTCTTTTTTTTTAAAGAAAGGCGTTCAGCCCGGTTCTGGATCGGACTGGTCATTGCCATCATTGGAATCGTATTTCTTGTTATTCAGGATCTTTATCAACCCATTGGTATATTTAAAGGACTAATGCTGGGCTTATTTGCCGGTATTTTTTATGGTGGTTTTATGATGCTGGTTCAAATGGGCAGAAGATACCTGGACACCCTTTCATTTCTGTTTCTAAGCACGCTGGCCACCACCGTGTTTCTGGGAATATTTATGCTGTTTCAAAATCTCGAATTTACCGGTTATTCCACAAAAGCCTGGGTTCTTTTTGTAATCATGGGTGTTATGATTCAGGCCGGCGCATGGTTTCTTATCAATTTTGCCCAGGGCCATTTGCCTGCCTCTTTAGTAGCTCCCACATTGCTTGCTCAACCAGTACTTACCGGTGTCGTTGCGTTTCTTTTGTTGGGCGAAGCGCTCACCCTGTGGCAAATAACCGGTGGGATTATTGTCGTTATTGGTATTTATACGGTCCATTTTGCCAAACAACGAAAGAAAACAAACAGGTAAGTATCAGGTACAAGAAAACCCTTGCTACCCGCATTAGCTGTTGCCGCTAACTTTAATCCGATCGCGGGTATTTGTAACCCATGGTATTTTAATGTCGATATTTTTCATTTCTGTTTGCACTAGAACTTTTTGCTATAATACATATTGACTTCATACATGATATTTATTACTTTTGTTAATCCCTGAGTTGCTCTTAGGAATGAAGTGATCTTATGACAGCCATTAGAAGTTTGACTTATGGCCGGATTGGGGTTTCTGGATGAAGAACCTTTTTCATAATCACTTTGCTTTTATAAATACGATCAGCCTCTACAATTAAGAATAATCAAAAAATTAAATATCATGTCAAAATCAGCTTTAAAAATCGCCCTTCCTTTTTTTATTTTAATTATCATTAGCATTGCTTTTTATTCGTGGATTGAGTCCGGTTATCCCAAACCGAAAAAAGTATTAGCAATGAATAATCGAAGTGTTCCTGAAGTGAGAGAGCAATATCTTAACTACTGTGCTGGTTGCCATGGAGAAAACCTGGAAAGATTTGACCAAAGTGAATGGATGGATGCCCGCACGGATGATGCTGCTTTCAAAAGTATTAAATTTGGGCTGGAAGAAATGGGCATGCCGGCTTTTCAGGATGCTTTTACTGATGAAGAGATTCTTGCGTTAGCGAAATACATCAGGTCTGAAGTTCCTAAAGACCACACTAAAAGAAAGCCTGCATTTTCCAACGAACGAGTTGTACAAACAGAAAAGCAAAATTTTATTGTCGATACCATTGTCGATGGGCTGAACGTCCCATGGGGAATGGAGTTCTTACCCAATGGAGATATATTAATTTCTGAGCGTTCGGGTACTTTATACCGGTTTAGCAATGGTACCCTGACAAAAATTGATGGATTGCCAGATATTTTAGCGGTTAACCAGGGTGGATTATTAGACCTTCGCCTGCATCCGGAGTATGAACAGAATGGCTGGCTCTATTTTGCATACTCCGAACCTTCCAAAGAAAATAAAAAAGCAGGAAACACATCCATTATGCGTGCCCGAATATCAGGTAATACACTGATTGATAAGGAGAAAATTTTTGATGGCAAACCAGACTCTCCCAAAACGTATCACTGGGGCTGTAAATTACAGTTTGATAAAGACGGATATTTATGGTTCGGTATTGGCGACCGGGGTAAAAGAGACATTAACCCGCAATCCCTTGAAAATCATAACGGGAAAATACATCGCATCCATGATGATGGTTCTATTCCTGACGACAATCCATTTGTTGATACCGAAGGAGCGATGCCCTCGATATATTCATATGGACACAGAAATCCTCAAGGAACGACCATGCACCCCGAGACAGGCGAGATATGGATTACCGAACACGGACCCAAAGGCGGCGATGAACTAAACCTGATAAAGCCAGGGGTAAATTATGGCTGGCCTGTTATTTCCTATGGAATTAATTACAATGGCACTACTTTTACCGACATTACCCATAAAAAAGGAATGGAGCAACCCGTCATTTACTGGGATCCTTCCATTGCACCCTGCGGGATGACATTTGTGGATAGTGACCGCTACCCTGCATGGAAAAATAACATCATGGTAGGTGCATTACGTGCACAATATGTTGAGCGTATTGAACTCGATGGAAATAAAGTTATAGCGCAGGAAAGACTACTCGAAGGAATAGGCAGAGTCAGAAATGTAGAAATAAGCCCCGACGGATTTATTTATGTGGCAGCGGAAAAACCCGGTTTTATTGTTAAATTATTGCCGGTTAATTAATCCATTGCTATAGCTATCCCAATCGTATGTGTAAATATAATTTTCTACAGTTCGTTGTGAGCTTAAAATTAATCGTGCATTAATCAGGAGACGACTTCTGCATATTGATTCTTAAGATTCAGGTTAAGCGCTTCGGAAGTACTATTCCTCATCTCCCTGCAAAGATCATGATCATCAATTAAAGATTTGCCATATGAGGGGATCATTTCTGAAAGCTTCTCTTTCCATCCTTTTGTATTCATTTTTTGGGAGAAGCTCTTTCCAAGCACATCGAGCATAATGGAAACCGATGTTGATGCTCCCGGAGATGCACCCAAAAGCGCTGTCAGTGTTCCGTCCGATGAGCTAATAATTTCGGTGCCCAGTTTTAATATGCCGCCATCCTTTTTATCTTTTTTCATGATTTGTACCCTTTGACCGGCAGAATATAATTCCCAGTCTTCGAATTTGGCATCCGGAAAATAGGTTTTCAAAATTTTAAACCGCGCCCGGGGTGTCATTACAGCCTGCCGTACTAAGTATCTTATCAGTCCTAAATTATTTTTGGCTACGGCCATCATTGGCTTTATATTATGCCCTCTAACCGACCCGATTAAATCAAGATAAGAACCGCTTTTCAGGAATTTAGTTGAGAATCCGGCATAAGGGCCAAAAAGTAATGATTCTTGTCCCTCAATCCTTCGTTTATCCATGTGCGGCATCGACATGGGGGGTGAACCTTCTGCTGCCTTTCCATATACTTTGGCATGATGTTGTTTGATAACATTGGGGTTTTTACATCGCAAAAACATGCCGCTAACCGGAAAACCACCATATCCTTTACTTTCTTTTATTCCTGATTTTTGCAGTAATGGTAATGCTCCCCCTCCAGCGCCTATAAAAACAAATTTACTGTAGCTGATTTTATTTTTACCTGTATAATGATCTTTAACTACAACTTTCCAGCTGCCATCGGTTTGTTGTGTTAAATTCTTTACCTCATGCTGTAAATGAATATTCACATCATCTGTCCCTTGCAAATAATGAATCATTCCTTTTGTTAAAACATCAAAATTTACATCTGTTCCGATCATCATGCGGGTAGCACCAATTCTTTCGTTTCTGCGCCTGCTCTTCATCATCAACGGTGCCCACGAGGCAATCTCATCAAAATCTTCTGAAAATTCCATATCTTCAAACAATGCGTATTTTGTTAGCCGCTCAATTCTTTTCTGTAAAAAAGCAATATTATCATCACCCCAAACAAAACTCATGTGCGGAACTGCTTTGATAAAAGTATGATGGTCGCCCAAATCATGCTGGTTTTTAAGATATGCCCAAAACTGTTTCGAAACTTCAAAAGCAGAGGCAATATCAAGAGCCTTTTCAATTTTTATTGAACCGTCGGGCTGCTCGGGAGTGTAATTCAGTTCACAGAAAGCAGAATGCCCGGTTCCTGCATTATTCCACGAATAAGTGCTTTCACCGGCAATCCGGTCTAACTTTTCATAAAGCGCAATTTTTGCCCCGGGCATTAATTTTTTAATGAGGATTCCTAATGTGGCGCTCATAATTCCTGATCCAATTAATGTAATGTCGGTTAGATTTTTTTCTTTCATAAATCGTTAGCGTTAATAATGAAACCTTATTTAATACAATTACCAGAGTGTTTATGTTTTTATTTGATAATCTTTGATAGCAATTTTTTTAATATCAGGGAGCAAGTTATTAAAAATATCTTATTAACATATATAAATATGTTGAATTTATGAATAAATAAAATTTTTACTCCCTGAAAAAATCATGTTTCAAATGAATTTTGCTGATGTTTTAGGAAAAATGTTTGAAGGAAATAAAAAACATACTACATTTGTTGTCGAATAAATGAATCGTTAAATTAAACGTTACCTCAATTGTAAAGTCTAAATATGTATAAATTCACCTCAGAATGGAGAAAACACATTTATAAAACATGAATTACCGGTTAATTGTTTTTGTATTTCTTCAAATTCTTATTCAAAATGTTACTACCTGCTCCCAGGAAAAATCCGATTCCATTTATGGTTTAAATCCAAGGCTTTACAGCGGACAGGTTTTTACCTATATGGTCCCTTCTTCCGTTAAAGGATCCCAGTATTTAATTGAAGATGATTTTATGCAGGGCGACATTATCATCAACAATCAAACATTTACGAACCTTCTTTTAAACTATGATGTTTATAATCAAGAGGTAATCTTAAGGTTTGAATCGAATTACAAAACAATAACCATTAAATTAAACAAAGAAAAAATAGATGGTTTTACCCTGGACAAAAAAAAGTTTAAACTTATTAAATCTTCCGGGGAACCTGTTCCAGAAATCTATCAATTCTCTGGAGATGAGAGGTTAATGATATTATATCATTGGGAAAAAGAGCTCGATTTATCCAGTAAATCAGGAAACAGTTTTTGGAGTTTTTCGAAACCCAGGAAAACCATGTACCTCCTCATCGAAAAGCAAAAACACAAGTTTAAAAACAACAGAACCTTTTTGTCCCTGTTCGAAAAACCCCAAAAGCATGAAATAAAAACTTTTATAAAACAAAATAAAATAAACTTAAAAAGAATATCATCCACTGAGTTAAATGAGTTAATAAAATTTTGTAATAACCTATCCAATTGAAAAAATATTATATTGTAATACTATTTCTATTGTTCCCCGTGCTTGTAAATGCGCAAAATGACGATTTCATTACATGCACAGTTAAAAATATTTCCTTTAAAGAGTTTACAGCCATTATTGAAAAGCAGACCGGAATAAACGTGTTTTTTGATCCTCAATTAACGGATTCTATAAGAGTTACTGTTGCGTTAGACAGCATTCCGCCCCTTGATGCGTTATCGATTGTATTAAAAGGAACCAAACAAATTCCTTCAAAATGGCACGACCATATTATCATCTTAAACAATGATGAATTAATAAAAAATATTCCTTCATTTTATCTGGAAAAAAAGGATGCAAATCAGGCTTACGAACCGGATAAAACAAAGAGTGAGGATCGTTATCTGTCCGGTCGCAGTCCGGATGTTATTCAAACCATAAATGTTGGAAATAAAAACATACAAAGTAGTGGAATTGTTAATGTAATGGGTAGGATTACAGATAATGAAACCGGAGAGCCTATCATTGGAGCGACCATTTATATTGATGAAACCAAAACAGGAGCGGCCACAGATTTAAAGGGCTATTTTACCATTTTACTCCCGCCGGGCGAATATGTGGCAAATTTCTCGTCAATGGGCTATAAGCCAATCAATTATAAGCTAAATGTTTATTCTGATGCAAATATTAAAATTGAACTGGAGAGCAGTACTTTTTTCCTTCAGGAAGCGGTAATTAAAGGAGATCGGCAGATGGATGTCAGGTACAAAGACCCCGGAATGGAAAAGCTCACATCAAAAGAAATTAAATCAATACCTGTAATGATGGGAGAAAGAGACATCCTTAAAGTGTCTGAAATGCTTCCCGGAATTGTAAGTGTTGGAGAAGGTTCTTCCGGACTAAATGTCAGAGGAGGAAGTTCTGATCAAAATGCTTTTTATATTAATAATATCCCAATATATAATACATCCCATTTATTTGGATTCTTTCCTGCCTTTAATTCAGATATCATTAAAGATTTCTCAATCTATAAAGGACATATTCCGGCTAAATATGGAGGAAGGTTATCTTCTGTATTTAACATAACTTCCCGGCAGGGAAACAGAAAAAATTTCAGTTTGCATGGCGGTATAAATCCTATTTCAACAAATATTACCTTAGAAGGGCCATTAAAAAAAGACAAAAGTTCCGTTTTACTAAGTGCAAGAACATTATATTCTGACTGGATTCTGTCAAAAATCAAAGACACGACCATAAGCAAGAGTAATGCAAAATTTAATGATTTTACCTTTGGTTTTAACTACGATTTTGAAAAAACTTCTATTTCTGCCTTTATATATTCAAGTGATGATAAATTTGACCTTGCAGATCTTAACAGCTATTCTTACTCAAACAGAGGTGCCTCGTTAAATATTTATCATAATTTTAATTCAATACTCCGCATGTATACCTCTTTCGTTGGTTCTCAATACTCCTTTAATACAATTGAAAAACAAGTTGGAAAAGAGGCCTATCAACATCCCTATAAAATTAATCATTACGAATGGCGAACAGATTTTACACAAACGGTGAATGAAGATAACGAACTCGATTTCGGTTTCAGTGGGATTTACTATTTACTAAATCGTGGTACGGTTCAACCTTATGGAGAAGAATCCATTCATCAAATTATCAATCACGGAAAAGAAAGTGGTGTGGAAGCATCGGTTTACCTGTCGGACAAGTATGATTTTACATCATGGCTAACCATTAATGCAGGTATCAGATATTCATTATATTCAGCCTTAGGGAAAGATAATGTTTATGAATACTATGAAAACGAGCCCACTGAAATAGATAACATAAGAGACACATTGCATTTTGGAGCAAATGAAGCGATTAAATGGTATAATAGCCCTGAGTTTAGAATATCTTTAAATTTTAAAACAGACCCTAATGGCAACATCAAACTGGCATTTAATCAAATGAGTCAGAATCTGTTTTTATTAAATAATACCATTTCCATTTCCCCTAACTCGCAATGGAAGCTCGCAGATTATCACTTAAAACCTTCTAAAAACAACCAATTCTCATTAGGAATCTTTAGGAATCTCCCAAAACTTAATATGGAAGCATCTGTTGAGCTGTTTTATAAAAACACAAGCAACTTTACTGAGTTTAAAGATGGGGCAGATTTTATTAATAGTCCGGAAATTGAAACAGAAGTTTTACAGGGTAAACAAAACTCATATGGCGTTGAATTATTATTAAAAAAGACCGTTGGAAAAATTAATGGATGGATGGCTTATACTTATTCACGCTCTTTTGTTAAAGTTGATGGAGAAAACGATTGGGACAAAATCAACAATGGCAAAATATATCCTTCAAATTATGACATCCCACATGTTTTTAATGCTGTAATAAACTATAATATTACTAAAAGAACAACCCTATCCGGAGTATTCACCTATCAAAAAGGCAAACCTGCAACATTCCCCGTATCAGTATATTATATAGATGATACTCCGTTAATTGATTATTCAGACAGAAATAAATATCGAATTCCCGACTATTTTAGAACTGATTTATCATTAACCATTGAAGGAAACTTAAAAAAAGACAAATTAATACATAGTTCCTGGATGTTTAGTGTTTATAATGTAACCGGAAGAAAGAATGCATCCTCTATATATTTTATATCAGAAAATGGATATATAAAAAGCTATAAATATTCCGTTATAGGAACACCTTTTTTCACCATTTCCTGGTTATTTAAATTGGGTAACTATGCCTCACAATAAATATCTAATATGAATATTGATGGTTAAACAATCTTTTATGAGATATAAAATAATCTATTTATTATTCGCCTTAACGATTTCGACAGGGTTCTTCTCCTGTATTGAAGAATATAAGCTTTCTATCGACACCTCAGATACCGCTAAATATGTTGTTTATGGAAACATAAATGACGGGGATGAGGATCAAATCATTCAAATTTCCTATTCATCAGGCATAGATGCTCCTGAGTTTATTCCATTAAATGATTGTGAAGTAATTGTTAGCGATAACAATGGAAATGTTTTTGAATCATACGAAAATAATAAAGGATACTATAAAGTCTATATTCCTGAAGAGCATCTTACTCCGGGAACAGCCTTTAAAGTTGACGTTATTACTCCCGACGGTGAGCAGATAACCTCCGATTATGACACATTATATCAATGTGCAACGCTTGATTCTGTTTATTATACTCGTGAAGATATGCCTTCAGACGAGTTTGGACAACATTATGAAAAAGTGCAATTTCAAGTAGACATGAAAGGTTCTGAACAACATTCTGCGTATTATATTTATACCATAAAAGAAACATGGGAGTATCATACCAAGCATTTAAAAGAGTGGTATTATAATGGTCATGACCTGGTTCATATTGATCCCCCTGATTCAAGTACTCACATTTGCTGGAAAACACAAACGGTTCCTAATATTTTCATTTTGTCTACCGAATATTTATCAGGAAACAGTTATACAAAATTCCCGTTGCATTTTGTTTCAAACAAATCTGAAAAAATTGCTTATGGGTATAGTTTAAAAGTGTTTCAACATGCTACCTCAAAATCCACCTTTAACCATTTTAGAAAATTAAGAAATAATATTAGTCCCGAAGGCGGATTATATATGAAACAACCTGAACAGATTAAAGGAAACCTTTACAACACTTCAAACCCGGAAGATGAGGTGTTAGGATATTTCTTTGTTTCTTCAACCCAATCAAAAAGAATATTTGTCGATCAATTTGATGACATGGAAATGTATTACTCTACCATGTGTTTCGAACAATGGTTAAGGTTTGGGTTAAGATCATTACCTCCATACAATTCATCAACTTATTTACTTGATGGAGCAGCTTTTAGTTTAAGCGAAGAGTGTGTTGATTGTACTGCTAGAGGGGGGACAACAATAAAACCTGAATTTTGGCCTAAATAATACTATTTATGAAAAAGCTTCTAATAGCAATCTCTTTTATTTTTGTGGCGAAATTCGCTGTTTGTCAAACCATTGAAAATTACAGCGAAGATGTATTTCTCAGTATCGACCGAAACACCTATATTACAGGAGAAAGCATCTTGTTTTCAGCGATGGTGTCAAGCAGCCAGAAGCTTCTTAGTCAAATTTTATACGTTGAATTAATAACGCCTAAAGGAAATCAAATAATAGGTGTAAAATATAAAATTGAGCAATCAAAATCTTCAGGAAAGATAAAAATACCCCGAGATATTTACAGTGGAAACTATTATATCCGGGCATATACAAAATACATGCGGAATTTCGGGCCCTCATCCTACGATTACCAATGGATTAAAATTATTAATCCAAGCCATAGTAAAGTATTAAATGAAACGAATGCAGAAGATTCTGCAAAATTTAAGCTTACCCCTTTAAACGCTCATAAAAAAATTAGTATTGAAACAAAGAAAGACACCTTTAACTTTCGTGAAAAAGTTAACTTAAAGCTTAAAGATATCTCCAAGGATACTTTTTTACATTTAACAATAAGCGTTATTCCCTTACAAACAAATTTCACAAAAACAATTGATACACAAAAGAATCAAAATACTTCAAACTCATTTTATCCCGAAACAAGGGGCATTAGTTTGTCGGGGTTTCTAAAAGATAAATCAACAGAAAAACCTTTGATTCATAAAAAAATTAACCTAACCATATTACAAGATAAAAAGAACTTTTTTTATTCCACGTTTTCTGATAACAATGGAGCTTTTTATTTTGCTTTGCCCGAATTTACAGATGATAAAGATATTTTTATAAGTCCTGAGGAAATACCAGATGCCAGACCTCAATTGTATATTGAAAAAGATTTCTGTACAAATGATATAAACTTACCGAACCCCTCCTTTAATCTATCAGAAAAAGAGCAAAAAACGATCTACAAACTTGCAATGAATACCCAGGTAAATAAACATTTTCACAAAATCACAAATGTAGATTCTGTGTCCTTTCATGCTGAGTTAAAAGATTCCCTCCCCTTTTATGGACTGCCAACAAATACATTAAAAATCAATAATTACATTGAATTACCTAATCTTGAAGATTATTTTAAAGAAATACCATTCCCGGTTAAAGTAAAAGAAAACAAAGGAACAACCCATTTCAAAATTATGGGATCTCGTCCGGAGCTAAACATTTATGAACCATTAGTGATGGTTGATTTAGTTCCTGTTTATAATAATAATCATATTCTTGAAATATCTCCTTTAAAAATTGATAGGATTGAAGTAATTACTTCCCCGTATGTAAAAGGGGACATTATGTATGGAGGAATTATACATTTTATTTCTGCAAACAATGATTTGGCCGGTGTAGAATTACCTGAATCCGGAATGTTTTTAAACTATTTGTTTTTAGAAAACAAGAAGTATACTGCTCCTGAAGACAATGCTTCCGAATCCGCTATCATCCCCGATGCCCGAAATACATTGTTTTGGAATCCGGATGTAACACTTGATTCTAATTCACCAACAAGCATCTCTTTCAAAACGGGCGATACGGATGAAACGTATATCATTAAAGTGATTGGAATAACTAGAAAAGGCAAAAAGGTCTACTCAACGAAAAAATTTGTTGTAGAATAAAACGTTTGGGGAAGATTTTAAAATCATACTCAAAAAAATTTAGCCCCGGGGTAAGATTGTATCTCCCTGGTTATGTTATTTCCACCCCATCAAATTCAACATCCGGCTAAACTCCGAATGAATATTTGCTTGAATGGTTACTTCTTTTTTTGTTACAGGATGATTAAAAACAATTTCCGCTGCATGTAACATCATGGTCGTCATTTCAAATCTGTCTTTAAACAACTTGTTTTGTTTATTGCAACCATGTGGTCGGTCGCCAATAATGGGATGTAAAATATGGGCAAAATGTTTGCGAATCTGATGCAAGCGCCCGGTTTGCGGATAGGTTTCGACCAAAGAATAGCGTGATGTTTTAAAATTACCCGAAGGAATATCGAGTTCTGTTCTCTTTAACTTACTGTATCCTGTAATGGCTTCCTGAACTTTGCCTTTTTCATTGGTTAACGGGTAATCAATCCATCCGGAATCATCGGTATATCCACGAACAATCGCCAGGTACTTTTTCTTTACCTGGTTTTCGGCAAACTGCTTTTGCATCAAAGCATTTACTTCCGAATCCAAAGCAAAGAGCAATACCCCCGAAGTTTTACGGTCGATCCGGTGACAGGGATAAACCAATTGCCCAACTTGATTTCTCAGTTCCTGTACAGCAAAAACATCTGCGTCGCCAATATAATCAGAACGGTGAACCACAAGTCCATGGGGTTTGTTTATGGCAACCAGATATTCATCCTGGTATATAATATCTAAATTCAAGACTGCAGTTTTTGATACATAAATTAAGCAAAAGTACGTTTTTCTACGCTTTAAATTTACGTATAAACACGTTGGGTAAAAATTCCTGCAGGTTCATCCGGATAAAAAGCACGTTCGTCGGGTTTTATTTTATTCGTCAGTCAACACGCCCTACTTTTGTTTCAAGAAAATTAACCAAAGGATTATTAATTTTTAAAATCAAAAAATATGAAAACAAAAGTATTATTCTTAACAGCAGTAATTGCCATTTCAAGTTTTGTATTAATGGCGCAGGAAAATGAAAAGAAAAATCATATCTGGGAATACCAGGGAAAAAACCAAACGAAAACCATCGGACTTTACGGAAGCTTGTTTTACACCTACTCGGAAATTATAGATAAATCAGCAGGCTATTTAGGTGCTGAAATCGGAGTTGTTTTTAACCAAAATTGGGCTGTTGGTTTATCAGGAGCTGCCATCAACTTCGACTACAACCTTGATGAACTGGTTAGTGATGGAGCTTATCGGTTAGAAGGAGGACATACAGGAATGTTTGTTAAGTATATCATTCCATTTTCTGATTGGGGAAAATTAAACGTTTCTGTAAATAGCGGATATGGTTCGGTAAGTTACAGATATAACAAAGCGTATCGTGAAGAACGACCCTGGTACCAGGAAATTATTGATACTGAAAGCTATGCTGTGCTCGAACCGGGAATTGAGTTTGATGTTCGTGTTGCCGGTAATTGGTGGTTGGGCGCAAAAGCGACGTATGTTACCACATCGCCTGTTGAATTTATGGGAGCCAACGAAAACTTTCTTGAAAATTACACCTTAGGGTTATCCATAAAATACGGAATCTTTTAATCTAATGGATTAAACTATCAGACAAAACTTTACGGCTCTAGAGATTCCGTTGTCCGGGTTAAAAAGAAATCATTCTCTTTTTAACCCTTTTCCCCATAATCATAATTGATATTTAATTTTTTATCTTTATCACTCAATAAAATAGACCATGAATATTCGTAACCTTCATCAAATCATACCATTCGAAAAGCTTTTTAAGTTGCTTGTGCTATTTTCTATAACACTGCAAGTCATTATTATTTCATACAACCATTTAAGCGGTTTCTTTCACCTTACCGGTGTACGTGATTTTCTGGCAAGATTAATTTTTAGTTCGGTTTTGACAACCATTGCAGCATTTCTTATCGCTTATCCCAATTTGTTTGTTATTCGATATTTAAACCGGCATTTTTCATGGAATAAAAGAATTATAGAAAGGGTTATTATCCAAATTATTACTACCGTTATCATTGGTATTGCTGTTTCAACTTTTATTACACTTTTTGCTCACTGGCTGGATAGTTATGAAGAAGATTTGGTTGAAGTGCTTATAAGTAATGCCATGGTTGCATCGGTAGTAAACTTTATTTTAGTAATAATTCTTGAGGCCTGGATTTTTTTTAATGAAAGTAAACAAGCGAAAATAAAAGCCGAAGACTTAGAAAAAGAACTTTCCCAAATCAGGTTCGAAGTGCTGAAAAGTCAAATTAATCCACACTTTATGTTTAACAGCTTAAATGTACTTTCCGGGTTAATCGATGAAGATGTAAACAAAGCGCAACAATTTTTAGACGAATTCTCTTTAATTTACCGGTATGTACTGGAAACCATTGACAAAACGGTTGTTACATTAGGCGAAGAATTACGATTTGCCCGTTCGTACATCTATTTGCAACAAATGCGTTATGGAGAAAATTTAATTTTTAATGTTAATCTTCCGGCTGATATATTACACCGGTTTATGCCTCCTTTATCGCTCCAGGTAATTTTAGAAAACGCCATGAAGCATAATATCGTGAGCGATGCTCAACCCCTAACAATTGAAATTTTTAACGACCCAAACGGGTTAGTCATAAAAAACAATATTCAGTCTAAATTATCTAAAGGAAGATCCACCGGGTTGGGGCAAAAAAACCTGTTCAAAAGATATGCCCTGATAAGTAATTTAACACCAAAGTTTTTGATAGAGGCTAACCATTATGTTGTAAAATTGCCCATTATAAAAAGCGATAATGATGAAAGTATTAATTGTTGAAGATGAAAAAGTAGCAGCCAACAGGCTGGAAAAAATGTTGTCAGAGATTGATCCTGATATTCAGGTACTGGCCAAAACAGGAACGATAACAGAATCTGCCAAATGGTTATTAAACAATCAGGCCGATTTAATTTTTTTAGATATTCAATTATCCGATGGAATCAGTTTCAGTATTTTCGATCAGGTAAGTGTAAATACCCCTGTGATTCTTACAACTGCATATGATCAGTATGCCATAAAAGCCTTCCGGTTAAACAGCATTGCTTACCTTTTGAAACCCATTAGAAAAAAAGAACTGGAAGATAGTTTGCAGAAATATAAAAAATTAAAGTCTGCTTTTTCTATTGATTTTGAAAGTTTACTGGCAGGTATACAAGGCAAAAAACCAGATTATAAAAAACGTTTTTTGATACAAATTGGGGATAAAATCAAAAAAATTGAAACCAGCGAAATCGCGTGGTTTTATGCCCTCGAAAAAAATATTTTTCTTAAAACATTTCAGGGTGGTTCCAGCGCTGTAGAGCATACTCTGGATGCATTGGAAGCCGTTCTGGACCCTGAACAATTTTTCAGAATCAACAGGAAATATATTGTTCATATGGATGCTATACAGAGCATGACAGCTTTTTCGCGCGGCAGAGTTAAACTAAAACTCAATCCGCCGGCGGATGATGAAATGGAAACCATAGTAAGTATAGAAAGAGCCTCTAATTTTAAAAAATGGTTGAACAACTAAAACATGATTAATGGTAAAATTTAATTGCCATCTGATCGAGTAAAAATTACTACAATGCTTAAGCCTGAAACCTAGTAGTAAATATTCAAATCAAATATATGCTTTAAAACTATTCAACAGCTTCATTGCCTCATAAGATGTAGACTCAATAAGTTTTCTTGAATCCTTTGAAAGCATAAAATCTGAATATCCGGGGATTTTTCCGGATTGTTCTCGGTTTAGCTTATAGTATCCCATGGTCCAATCAGGGAATGCACGCTTTTTTATTGACTCTTCTAATAACAATACTACGTTTGAATGCCGTCTGTCATTCTGTATTTTTTCAAATAGGTTTTGAATGATACCAGTCTTTCCTTCTATAAGCTGAATAAATGTCCCATCATTATATAGAAGCAAACCTGTAACTTTCTGAAGTTTATTCCTTTTGCGAATATCAACCAATAAATCTTCAAGGTTTTTTTCAGTCAGATCGTTAACAGAAAAACTAACATAAACAATATGTATTAAATCTTTCATTAAAAAGTTATATAAACATGCAATTTATTAAATTAATGCCAAAATTCAATTAAAACAAATTAAAATAAAGCTTCCCCTTAAGATATTCTTTTGATCTAAACGACCTTACTACGTTAAACGTTAAATATCTCACCCAAAAGAAACTCAATAATTAAAATATTAATTATATTTACCGTATCTTTAAACTAATTGATTGATTAACCATCAAACAATAAAAATATTCTAAAATTTAAATCTAACATTATGAGAAACAAAATTTTATTATTGATTGCAGCCATATCATTTTCCCTTTTATGGTCATGCTCTCAAGGCCCCGAGTATAAAGAGGGCGAAGTTTATAACGGTTTTAAACTCGAAGAAAAAAGATTTGTTGAAGAGGTTGATGACTGGTGTTTATATTTTATCCACGAGAAAAGTGGTGCCAAACTTTTAAAGGTTGACGCCGACGATGCGAACAAACTCTTCAGCGTATCGTTTAAAACAACTCCAGAACATGATTATGGAACTCCACATATTATGGAGCACTCAGTATTAAACGGCTCTGAGAACTTCCCTGTAAAGAGTCCCTTCGATCTGTTGGTTAAAGGTTCACTAAACACGTTCATTAATGCAATGACGGGTTCGGATTTTACAACCTATCCTGTTGCCAGCATGAACGAAAAAGATTATTTTAACCTGATGCATGTATACATGGATGCCGTTTTTAATCCAATGCTTCATAAAGACCCAAAAATCCTTAAACAAGAAGGCTGGCATTATGAACTTGATGATATAGATGGAGAAATTGTTTATAAAGGCGTAGTTTATAACGAGATGAAAGGTGCTTTCTCAAGCCCCGGCAGTGAGCTGAACTACCAGGTAAACAAAATCCTTTTCCCTGATAACACCTATGGTGCTTCATCCGGTGGGCATCCTTCTGCAATTCCGGGTCTTACATACGAGTATTTCAAAAATTTTCATAAAAAATATTACCACCCTTCAAACAGTTTTGTTCTGTTATACGGGGATGCTGATTTAGATAAAGAATTAGAATTTCTTGACCGGGAGTATTTTTCTAACTATGAAAAATCAGAAGAAAAAGTAGAAATCCCATTGCAAGAACCTTTTAAAGAAAGAAAAGTAGCAGAGAAACCCTATAGTGTGCCGGAAGGAAGTAACACAAAAGATAAAACATTCTTAAGCTATAGTTTTGTTGCCGGATTAAATACCGATCAGGAACTGACCATGGCTCTCAACATTTTAAGCGAAGCCCTTGTAAATCATGAATCAGCTCCTTTACGGCTGGCCCTTCAGGAAGCAGGAATAGGAAAAGATATAAGCTCCTGGAGCAGTAGCAGTAAACAAAATGTTTTCCAAATTAGAGTAAAAAATGCAAATCCCGAAGACAAGGAAAAATTTGAAGAAATCGTTTTTAATACTTTAGAGAAAGTAAGTCAGGAAGGTTTTGACGAAGAAACCATCGAAGGAATTCTAAATCGTATGGAGTTCCGTTTAAGAGAGGGCAACTCGCCACAAAAAGGATTAATGTACCTTTTCTCTGTTAAAAACGGACTTTTATTTGCCGATGACCCTTTTATGGGACTGGAATATGAAAAACCATTAGCTAATGTAAAAAAAGGAATTGAAAACGGATTGCTTGAAAACATGATTAAAGAGCATCTTATTGACAATCCCCATGCACTCCTTCTTGTGCTTAAGCCACAGCCCGGACTGGAAAATGAGATTGCTGAAAAAACAAAAGAAAAATTAGCTGAATATAAAGCAAGCCTGAGCAAAGAAGAGCTCGAGAAGCTTGTACAAGAAACTAAAGAGCTGAAAGAACATCAGCAAAAAAAGGATTCGCCAGAAGACATCGCTACGGTACCTATGTTATCGCTGTCTGATATAAGTAAAGAAGTACAATGGTATGAAATTGCTGAGAAATCGGTTCAAAAGACACCTGTTCTCCATTATGAAGATTTCACCAGTAATATCGTTTATGGAACCCTGTATTTTGATATGCATACCTTACCAAAAGAACTTATTCCTTATGCGAATCTTTTGTCCCAACTTTTAGGAAATCTGAATACAGAAAACTATACCTACGGTGAGCTTGACAATGCATTAAATATTCATACCGGTGGATTTTATACTTATCTTACCTCTTACCTGGAAAATTATTCAGATGATAAGCTATCACCTAAATTTATCGTTTCTGCTAAAGCAACGGTTGATAAAACCGATAAGCTTTTTGATTTAACAGCAGAAATTCTAAACAATACCAGGCTGGATGATATTGACCGGCTAAAAGAAATGATGATTCGTCATCAATCCCAAATGGAGTCAAGGACTAAAAACAATGGCGTGGGTGTTGCAACGACCAGATTAAGTTCGTATTACAGCAACCACGGGATGTATAACGAGATAACCGGTGGATTATCATATTATGATTTTATTACTGATTTAACCCATAATTTTGATGCTAAACAAGAAGACATTGTAGCTAAATTAAAAGAAACAGCACAATTACTTTTCAATAAAAACAATGTAATTGGCGGAATTACCTGTTCTGATGAAAACTACAAGATCTATCAAACAGAATTTGGAAAATTTGTCTCTACATTGTCTGACGAAGAGGTACAAGCGAATGACTGGACCTTTGACCTGGAAGTTAAAAATGAGGGTTTAATGTCTGCATCAATGGTTCAGTATGTCGTTAAAGGATACGATTACAAGAAACTAAACTATGAGTGGGATGGTAAGATGCGCGTTTTAAACCAGGTAATGTCGCGTGACTATCTGCAAAACAAAATTCGTGTAATGGGTGGAGCCTATGGAGGATGGGCCAATTTTTCACCAGCAGGAGATGCTTACTTTGCTTCTTATCGTGATCCTAACTTAAAAGAAACGTTTGATAATTACGATGCAGCACCCGATTTCCTTAAAGATTTCGAGGCAGATGAAAAAGAGATGACCCGATTTATTATTGGTACCATTTCGAATATCGATAGGCCAACGACTGCTTCACAGCGAGGTTCAATAGCAATAAACAACTATTTTATCCAAAGAACAAAAGCAGAGATGGAAAAAGAACGCAATGCAATTCTTAATACCACAGCCGAAGATATTCGCTCATACGAACAAATGATTCGGGATATCATGGAACAGGATATTATTTGCGTTTTTGGAAACGATCAGAAGATTAAAGACCATAAAGATCTGTTTAAAGAAACAAAATATGTCACTAAATAGATTGTTTAAATAACAAATAATAAGCGTGCCACAGCCAAAAGTTGTGGCACGCTTTTTTTAATAAAATTTATAACTGTAAACCACGCCAAATAAACTAAAAATATTACCTTTATACTTCCATTAAAAGTCACTTGCAATGAAAGCCTCAAGAATTACAAACAGCCTGCTCATTTCTTTTGGAGTGGTATTGATTTTTATTTATGGCAAAAACCTTATTCTTCCTTTTTTTATTGCATTAATTTTTTGGTTCCTGATAAAAGAGATTCGCGACCTCCTGAAAAAAATAAAATATATCGACAAAGTCCCCAACATCATCCTTAATGGTATAGGATTTTTAATTATTTTTGCTATTCTTGGAGGTGTTGGTAAAATATTAGCGATGAATATCCAACAGCTATCCAAAGAGCTGCCTGCTTATCAAAAAAACATAACCGATATTACCGCTTCGATCAACCAAACTTTTAATATCGATCTTGTGGATTCGATTAAAGATTTTTTGGGCGAATATGAATACACCAAACTTCTTTCGGTTCTGCTCAATTCCATAACCGACCTGTTTGGCGATGCTTTGCTCATTATAGTTTATACGCTTTTTTTGTTGCTTGAAGAGCCTTTTTTCATTAAAAAAATTAATGCGATTTATGCCGAAAAAGATGATCAGGATGATGTGACGGATATCCTTTCTAAAATCGACAAATCTATCGGGAGCTATATCTCTATCAAAACATTGGTAAGTCTGCTTACAGGTTTTCTTAGTTATTTTGCCTTACTGTTTTTAAATGTTGATGCACCTATTTTCTGGGCATTTCTGATTTTTATTCTCAATTATATTCCTACGGTAGGCTCGTTAGTAGCAACAACTTTTCCGGCCTTTTTTGCCATGCTGCAGTTTGGTGAAGTGATGCCCGGAATATGGGTATTAATTATTGTAGGGGCTATACAGCTAATTGTGGGGAACTATATCGACCCCAAACTCACCGGAGATTCTCTAAACATTAGTCCTTTAATTATTATTTTCGGACTGGCATTTTGGGGTGCCATCTGGGGAATTATCGGTATGTTTTTAAGTGTTCCTATTACCGTAATGTTAATTATTATCTTATCTGAAATACCTGGAACGCGTTCTATTGCCATCCTTCTAACGAAAGACGGACGAATTGGTAAAGATGGTTAATTACCACTAAACCAGGGCAATACTTCTCACAAATCACAACCAACATAAAAAAAGAGTGCGGGCATAAGTAAGGAAAAAATTACATTCACGAATGTTTTTTACTGTTTAGTAAACGTATTTGCCCTTTAATCAACAAAATAAGGGTATCCATAAAATTTATTGCTTTATCAATGAAAAAACAATTATCTTAGTATTAGTATCATGTGTGGATTTTCGTCAAAATAAGTCAAAAGATATTCGCTAAATAATCAATTGGCATAGGATGATACAAAGTACTTAATATAAAGTATTGAAAAAGAGGAAAAAACAAAATATATTTGTGTTTATTAAATCTAACGAATAATTATCAACCAAAAACTTGTAACATGAAAACAAAACTAAATTTTTTATTCATCAGTGTTTTATTGATTAGTTCATTGATGCTTTTATTTGTCGGTTGCGACAAAGATGATTCCGGCCCCTCAGTTATTGGTAAATGGTATTTCTATCAAGAAGAGTATTCATCGTCTTATATTCAAAAAGAAAATGGAACTTCAACCTATGATCCTAATTATGATTATGATTTCTTTAATGCTTCGCTTATTGAGATTACTGAGAATACTGTAAATTTTTGTGAAAATGATGCAGGTACGGAATATTACTGTTCCGAAGTAAACTATGAAATGGATGGAAACACACTCATTCTTACCTATGCTAACGATCTTATGAAGATAGAAGAGGAAAAAGACACCATGCACTATTCTTTCCAGGATGACATGCTGGTATTAACCCGAACTCACTATTATAGTGAGGGAACCGAAGAGATTACCATATATTTAAAAAGATACAGCGGCACAATACCCCCTGCAAGCTGGACTACCGAATTATCCAATGACAACTTTGAACCAGACGATACCTACCAGGATGCAACATCAATACAAGTAGGCAGCGAGTCTGACATACATGTTATCGTTTCTGAAGATAGTGACTGGTTTAAGTTTAATGCAACAGCAGGAGAAAATTACCTGATACAGGTTCTTGGTTATTTCGACAGTTACCTCGACTTATATGGAACCGATGGGCAAACTCTCCTGGATTCTGATGATGATAATAATGCTAATATTGATGTAGATTTTAATTATAGCACAGCTGCCGTATTGCTTTGGAACTGCACTGATTCTGGTATGTATTACTTTAAGGTTAGAGGTTATAGTACCAACAGTGAAGGCTATTACAGAGTTAAGGTTAGTACCAGCGACTTAACCCCACGAAAAAAAGATAGTCTATCGAAAGATAAAAAAGAGGAAAAAATAAGCCTTTTTAGATAAAAAGATATTCTGAAGAAATTACCCCGTTAAAGCACAAGCACTTACTAAGTGCCTGTGCTTTTTTTTATGCACAATTAAACATCTTCTCAAAGGCTTAAAATCATAATATTTGGAACACAAGATCGGACTACAACTATACCTTATTAACCAGCGGCAGCAATATCAAAGCAACAGCACCAAAAACCAGGTATACCAGGTTGGTAACCGCATGAGCTATGAGGGCAAAAATCATCCCCTCCTGACTTCCTATTCCAAACAACATTAAACATTGAATAACTACATAGTGCCATGCACCAATACCTCCCTGTACCGGCAAAATAAATGCAAAAGTGGAAATGGCAAAGGTAAAGGCTGCATTTGCTAACGTAAGATTCTGAGTAGGTTCATAGGCAAAGAACATCACATAAAGCATCATCAGCCAGAAAAAATAAATAAGGAAAGTCTGGAAGACATACATCCCCTTCCCTTTTATGGATGCAATGGTTTTAAATCCTTCAATAAAATCTTTTTTTAATTGATGAATCTTACTCCTGAACTTTTTAAATACATTGAGCTTATACAATACAAAAAAAGCTATGGCTATAAATACCACTATAAAGGAGTAAATGATAATTTTCTCTTTATAATTGGAGAACTCAAGGTTTACATTTGCCGATTGAAACAAATCAAGGATTAACGGAAATTGCCAACCCAGCAATACCAGAAACAGGATAATTAATGCTACAAAATCGGTAATCCGTTCGATAAAAACAGTCCCTACCAGCTTAGTAAAAGACACCTTATCATATTTGGAAATAACACCACAACGGGCAATTTCTCCTCCGCGGGGTATGACAAGGTTCGTAAAGGCCAGGACCATAACCGACAAAAAAAGATTGAAAATTCCCGGCTGATAATTCATCGAAACGATGAGTTTCTTCCATCGATAAGCCCTGGTTAGCTGGCTTAGTAAATTAAATATCAACGACAAACCGATCCATCCATACCCCAGGTTTTTTAATTGACCTCCTATTTTACTTAAATCAAGGTCTTTGTAAACATACCAGAATAAAGCAGCACCAATAACAAAAAAAATCCCCGACTGAATGATTTTTCTCTTTTTCATATTACTTATTTTCAGACCATAGGGGATTATTCTTTAAATTTCCCGTTTTTTAATAATGACTGGATATTTTCGTTTAGCTCGGAATGCAACTGTTTTATTTTTTCTTTCACCTTTTCGTTTTGCGAATTAAACGACGATTCAATCCGCCTGGTAATTAGATCGTAATTCTTTAACAGGGTAGATGCAATTTCCTGTCCTTCGCTGATAAATTCCATGGTGGCTTTCATCGGCGTTGTTTTTTCATATTTTGTGGGATGGGTTAATCCATCTAAAACACTATACTTTAACCTTTTTCCATAAGCCTGAAAATAAAGGTTAATATATGTTTCTACACCAAACCGGATATCCCGAATATCTTCCAGTATGGGTTCAATATCCTTTTTAAACATCGCTCTTTCGCCGGTAAGACCCTTAAACGGATTGATGCGGTAATCAATCAGGGTCTCTGAAGGTTGTCCCAGAACCATATCAGCTTCATCCCTAAAAATAGGTTGCAGCAGTTGATCAAAATGTTTCTTTTTTATATTGGTAATATCGGCATCGAAAAATAAAATGATATCTCGTTGAGCATTTTCAACGCCTACAACCATGGCGTAGCTTTTCCCTTTATTTTCATCCATCCGGATATAGTTTATCGGGATATCTTTCAGTAAATCCTTCACGATTTGCTGTGTCGCATCTTCCGAGCCATCATCGACCACAACCAGTTCACTTTCAGGGTTAAACCGGTGGCACGATTCTATCACATTTTTAATGGTTGGCTCTTCGTTGTAGGCGCAAATAACAATACTTACATCTTTTTTATCCATATTTATTTTTTTAATGATTAGCTGTTTTTATTGTTTATACGTTGAAAACGTTACTCTTCGAAAAATCGTATTTCCTTCCGGAACCAGCTCAACCGGTACTTTTTCTCCTTTTTTATTAATCAAATTTCCTTTAAGCTTAACCACCGGCTCATCCCAGGGATGTAACAACTGGTCATTACCGGCAATCGACTCAAACTCAAAGTTTGCATCAGGTGTTATTTTATAATTCCATTTCTTTTTATCTTTTGCTTTTATCTTATATCGGTAAAATCCACTTTTATGATATTCTTTGATCGTATCCATACGATGTTCAAAAGGTAATGCATAAACCAACGGTCCTCGCTTCACATAAAATCCTTCTCCTTTTACTGTTTTGGATGAAGGCTGAGCTATTTTCTCAACGTCAAAATTAAATTCCACCATAAAATTATCATTTTTTTTCCAATATTTCGAAATGATTATCTGGTTATGATCTTCACGGATATTTGCCCCTTCCATTTTGGAGATATTAACATCGGAGCAACCATGGGGTTTTCGTAAGATGAGCTTAAATTCTGCCGGTTTCTCCGGGTTAATCAAAAACTCCACTTCGTCTGAAAAAGGATAGTTGGTTTTCTCTTCCACGTGGACCTCTATATCGTTCAGTGTGGTTTTTACTTCGCTTGGCCCATATAATACAGCAACTAATCCTTCATTATTAATGTCTTTCATCCACATGCCTTCTACATAATAAGGCATTAGCCGGCCTCCGTTCAGCACACAGCAGGAGGCTGCCCGGTGGGAGGCGTCATACGATTCCCGGTGTCCTATTTCCTGATGGTTAATTTTTATCCGGTTATCCGATGTAAGATACGACAATCCTTTAAGTACAGGGAGGCGTGCCCCCTGGCCGGCATTAAATGTCATTGTTTCTGTTTTATCGGCCAGGTCAAAATCCCCGTTCAAAGCAATCATTTTATTGAACGGACTAATCATTTCGGCAATGCCGCAGTATTCGTATCGTTCATCTGCTGTTCCTTTACGCCCTTTCACCCATTCGTCGCAACGCATAGCGCCACCGGGAGTTAAGTGGTAATTTAATTTTTGAATACTCATCTCAGAAGCCCGTTTATATTCAGCTTCCTCATGAATAGCAGCCACAAAATGAGGAACAAAAATCCCTTCTGCCACATGTGCTCCATGTTTTCTAAAATATCTTGCAGTATCAAGTAATCGTTGCAGCTTTAAATCATCGTCGCGAACTTTGCCACGACTAAAATCGTTATACAGTTTAGCTGCAGCTTTAAGATACAATGCATCTTCGGTGATTCGATAAAGCCATTCAAGATTTTCAAAAAAACCTATACCATGCGACACCCCTCCTCCTTTGGAAGATTTGCTGAAATAATTTCTGTCCTTATACTCCGAAATAATGAGCTTTGCCGCTTTTTCTGCTGCAGATAATACTTTTTTATCCCCTGTATATTCATAATACGCCAACATAGCCATTAATATGCGGCTGGTAGCCCACAATTCACCATTTCCTTTTTTATGCTTAAACCGGCAAGTCAGCTCTTCGCAATCTTTATATATACCAATATAGCCATCTTCGCCGGCATTTTTAACAATGTCATCGATCCATTTTTTTGCCTGCCGGATATATTCTTCGTTATCGGTTAAAAAAGCCATACGGACTACAGCATCTTTCCAGTAAGCTTCATGTTCGCCGCTCCACCACTCTTTTACTATTTTATATTGCTTTTCGCTTCGTCTGTCTTGTTTAACAAACAGGTTGTGTGTTACCGTAGAATGAACTTTGTCAAACTGACCGATGTAACCGTCTGTTAAATCCCGAAATAACTGTTCTTTTATCCATCCTTTGGGTTTAATTTCTCCTGCATTTAAAATCCTATACTCATATATATTTCCCATATTATCTTGTGCTCTGCTATTAAAAATATTCAACATTAACATTAAAACGATTAAAATCTTCATCATTATCTTAAAAACCATAAAAACACACCTCCATTTTTAACCATTCAATATTATACAAAAAATAATTGATAATTAAAAATGGTCATCCCTCCAATCTTGTATTCCAACGAATATCCTCATATAATAACAAACAAATCCACCCTTTCTTTGTTTGATTATAAAAACAGTGTACTATGGAAGATAAAATCAATCGTTCAGAAGTTTTTGACTTTGCCGGAAAAATAAACTATTCAAGCGATGGAATCGTAAGTAAAAAGATTATCCAAAAACCTGTGGGCAATGTAACGTTGTTTGCCTTTGATAAAGGACAGGAGCTTAGTGAGCACTCTGCTCCATTCGATGCACTTATTCAGGTTTTAGAGGGAGCTGCACAAGTAATAATAGATAAAAAACCATATGAAGTGGTTGAAGGGAAATCAATTATTATGCCGGCAAATATTCCTCATGCTGTAAAAGCTACCTCTAAATTTAAAATGTTGCTTACCATGATTAAAGAGTAATCTCTTCTGTTATTTTTATTTAAATTAAAAAAAACAATGATGAAAACCATTATACATAAGGCACAAAGCAGGGGACATGCAAATCATGGATGGTTAAACACCTATCATACTTTCAGTTTTGCAGGATACTACGACCCGGAGAGAATTCATTTTGGTGCGTTACGTGTTTTAAACGACGACACTATTGCCGGTGGCGAAGGGTTTGGCACCCATCCACATGATAATATGGAAATTATTACCATCCCGTTGTATGGCGATTTGAAACACAAAGACAGTATGGGAAACGAAGGGGTTATCAAAAGTGGAGATGTACAGGTAATGAGTGCTGGAACCGGGATTCAACACAGTGAATTTAATGCCAACAGTGACAAGGAAGTGAAATTATTACAGATTTGGATATTCTCTAATAAAAAAAATGTAGAACCGCGTTACGATCAAATCTCTCTTAAGGCATTGGAAAAAGAGAATGAGCTTTTTCAGATTTTATCCCCAGACAAAAACGACCAGGGCGTTTGGATTCATCAGGATGCCTGGTTCCATATGGGAAATCTAAAATCAGGATGGGAAGGTGAGTACACCTTAAAGGGTAAAAATCACGGCATTTATCTTTTTGTTATCGAAGGAAGTGTCTCGGTTGAAAAAAATTTACTGAATTACCGCGACGGAATCGGGTTTACAGGAATAAAAAAAATCAACATGACGGCAACCGAAGAGGCTAAAATTTTAATCATGGAAATACCCATGCAAATCAACTAAAACAAAACACTATGAGTAAAACAAAGATCACCCTCATTGAAAACGGGCCATTATTTGTAGATGGCACGATTGAACTAAAAGACAATAAAGGAAAAGAGGTCAAAACTGAAAAAGAATCGTACCTGTGCCGTTGTGGCGGGTCAAAAAACAAACCCTTTTGTGATGGGACTCACAAAGAAATCGGATTTAAGGGGTAAAAAAAGCAACAACGAACCTTCACTTCTTTGTGAGGGTTTTTTTTAAACCCAGGAAATTATAATTTTGGGCTTCTAATCAACCGCTCAATTATAAATGAGAATATTTTTTATAATACCCTTTCTTTTTCTCTCTCTCCAGGTCTGGTCTCAACCGAATATTTTGTCCGACCCCAAGGCTGTAGCAGAAATTGAAGATCAGTTAAATCGTATTTATAATTATGATTTTGAACAGGTTGATTCGTATTACCAAAAAATATCATCAAAATATCCTGATCATCCACTGCCTCAATTATTTTATTCCATAAAAATTTACTGGGAACATTTTCCGGTTACCCCGGAAAGTGATTTTCATCAAATATATGTGGATTATATCACCGATGCCATAGAAAAATCGGATGCATTGCTCAATAAAGATAAAGACAACACCGAAGCTTCTTTTATAAGCCTGGCATCAAGGCTTTTACTTATGCAATATTATGCCGATAATCACCAATCATCCAAAGTAATTCCATATGTTCGCAAAGCATACCAGTTAACAAAAGACGGATTTGATTTAACGGATAGTTTTGTTGATTTTAATTTTTCTACCGGACTTTACAATTATTATATCGAAGCTTACCCGGAAAAACATCCGGTGTATAAGCCTATTGCCTATTTTTTTCCCAAAGGGAATAAAGAGCTGGGGTTAAGGCAGCTGGAGTATACCTGGAAGCATGGAATATTTTTAGATGCCGAAGCGCTATCATTCCTGGTATATATCAGCCTGAATTTTGAGGGCGATTATCGCAAAAGTGCACGTTATACCCGCATGCTTTATCAAGAATATCCAAATAACCCGTTATACCTCTCGTACAGAATCAGGACACTCCTGTTACTGGAAAGATATTACAGAGCAGAACAATTAATCGATGAATTGGAAAATAATTCATTTTCCAATAATTTTTTTCAGATGATGGTAGAAATTTATAGAGGCATAGTGCAGGAAAAAAAATATAAAAATTACCCCGTCGCAGAACAACATTATTGGAATGCTGTTCAGCTTTCTGAAAAATATGTGCCTTTTGCCAACGGTCGTCTGTCTTATGCCTACTTCGGATTATCCCGAATTTGGGAGCAGAAAAATAAAAAACAGGCATCCGATTATCGAGATAAAGCATTAGAACTGTCGATCTATAAACATCTGACCTTTGATTAGATGTTGTGAAATCACCTCATTTTGTTCCGTCTAAGAAAGTCATTCATTTTATTCCCAGATTATTTATCGATTAATTTATACCTCTTTTAGCTTTTCATTCACCGTTTGAATAATCTCATCGCCTGCTCCCACCTCCACCATTTTAGCTTTGATTTCCGCCAAAGCATCCATTTTATCCAGTTTATCCTTTTGTTTCTGGATTTCCCGCTCGTTCCTCATTTTGGTATCGGTTTTTTGCGGGTCCGTTTCGCCGGTACCTTTAAAAACGGCAACAATAAGCTCCGCTACCCGTTCCAGAATGGTTGAAACGGCATCGGCCGAAAAGCCTCCTACAACAGCCAAAATTTCGGCTGAGAATTTAAAGTCATTGAGTGTAATTACATCTTTAAAGATAAGTGCCAGAATAGTCCCGGCCGAAATGCCCAGTAAAAAACGGATTAAATAAGTTGGATTATAGCTGGGGTCAAACGTACGTTTTACCAGGTATTTGCGTGCGGTGGAGAGGGTGTAAAATCCGGCCCCCAGTCCGCTCGCAAACAACAATGAAAGAATGCCATAAACATGGTTATTGTTTTTAGCACTGGAAATAATAAAAAATACCAGGCAAAAAATCGTTAACCCGATAATCACGTTTATCACTTTGTTCTTTGCAAAAAACAGTCCGTACGCCTGTTTGGTATATTTAATGGTTACCGGATTGGCCGGATAAGTTAGCCTGGTTAACTGGTTGTATACATTTAAGGCTTTATAATATATCGTCTCGTATAATTCTATAACAACACTCTCTTCTGCCTCGGCTTTCTCTGTCCTGTTTTCATTATTGGCTGACTGTTTTAGCTTTTTAATACCCGTGGTGACCCATGAGATCTCTTGATTGATTAGGGCTTTGATTTCGATCCCCCGGTTAGACAAGAATTCGTGCATGCAGAGGATATCATTTTCCAGGGTCTCCAGCTTTTGTACCGAGGAGTTGTCTCCACGTTGCTTCCCGGTAAAAATCTTTTGTGAAAAAACTTTATTCGACATGTTGATTCTTTTATAAGGTTAAAAAACGAGTTCTTTACTAAAAAATGGTACACGGATACTCACCAGCAGGTATCCTTTCCCCTGGGTGAAATTATACCCGTAACCGCCAATCAGGTAATCGTTAAAGGCTGATATTACTGGTGCTGCACCAAACTCAAAAGGGTTGTCGGCATCGAAGTTCATCGTAGCCACATTGATACCTATGCCTATATCAATAAATTTACGGTAAAACGTATTATTCCCTTTTACCCCAAACTTAAACAGGGTGTTGGAACTCACGACGGCTTTAAAATTTTCTCCAATACCTTCAGGTTTCACAAAAGCTATCCCAATGTTCGTCACAAAATGGGGCTGTGTTTTAAGAAGGGTAAAATATTCTTTGGCCAGTATTTGTGGTTCTCCGGATTTTTTCCCGCTCCGCATTTCCAAAACGATATTATCGCCTTCCTCCCTGTATCCGGCATGATATTTTACATTTAACAACGCCTTTTCGGGCAGATCTTTGATATTTTTCCGAAGCACTTCATCCGAAAAAGTAGCCGACAATTGATTAATATCATCGAATGAGCGGTATCCGGTTAACTCAGTATACAAAAGGGATAAAGCCTCATTTGCCTGATCAATCTTTTCTAGGGCCATAATTTCAAGCGAGTCGTTTAAAGTATTTAATGCCGCAGCAATATTCTGGGGCAGGATAGCGATACTTCCGTCAATGGTGCTTTTTAAACCGATGATATGATCGGTGATACGTTCAACCCGGGTTATCAAATCATAGATATCGGAAATGATGCTCTCCAGCGTTCCCATACCGAACGAAAAATTACCGGAGAAATACTTTGGATAAAGATCGTTTATCTCAGCCTGAAGGGTAATAATATTTCGTTTTAACACAAAATACTCCTCCCGAATGGCTTCTACAGGAATGTCTGATACCATTATTTTTTCAGTCTGGTGGTATAAACTGGTTAACCGGGAATCCAGCTCTCTGAACACAGCATTCAGGTTCGCTATTATCTGCTCTTTTTCCCGGTTAAATATTACCGGTATCCCCAATTTGTTGATGGAATCACTGACATTTTTCAGCTGTTCTATTTCCCGGATTTGTTCATCCGTTAGTGCCAGATTTAGCGCATAGGGATCATAATATTCAGGAGGTTTAAAATGATCAAACCCGTCTATATGAACAGCCTGTTTTACATCACCGTTAGAACGATGAAGAGTAGCAGCAACCTGAATATAAATTCCTTCTTTCTCAAGAAGGTTGTCCAGCTCACCGTTTAATGTTTCGGCATACCTTTCGGTCTCCTTTAGTAATTGTAAAAATATAGCCGCCCATCTTTTGTCGCCAGTGGCTGTAGCTTTATGAAGCCTGTTATTCAACAGCACCCGCAATTCCGGGTCTTCTTTGGAAATATCGATCAGTTGCAGGGCATTGGAAACAAAATTTTTCCCGGCAGCATCAATGATATTTTCTTTTTCGGCAACGGTCTGTGCTTTTGCATAAGCATCCAAACCTTCAGTATATTCAGGGATACTCTTCATCCCTTGCACTGTGAGCTTATTTAACACACGTACTTTGGTCAGAAGCTTTTCCACGGCTTCTTCCTGGTGAGCGGTTTTTGCCACCTCATCACGGATATAATCCTTATCCGGGTAAATATATATCAGGCTGCTGATATCGATATGATGATGGGCCCGGGTAATATCTAACGTATGAAATTTCCCGTTGGGTCGTTGCTCTTTTAACTCCCAAACAGACTGGGAGAGGCATGTGCTTAATCCGGAAAGGATAAACAGTAAGGAAAATAAATGTTTCATGATTTCGGAATTTAACCTTTTAAAGCTTTCATAAACGATTCAAATACCCTGACATAATCAACTGGTGTTTCCTCTACTTTAATCGCATCTACGACCTTATCCCTGATGGAAAGGGCAAAAGCAAGAACCGGTTTTAAGTCACTTAACAGATTTCCGGGATCATCAAGTTTATTCAGGATATCAAATACTACTCCGGGTTCTTTAATCCAGACCACCCTCCCCGGATCACTGCTGCTGCCGGCAACTTTTGTACTTAATTCCAGGATCTTTTCTACGTTGGGACCGGTTCCCAGCACAACGAAAAGCAGGTAAGCCTCCTCAAAAAGTAACTTGTTGAAAAATTTTTTAGCCTTTTCGGGGTTCTGGCAAGGTAAAATGGTTAACTTCTTATCATTCATAATCATCATTTTAAAAGTTAATACACTCTATATATATGTTCCGAAAAACACGAAAATGTTATCATCCAAAATGACTTTTTTTGCAAAAAATTTCAAAGGCACTGATTTCAGGGGGACAGGGAAGGTGATTTTTACCATTTTTTTCGTCGCCTTAAATTTTTTATGAGAATTTATGAAAAATGACGAAAAATGCAGGATGTAAAACAATCGGTACCGAAAAAGTAATCAGTATGTTACAATCATCTCCGAACTTCAACGCATCCAATTTCTAAGGACGTTGAAAAGTTTTGTAAGATGCTATAAATAGGTAAAACCCGGAGTGCTGCTAAAAGCAATCAAGGATTGAGCAGACCGACCCTTCCGGCAGACGGGTCGTCACAAATTAACGTTTTATGTATAAAAAATAAAGCGGCAGTCGATAGCGGCAGGAGGCAGTAAAAGAGGTTATAACATACAAATAACCTAACTTGTATGACGGAACTTTAGCGAAGGTAGAAGCCTGAAAGGTGCAGGCAGGTTTTGGCTGTTTTAAGCAAAATATATTAATTCTTATTCCCAAAAAAATGCTAAAACCACCGTTTTCGTTTCATATACCAAACCATTAAACCAGAAAGAACAATCATAATACCCCAAACACCGGCATAACCATATTTCCAGGCCAGCTCAGGCATATACTCAAAATTCATCCCATAAATTCCGGCCACAAAGGTTAACGGGATAAAAATGGTCGCAATAATGGTAAGGGTTTTCATCACCTGGTTAAGGCTATTGTTCATATTCGAGTTGTTTAACTCTACCAGTGATTTTTGATCCTCCCGGAAAGTTTCGATTGATTCGTACACAAATTTTACATGATCGAGCATATCCTGTAAATATTTGTAGTTGTCTTCTTCTATTTGGTCAGGCTCTTCTTTTATCAGGTTAACGATGGCTTCGCGCAAATGGATTATATACTTTCGTGCGGTTAACAGATTCTTTTTCAGATCATGAATCTCACCTATCCGGTTCCTGTCAGGGTAATCTATTAACAAATCTTCAAGCTCCTCAACCCTGTGGCTGAATTCCTCTACCATAACCAGGTAATTGTCTACAATGGTATCGGTCAACAGGTAAAACAAATAATCGGCTCCTTTTTTGCGTACTTTCCCAATGTTCTTTAAAATCCTTTCGGTTACCGGTTTCAAAAGCTCAGCCCGTTGTTCTTTGAAACTGATTAGATAATGATCGCCCAGGATAAAACTGGCATGCTCAGCTTCCAGTTGATTTTCGGAGTTGACGGTAAGAATCTTAAGCATAAAGAACACATGCTGTTCTGAAAACTCAACCTTTGGCAGGTGATGGACATTAAGCACATCTTCGAGGAATAAGTTGTGGATATCAAAAAAACTTCCGGTCTTCTCTATCGATTCAACCTGGTTCAGTGTAAAAAAGTGTATCCAGCTTACGGCATCCTTACGGATTTTTTTAAAAATATCATCTGCAGGCAGCTCCTGGTTAATCAATACCTCCTGCTCATTAAACTGAATGAGGCGGATGGCTTTGGATGCAGCTTCTTTTTCGCCGGTATACACTAAGCTGCCGGGTATTTGTCCCACTTTTTGGGTAACACTTAAAGAACTCATATTATTTAATTTTACAGATTGATTCCCTTGATATCTTTAAATAAATCAACGGCATACAGATCAGTCATGCCGGAAACAAAATCTACGACGGACATTGCTTTTTTGTAAAAATTATGCCCTTCGACAGAATATTGAGCAGGAATAAGGGATAAAATTTTTTCTGAATAATCGCTTCCCGGTTGTAAAATAGCTGTCATAAACTCATCAAGCAGTGTCCCCAGCACATTAAACCCGGTGAGCTCAATTTTCACCACCGAGCGGTGTTTGTAAATTTCTTTGACAGCCAGGCTCTTACAAATTCCGAAGGCCTCTTTTGTTTTCCCCTGCAATCCTTTAATCAGGCTTTGGGTAAACCGCCCATCCATAATTTCATCCTGATGACGGATAAACACCTGAGCTGTTTCGTTAATCAAACGGTTAATGACCGAAGCCCTCAGGTAAGCTACCTGTTCATTGATATCGGTTACCTCTTTAAAAACTTTCTCTTTCTGGATATAAAAATCGTTGTCCTCCTGTGGATCAAAAAATCCCTGTAAAAGATCAAAAGTTTTCCGGGTATCAATAATTTTCAATTTATGAGCATCTTCAATATCCATAATCTCGTAGCAAATATCATCGGCAGCTTCAACAAGAAACACCAGAGGGTGGCGCGCAAACATCATGGGTGAATCACTCATCTTTTTCAGCCCTAACTCTTGGGCTATGGCTAAAAACGTTTCTTTTTCTGACTGGAAAAAACCAAATTTCTTCATCCCCGAATCGGTACCATAAGGATATTTAATTAATGCGGCCAGTGTAGAATAGGTTAGTGCAAAACCTCCTCTCCTGCGGCCCGAAAACTGATTGGTTAAAAGGCGTAAAGCATTGGCATTGCCTTCGAAATTTGTAAGGTCTCTCCATTCTTCGGGTGTAACAGCCGCTTTAATTTTTTGTCCATTCCCTTTGGCAAAGTAGTTGGATATGGCTTCTTCGCCGGCATGTCCGAATGGTGGGTTTCCCATATCGTGTGCCAGGCAGGCAGCAGATACAATAGAACCCAGCTCGCTTAAAATCTCTTTATGGCTAATATCATCCCGTTGCTTTAATTCCCGGGCCACCAGGTTAGCTAACGAACGCCCAACGCTGGCTACTTCAAGACTGTGTGTAAGCCGGTTATGAACAAACACACTCCCGGGCAAAGGAAAAACCTGGGTTTTATTTTGCAAACGCCGAAAAGGGGACGAAAAAATGATACGGTCGTAATCGCGCTGAAACTGCGAGCGTATTTCATCGGTATTTTTAAATTCCCGATCCTCGAGCCCGAACCTTTTAGCAGAAAGTAGTTTATCCCAATGCATCATATAATTTTATTTTTCTACGATAAAAATACAAAAAATAAATTACCCCGGGGCAAAGTCATCGTGCTGGTAAACCAAACTCATGGTTTCCGACCCTGAGGGTCGGGGAATTAAACCAAAGCCCTCTCGTCCGCCGAAGTGGAATGCGAAGGTGGATTAACAGTACAAACACATTCTTTATCTATTTCAAAAGGCTTTATTCTTATGCATTTATAATTTCTGTTGCGTAAATAACAATTTAATTATTTGACTTCCATTCATTTATTTTATAATTTGACATAAACCTGAAAATCCACTATTATGATTCACAACCATATTCATATCGAAACAATGGGATATATCAAAAAGGAGGCCAACCTTACAACGGTTGAAAACAATATTATCCCTGAAACCTTTGTTCTCGAAAGCATAAATACCTACCCCGGTTATTATGGCAAAAACCTGCCGGAAAAACCTTGTCCCCGCTCCCTTTTTTTAATCGTAGATAAATCCTATTCGCTGGAAGAAATTGCACGTATTACAGCGAAAGTAAAAAAAGAATTTACGCATGACTTTGATATGTCTAATGGGAATATCTATCTGAAAAGAAAAACCTATGCATGCATCCGCATTAAATACCTTAAAAGCTTTCATTTTATCTCCGAGTTACAGGCTCTTTTAAAGGATTACAAGGTAAAATTCCTTAAAAAGAAGGCGATGGATGAAAAAGGAATCATTGTTATCCATAAAAATTTTTATGTTCAGGAGATGGAGGAAGGTATTTATTCCGATTTAGAGGAAGTTAAATCTTATTTAGAACTTCCGGTAAATCTTTCGTGGGAAACCTTTAAAGAATTTACGCATGATATAAAAAATAATCTTACGAATAACAATTTTGATGCCGCTCAGGGTATATTCTTTCGTAAAAAAGGGATTGTTGATGTTATCCGGGTTTACGATTGCCAGCCGGGCTACGAACGGTTTAAAATGATTCGGGAAATGTACCTGGAAAGAATCAAAAAGAACATGTAAAAACGCCTCTGCGTTAACCGGGAGATTCGTTTAGCTTCTCCGGCTGAGCCTACAACTGTGGGGAACCGGGTTTTCAATAGCAGCTACTATATTTTCTCCAGATTATCCCGGGTAAGCTCACTATTGGTGTTCCCGGTATTTAATGTATTCTTGGGCTCAAAAAGCAACACATGGACTTCATCCGAAGCGAACGGACGGTGTTCCACCCCACGGGGTACCACCATAAACTCTTTTTCTTTAAGATGAACCGTTTTATCGCGGAACTCTATCGATAATTCACCCCTGACCACATAAAACATTTCATCTTCATGATCATGCGTATGCCAAACAAAAGCACCCTTAAATTTAGCCAGCTTAACATACTGACCATTCAGTTCAGCTACAATTCGAGGATTCCAGTAATCATCGAACAGGTTCAATTTTTCGGGTATATTAATTTTATCCATGATTAAAGATGTTCTTGAATGATTTTATAAATGCTGGCATCTGTTTGCCCCTCAGCAAATCCCTTGCTAACATGCACTATATTCCGGTTCTCATCAATTAGAAAAAAACCTGGAAAAGAGGATATCTGATAATCCTTTTTTATATTGCCGCCGGATTGCAGAAGAGGGTAACTGATTTTATTCACCTCCCGGTAATGTTGTAATGCCCTTAAACTTTTTGTAGTACACTCAATCGCAATCACTTCTAACTGCTCACGGGAGTATTCCTCTGTAAGGCCATTTAAAAATGGAATCGATACCCGGCAGGGGCCACAACTTACGCTGGTAAACTGAAGCAATACCAGTTTGCTGTCCAGCTCATTGAATGAAATATCCTTGTTTTCGGTAGACTGAAGTGTCCAATCCGCCGCAGCCTTTCCTTCCAGCGGATTGCCCGTTGCTTTTTTCTTTCTCGTACCCCACTCCCTGTATTCATAATCATCAGGGAGATAGATGCTGGCATTAAAATCTTCCGGTTTAAACGTGTTTATTTTAACCTCGCTAACGGCAGATACCGAAATATCATGCGACATTTTCCGCCGCACCCGGTTAGGAAGATTGGTCTTTTTATCCATCCACAACTCGTACTGCGAGGTTGTTTCCCCCATATTGTAAGGATTTTCAGGCATATGGTAAGCTTTACCAAAAAACTCAACCTGCCGGTCTTCAAATATCTTTAACCGGTAGTAGTATGCGCTGTCAACATCCTGAAAGCTAAGGCTAATACTGTCTTCGGTGGTAAGGATATAATGAATAATGCTTCGGGTATTATTAAAAAAAGGTGCTGATAGCGGCCTGAATTCCAGGCCACGGTCAATTTTAAAACTGTCGATAATCACGCCCTTGTGTTCGTGAAAAAAGGTGGCTGACATGTGCCCGTCGTAAATCCATTTGACCCTTTCCCGGTCGTCGGTAAATTTAACATAAGAGGCGCCAATGGTTGTATCCAATGGATTGTCCATCTCGATCGTGTAGAGATGTGTCACCAACGAGGGTATCGTATCGAACGGAGCCCACGACTCCACTCGAACGGAATACGAGGCGCTCTCCATGTCACGTAGATTTTCATATACTTTCTTTAGATATTCTTCTTTTTTTACTGTTCGATTACAACTAAAAATAAAAAGTGAAGCAATTATTAAAACAAGCGGTTTTAATTTTTGTCGTTTTATTTTCATTACGTTAATATTTATCCTCTTTGATTAAATAATTTTATTAAAATAACAAGAATAAGGAATAATCTTTAACTTTATAGGATGGATTTTTATTATTTTGTAAAAAAACAACATCATGAAATATATTCCTTTACTTTTTATCCTGTTTTTTTTAGCCTGTAAACAAGAACAACCTCAGGGAGGAGCTAAAAAAAGTCATCCAAGCCACATTTACACCTATTCAACCATTGACCATTCGGAATTAAAATATTATGAAACGGATTATGTGCCGGTCTATTCCGATATTTACCATAGAGATGGTACCCGAAGGTTTATGCTTACCACAACCATAAGCATTAGAAATACTTCACTCACAGATTCAGCCTACATATTAGAAGCTACTTATTTTGATTCGTACGGAGAAAAATTAACAGAATATATCGACTCAACCATTCTTCTATCGCCTTTAGAATCCATTGAGTTTGTGGTTGAAGAGGTTGAAGATATTGGAGGTGCAGGGGCTAACTTTATCATTCACTGGGGGGCCAGAAAATATTCAGATCAATTGTTAATCCAGTCGATAATGATTGGTTCTTACGGGCAACAAGGGATTTCCTTTTTATCGGAATCCAAAGTGATTGACGCTATAAAGGTTGAATAGAACTAAGGCATAAAAACAATACTACAAGACAGACAATTTCTGCTGAACTTCCTCCATCTTCTGGTTACGTGTAAAGGAAAAAGTCATGTTCGATTTTTCAATGTACTTATATATCATCAATGCCCGCTTTAACAACTTTTCCTTATTTGAAGAATGATGCTCAGCCACCTCTACAAAAACATCCGCCAGTGTTTCGATATTCACATCATCTAATAATTGATTATCTTTTATGGTATCGATAAAATTATCTTCAGGAATATTCAGAAGCTGTTTGATATCCCAATCCAGATTTTCATTAAGTACCTGACTTACTATCTCAAGGGTTTCCGATGCATCCGGATTTTTGCCGCTACCGGTTATCTTACCCAGCAATTCAGCCAATACTTTCCCCAGCTGGTCGATTTGTCGTTGAAGATAATCCTGTTTTTCCATAAAAAAAGCGTTTATTGATTTTTTCGACCCCAAATCTAAAAAGATAAGATCGTTTTATCAAATGAACAATATTTCCGGACGTTTATCGTACCCCCAACCATCAGAAAAAAGGGTATGAGTTCTTTAATTACATCATGATACAACCTTTTTCTTTCTATCCAGCATTCTATTTAAAAAAAAGATACAAACCCAGAGTATGACAACAGATCCTATAATGGAAAAAATCAAATTATTTAACCCGTTGTAGGTTTCTAATAACGTTTCATCTGCATGAGAATCGATATCTAAAAATATCCTCATTAAAAAACCGGTTAAATTTGCCGTTGCGTGGATTATAATTGGATAAACTAAACTTTTGGTCCGGTAATAAACCCAGCCAATAAAAATACCCAGTATAAATCCTGTGACAAATTGCCATGGATTGAGGTGAACAAATCCAAACAGAAAACTGGATAAGAGGATGGATTTTACGGTAGAATACCGGGTTAACAACCCGTCTAAAATAATGCCTCTGAATATAAGTTCCTCTAGAAGCGGCGCTGCAACCACCATCAAAATAAAGGAAAAAATTCCGGTCTGCCGGCTAAGATCCAGAAACAGTTCCTTAACACTCTCGGGCATGGGGATTAAGCTACTAATGGGTGTAACAATGCCAAAAAGTAACGCAATGGCTCCGAGCATAATAAATGGAATGATACGCTTATCTTTTATTTTCCAGTTAAACGAAGCGTTCCCGGTTTCTTTTTTTCTAAGCGTAAAAACAATCCAAAAAGGCACTCCGATGGATAAAATGTAATAAATAAGCATGGAGGCCTCCTGGTCTATCAGGTTGTCAAGCAATAACTTCAGCGGACTAAACAATAGCATTCCCAAAATTACAATCACGGTTATTCCAATGCTTTGCGCTATGCCCGGATAACTTTTAAAGGTTGGTTCTGTCATTTTTTTATCTTTTATGGTTAAACAAAAAATGGATACGATGCATCCTGCAGATTCTGCTAATTCCCGGAATCATCCTGCTCCTTTCAACGAACAGGACCCCGTTAAAACCTTTTACTAAAATAAGATATTATTCGCAAACTACCAACATTGCAAAACCTGCACCCCCGGTTACTGAGGCAGGCCGACGCTTCACCCATGCCAGCAAAAACTTAAATAGATAGGGGGGGATATTCATCCTTCATTTTCAATACCTAAATCGATCATTAGTTATTTTATTTATATATCTTTAAAACGAATAAACAATTTCACTTTAAACCTAAATTTTCTATGAAAAAAATCATCTTAATCCTGGTATTCGTGCCTTTTATTTTTAATTCATGCACCGAAGAATCTATCTATTACAATGAAGAGATATACATTGAAAATGAGCCGGACATAAAAGCAGAAAAAATGCAACAAATAGGTTATTTATTTGAAAGCATTGCACGACAACCCGAAATGACAGAAGAATTGGTTAAAGCCACAGAAGGCGTTTTATATTCCAACATTACCGATCTGTTACCCATTTCGGATACCCTGGAAAGACAACGTGGTATTGCCCGCGGTTCTGCATTTAGTCTTTTATTTGAATCCATTGCACGACAACCCGAAGCACGATACCTGTTAGATGATGCAGCAGCCCAGTTTTTGGGTGAATATGACAGCGATATGATAAGTGATGAGCTAAACGAGTTCCAAAAAACATTTGCTTCAACCGGTTTAATTGAGGGGATGGCCCGTCAGCCAGAAATGCAAGCATACATGGATACCATCTGTGTTAAGTATTTTAATTGCGATTTCGAAGAGCTGGTTAAATAAATACCCTGAGATTGCCCCACAGCATCGGCAGGTTGCCGGGACATTTTTATATTTTATACAAAGAATAGCCGGAAATTATACAAAATCAAATAATTTTCCGGCTGCCTTTGTATTAGAGCCTAAGTCATTAAGTAACCATTTAATATATAATCACAGGCACTTTTTTTGAAAGCAGAGAGGCCTCCCTGCGCCAGCAAAGTAATTATTCTTTTCGAATCAAATAGAGTACATATATTTCACCCTCTTTTTTATGATAGTATAAGACCTGATCATCCGAAGACAGGGTTGGAGCCTCAACAAATCCCGGGATATTTTCAATGCAGTAAGGTTTACCAAAAGGTTCGGTAACAGTTGTTCTGGTTGATACATAAATCCGGGGCGCTGACCTATCTGTTAAAGGGGCTTCGACTCTTGTAAAATATAACTCAAGACAGTTTGATGAAATGCATGCACCATATTCCAACCCCTCTGTATTTACATGCTGAAGCATTAAATGAGAGGTTCGCTGAAATATGCCATCTGCTTTTTCCGCGAAAATCAAATCGGATGCATATGGGCCACCATTAGCATCATATAACCCGTCAGCAAAATAAAGAGCATTTCCATCTTTACTCACTTCAACATCAAAATTTACCCATCCGGCTGTTCCATTTGATAAACCCGACACCAGTTGTACATTCCTGACACTATCCTTAACGAAATCTCCTTTATAAATGGTGCACAAGGTTTGATCATAGCTTCTGGTCGAAATAAAATAAAAAACATTCGAAGAATCCATCGAAGGCACACCTTCCAGAAATTCTGTATTCACCCCTTTTACTTCTCCATGGTATTGAAAAACCGAATCATTTATTTTTGTAGCAAAATATAAATTCGTATTCACGGAGGAGTGGTTAAGGTTATTAAAAAAAAGTACCGACCCATCTGGCGAAAGGAAAGGCTCCATGATATGATCGTCATAATCAAGAACATTTACTTTTTGAGGTTGTCCGAACGAAATATATTTAATTCCGGGTTTTTCAGCATCCTTGCTGCAACCCGAAATTATAAATACCATTAATACTTTGGTTAATGCAACTCTCATTTGTTCTGCTCTATTACACAAGGTTCCCGGTTTAAAACAGTGGGTGCTGCCCCTTGTTTCTCATCCATAAAATGACTCGAAAAAATCATAAATAACGTCAACTTTTTTAATATTTGATTATATAATTCAATACAATATAAGGTTGAAGGTTGTTGTGAGCATTACTGCCGCCTGTGCTGTTAATAGAGACCGCATGTGAATGAGAGCCGCTTTGCATAAGACCTACAGAATGAGAGTGCCCACCAGCAGTATTGGTAGAAAAAGTATGCCTATGAGCTCCTGACGCCCTTGCTACAGTTACTCCAGAACCTATACCCTGCTTAACGCTCATAGATCCCGAGGTACCCGACCAACTGGTAGTTCCAGTATGAGTGTGATCGCCTGCCTGACTGAGGTAAGTAGAGTGTGTATGCGACCCTGAACTGGATGTAGATCCTCCATGACTGTGAGCAGGCATTTCATCAACCGTAAGCGCATGATCTTTGGCTCCTCCAGTCTTACCAAGTTGGTCAAAACCAAGGTCCGTGGACAATCCTACTGGTACTCTAGTTTGAAGATTCGGTAAGTTAAATGTAGTGCTCCCATCACCCTCT